>CAVHKB010000069.1:0-10924 GCA_963636305.1 Prevotella sp. P5-108
TTGGAGGTTCTTCCTATATTCATCCTATATTCGTCCTATATGCGTCCTATATAAAACCTATATAAATCCTTTGGAAGTGGTAGGATTAATGGGGCTTGGCGGAGGGGTTGCGGTATTGTTTGGCAAGTTTGATGACTTCTGTTGCGATGCGTTCCGCCGAGTTGCGCTGTGCGAGGGCGAGGCAGTTGGTATGCAAAGACTGCAATCGCTGTTCGTTCTTTATGAGGGCGAGGGCAGCGGGAACGAGTTGCTGCTGTGCCATACTGTCTTTGACGAGTATGGCGGCATCTTTCTCGACGAGCGCCATTGCGTTGTGCGTCTGGTGGTCTTCCGCCACATTGGGTGAGGGGACGAGAATGGCGGGTTTGCCGAGCAGGCAGAGTTCGCTAATGCTGCTTGCTCCTGCACGGGAGATGACGACATCGGCGAGGGCATAGGCGAGGTCCATGCGTGTGAGGAAGTCGGTGCATAGGAGCCAGTCGGCTTGTAGCGCGTCGGCGGCTTGTTTGCATTTCGGGAAATAGGTTTTGCCTGTTTGCCATATTACCTGTATATCGGCTTTCTGCAGTGCGGGCAAGGCACTGATGATGGTGTCGTTGATTGTCCGTGCGCCGAGGCTACCGCCGATGATAAGGAGTGTTTTCTTATCGCTATGAAGGTGGAAGTGCTGTGCAGCCTCTGTGCGATCTCCTCCCTCCAGATTCTGACGGACGGGGTTTCCTGTGAGTATGATTTTCCGTTCGGGGAAGAACCGTTCCATGCCTTGGTATGCGACGCAGATGACCGCCGCATCGTTGCGCAGCATCTTGTTGGTGACGCCTGCAAATCCGTTCTGTTCCTGCAGGAGGATAGGTATTCCCATTCGTGCGGCGACCTTCATGGCTGCTCCGCTGGCGTACCCCCCTACCCCAACGCCTACATCGGGTCGGAAATCGCGAATGATACGCTTGGCTTGGCGCATACTCTTGAGGAGGTCGCAGAGAACGGATATGTTACGCCACAGGTGCTTCCGGTCGAAGCCCCGTACGGGTAGTCCGATGATGTTGTAGCCTGCCTGTGGTACGCGTTCCATTTCCATTCGTCCTTTTGCGCCTATGAATAGTATGTTGGCTTGAGGGTCCTGTTTGCATATAGCATTGGCGATGCTTATAGCGGGGAAGATATGTCCTCCTGTTCCGCCGCCTGAGATGAGATAGTTCATAAGATAGGAGTATTATAGGTGGTTATTCGTTTTCAGGTGTATGCAGTGCATCTTCGACCTCGATGTCGGGAACGAGGTTTCGACTTTCGATGACGGACTGCTGTTCGATGTCGCGCCTCATATTCTGCTCGCGGCAGACGGACATCATGATACCAAAGTAGAGGCAAGTGGTGAGTATTCCCGTGCCTCCTTTGGAGATAAGGGGGAGTGGTTGCCCTGTGACGGGACCAAGTCCGACCGCCACTGCCATAGAGATGAACGCCTGTGTGGTGAGCATGATAGCGAGTCCCATGACCATAAGCAGTGCGGAGTAGTCGGCATACTTGCTGGTAGCGATGCAGGCTCTACCGAGGATGCAGAGGTAGAGGGAGATTAGTCCTATTGCTCCGAAGATGCCCGTTTCTTCGACGATGATAGCAAAGATGAAGTCCATGTAAGCCAATGGCAGTTTATTGCGCATGACAGAGTTTCCTGGCAGAACTCCAAAGAGGGACTGTCCTCCTCGTGCCACAGCGGTTTCCGCCATGATAGATTGGTAGTTGTCGTCGGTAATCCGAATGGTATTGTTGTCGTTGCCTGTCTGTTTGTTTTCGACAAAATCGTCGATTCGTCCGACCCAGACGGAAGCCCGTCGGAGAGGTTTCGGGAGGTCGATATCGCGTTGGAGGAAGGCAAACTTGACAATGAAGTAGCCACAGACGAGCAGCAGCAGGAGAACGCCTCCGACGCCCAAGAGCCATTTGCAGGGTATGCGTGCGATGAAGAGGAGGAGGCAAATGACAAGCCCAATCAATACAGCGGAACTGAGGTTTCCTATGACGATGGGTGCGCAGATGAGGGCAGTGAGTGCCAAGACGATCCAGAAGTACTTTTTACGGTCGTTCTCGGTCTTTATTCGTCCCAAGAGGTCGGCAGCGACGATGACAAGTGTGAGTTTCGCCACTTCAGAGGGCTGGAACTGTACGGGTCCTAACTTGATCCACCTGACGGCATCGTTGGCTGATACCTGGAGTGCGGGGACATACATAAGAATCAAGCAGACGAAACTGAAGACGAGTCCGAGATAGCCGCAGAAGCGTATGAACCAACTTGGCAGGAACTGAATACCATAGGCGAGGACAGCACCTACAAGAAGGAAAGTGATATGGGAGAGGATAGGTTGGTAGGCGTTCGCCCCATTTGCCATGGCTTTGTTGATGAGCGTACTGCTTGCGCTGAAGATGCTGATGATGGAGCATACTATGAGCGCGATCAATATGAACCAGAACCCTTTGTCGATGTATTTGTGCTGGAAGGGGTTGGATGATATTTGCTTGTTTTCTTGCATTCGTCAGAGTTGTTTTACCTCGTGGATAAATTGTTCTCCTCTGTCTTCGTAGGAGCGGAAAAGGTCGAAACTGGCACAGCAAGGGGAGAGGAGAACGGTGTCCCCCTCGTGTGCAGCGTTGTAGGCCTGCAGCACCGCCGAATGTATATTGTCGGTGTCGATGATTTGCAAGCCGAAGGAGTCGAAATGCTCGTGGAGTTTCTCGTTATGAAGTCCCATGAAGACAAGGGTGTGGCATTTCTGTCGTACCAAGTTGTCGATTTCGGAGTAGTCGTTTCCTTTGTCTTTGCCTCCAAGTATGAGAACAGTGGGTGTGTCCATGCTCTCGAGGGCGTACCAGCAGGAATTGACATTGGTGGCTTTGGAGTCGTTGATGAAACGGACATTGCGAACTGTGGCTACATACTGCAGTCGGTGTTCGACACCTTTGAACTGGCTGAGTGCTTGGCGAATGATGTCGTTATGGATATTGAGTATTTGCGCAGCGAGACCTGCTGCCATTGAATTGAGTTGGTTGTGTCTGCCTTTGAGTGAGAGTTGGCTGACCTGCATGGCAAGTGCGGTGGCGTCAGGTGCATTGATGATGCATTGGTCGCCTTCTATGTAGGCTACATTATGCTGCCGATTGAGTCCGAAAGGATAGAGGGTAGCGGTAAGGTGGAGTTGTTGTAGTTGTCGGTTGATGACAGGGTCATCGCTCCAATAGATGAAGGCGTCCTCTTTGCGTTGGTTTTGCGTGATACGGAACTTGGCATCGATGTACTTTTGGAAGCAATAGTCGTAGCGGTCGAGGTGGTCGGGTGTGATATTCATGAGAATGGCTATATCGGCACGGAAGTCGTACATATTGTCCAGTTGGAAGGAGGATAGTTCGATGACATAGTAGTCGTGGTCGTTTTGTGCGACTTGGAGGGCGAGACTGTTGCCTATGTTTCCTGCCAGCCCGACATTGAGTCCGGCACGGCAGAGAATGTCGTAGATGAGAGAAGTGGTGGTGGTTTTGCCATTGCTACCGGTTATACATATCATTTTGGCTGATGTGTAGCGTGCGGCGAACTCTATCTCGGAGAGAATGGGGATGTTACGGTGGGAGAGTGCCTGCACGATGGGTGCGGAAGCGGGGATTCCCGGACTTTTGACGACCTCTGTAGCCGATAGGATGCTACTCTCGGTATGCTGCCCTTCTTCCCATGCAATGCTGTGTTGCTCGAGGAGGGCTTTGTAGATAGGATTGATTTGGGAGCAGTCGGATACGAATACATCGAAACCTTTCTGTTGGGCAAGTATGGCAGCACCTGTGCCACTCTCGCCTGCGCCCAAGACCACAAGACGGGGTATGATTGGTTGATTGTTGTTCATTTTATCTCATTTTGAGGGTTAAGATAGTCAGTACGGCCAGAATAAGTGCCACTATCCAGAAGCGTACGACGATTTTGTTTTCGGGGTGTGCCTGCAAAGGCTTCTGCCAGAGTGCCTGTATGCCTGCGTTACCGTCTTTCTGAAAATGGTGGTGTAGGGGTGTCATCTTGAATATACGGCGGCCCGTGCCTGTTTTGCGCTTGGTGAAGCGGAAGTAGGAGGTTTGCATGATGACCGAGAGACTTTCGACCAAGAAGACGCCACAGAGAATGGGCAGGAGGAGTTCTTTGTGCAGAATGACCGCCAAGACGCCGATGATGCCACCAATGGTGAGAGAGCCTGTATCGCCCATGAAGACTTGTGCGGGATAGGCATTGAACCAGAGGAAACCTATCAGCGCGCCGATAAACGCACTGGAGAAGACCACCATCTCGCCGATACCGGGTATGTACATTATGTTCAGGAAGGCGGCATAGCGTATGTTGCCTGACACATACGCCAGGATACCCAGTGCGACGCCTGCGATGCCGCTTGTGCCTGCAGAGAGTCCGTCGAGTCCGTCGGTGAGGTTGGCTCCGTTGGACACTGCTGTGACGATAAAGATACAGACAAGGATAAAAAATATCCACCCAAGTGTCTGTTTGGCATTGCCAGCCCAAGAGAAGAGGTCGGCATAGTTGAAGTTATTGTTCTTGACAAAGGGAATGGTGGTGGAGGTAGATTTCTGGTCGCGGTTGGCATAGTTGACACTTTCGATATGGTCCTGGACACGGGTCTCGACATTCTCGCGAATGACGACATCGGGAGCGAGCCACATGGTCAGTCCGAGAATCAGTCCTACTCCCACTTGTCCGAAAATCTTGAAGCGTCCGTTGAGTCCTTCTTTGTTATGCTTGAAGACTTTGATATAGTCATCGAGGAATCCCAAGAAGCCAAGCAGGACAGTGGAGATGACAAGGAGGATGACATAGACATTGGTAAGGTCGCAAAAGAGGAGGACAGGCAGGAGGATGGAAAGAATGATGATGATGCCTCCCATTGTGGGCGTACCTTTTTTCTGCATCTGTCCTTCCAGTCCCAAGTTGCGAATGGTTTCCCCTATTTGTTTCTTCTGCAGGAAATTGATGATGCGTTTACCGAACAAGGTGGCAGTGAGCATGGCGATGATGAATGCCAAGCCTGAACGGAAAGAGATGTATTGGAACATTCCTGCACCGGGCAGGTCGAAAGTACGGTCGAGGTATGAAAAAAGATGATAGAGCATAGTTTTATAGGTATTGTCTTATTACTTCGTGGTCGTCGAAATGGTGCTTTACGCCATTGATTATCTGGTAGTCTTCATGCCCTTTGCCTGCGACAAGGATAACATCGTTCTTGTTCGCCAAAGCGCAGGCTGTTTGAATGGCAGTGCGGCGGTCTTCGATGACGAGCGTTGAGCGTTGCTCGTCGGGAGAAAGACCTTCCAACATATCGTGGATGATGTCAGCGGGCTGCTCGTCACGGGGATTGTCGGAGGTGAGGATGAGTTTGCCAGAGCCTTGCCGAGCAATATGCGCCATCATAGGTCGTTTGCCCTTGTCGCGATTGCCTCCGCAGCCTACTACGGTGATGAGTTGAGCGGAGGGGGTGCGTATCTCGTTGATAGTGTTTATTACATTCTCCAATGCGTCGGGCGTGTGGGCATAGTCGACTATTGCCGTCCATCCCTTTGGAGAATGGATTGTCTCAAACCGTCCATTGACAGGGCGAAGGGTGCTGATTATACGCAGTACCTCGTTGGATGGGAAGCCGAGAGAAAGAGCAGTGGCGTAGATTGCGAGGATGTTAGATACATTGAAGCGTCCTACAAGGGGGACGAATACTTCCTGGCGGTTGATGAGCAGGGACATCCCATCGAAACCCTCCTCGATTATCTTCGCGGTGTAATCTGCAACAGATTGAGTGGAATAGGTTTTGATATGTGCTTTGGTGTTCTGCGTCATGACCAAGCCATTGCGGTCGTCTTTGTTGGTAATGGCGAAGGCATTGGGTTTCAAGTTGTCGAAGAGCAATTTCTTTGTGTCGCGGTAGTTGTCGAATGTCTTGTGGAAATCTATATGGTCGCGAGTGAGATTAGTGAAGATTGCGCCATCGAAGTCCAATCCTTCGATGCGGTTTTGTGCAATGGAGTGACTACTGACCTCCATGAAAGCATATTGGCAGCCTGCATCGACCATTTGGCGAAGCAGACGGTTGAGTTCCAGAGCGTCGGGGGTAGTATGTGTGGAGGGGACAGGAATGTCGTTGATATAGTTGCAGACGGTGGACAGTAGGCCGGTCTTATGACCAAAGGCGCGTGTCAGGTGGTAGAGGAGTGTTGCGATGGTTGTTTTGCCATTGGTGCCGGTTACTCCCACCAAGGTGAGTTGTTGCGAGGGGTTAGCATACCAACGGCTTGCCAATAGTCCCAAGGCTTTGGTTGATGAGGGGACTATAATGCATCGCTCTATTGGCAGGTTGACAGGATGTTCGCATACGATAGCCGCAGCCCCTGCTTCCAGTGCGCGGTTGATATAGTCGTGTCCGTCGACTACTGTACCTGGGGTAGCCACAAACAAGTTGCCGGGTTGCACCAAGCGAGAATCGAATTGGATACCTGTTATTTCCACCTCTGTATCTCCCGATAGTGAGAGAGGTTGTAAGGGGGCTATGAGTTCCTTTAGTTGCATAGTATTTCTTGTTGTCAGGTTGTTCTTTTTCAGGGTTTCAGTTCGAGCCAGACTGTACCACCTTTCAGTACAGGAGTGCCGGAGGGAAGACTCTGTTGTACGACTCGTCCTTTTCCGCTTATTCGTGCCATCATTCCTGTTTGTTCGATAGCATAGACAGCGTCTTTGGCTCCCATACCCAAGACATTGGGTACAAGGTTTTGAGTTATTTGGAGTTCTTCTGCCTCGAAGTCAGCATTTACTTTTGCCCATTCTGCGTTGTTGTGTTCTATTTTTATCTTGGTACCTGCTGCCGCCTTTTTTATAGCGGACTGCTTACCCCGTTTGATGGAGGGTAGCAGGCGGTTGTTTTCATCCGCATAGCGTGTTTGGATGGATATAGCACCTTGACGGGCAATGGTTTTTTCGGCTATCTTATTTACAGAGCCGCCACAATGTTTGCCTGCATCGGTTCTGCCTTTGGGTCGTTGCAGGATGAATATACAACTATACTGCGGCTGTTCCATAGGGAAGTATCCACAGAACAAGTATCGGTGGTTGTTTTTGTCGTAATCTTTGCCGCTTAATACACGCGCCGTGCCTGTTTTGCCTGCTACATGCACTATGTTGCCTTGTGCTTTTTTGTTGCCCCAGGGGTCGACGGAAGCCGTACCGTAGTCGTTGTCCCAGACGACGGCCTCTAATCCTTTCTTTACATCACGGAGGGTGGAGGATTTGCATATTGACGAGTTAACGACGGAGGTCTTGAAGCGTTGTACGGTTTCGCCGTCGTGTTGTATTTCTTTGACAAGGAACGGACGAATCATTTTCCCATCGTTAGCGATAGCGTTATAGAACATCAGCAGTGCTATAGGTGGTAGTTCTACAGAGTAGCCGAAAGCCATACGGGATAAGGTTTCTTTGTCGTCGGGTACTTGTATCAAGGGTTGATCGGTGCCTGTTATTTGGAAGATGATGCTGTCGCGGACGCCCATCTTATCTAATTTGTTGACGAAACGGTCGGCTTTCTCTTCATAGGTCTGCGTTACCATTTTAGCCAAGCCTACATTGCTTGAGGCAGCAAATGCCTGCAACACAGTTGCTTTGCTGTGTTTATGACTGTCGGTGATAGGGTTCTTCGAGTCTTTATATACCCACTTTCCATTTTCGAGGTCCAAGGTATCGTTTAAGGAGTACTTTCCTTCGTCGAGTACAGCCATTAAGGAATAGGTTTTGAATGTAGAGCCTGGTTCGATGCGTGTTGTTGCGTAGTTTTTATCTTCGATATACTTCCCATTTACATCTCCTAAGTTGGCTATTGCCTTTATTTCTCCTGTTTTGACTTCCATAAGTACACAGCAGCCCCAATCGGGCTTCAGGCTATCCATCATGTACATGAGTTGGTTCTCCACAATATCTTGCAGGTCGGCGTCAATAGTAGTCAGGATATCTAATCCGTCAACGGCTTCGGTGTTGGAAGATACTATGACCCTGCCGTCGATCATTTCCACCTGTTTATGTCCTTCCACTCCTCGCAGTTCGTTCTCGTAGGACAGTTCCAATCCTGCATTGCCCCTTCCATTTCCGCCGTAGATGCTTCCTATGGTGCGGGATGCGAGAAGTCCGTAGGGTTTTATACGCTGGTAATACTCTGTTTCGAGCAGTCCGCTTTTGTTTCTTCCCAGTCGGAACAACGGCATTTGCTTGACATCTTTTAGTTGCTTATAGGTAATACGGCCTTTGGTAAGCGGGAGTCTTCCGTTTCCTGCCTTGTAGCCATTGACTATCAAGCGTTTGTATTCGCTTGGGGTACGGTCGTTGAAGTAGTTGGAGAGGGCGTAGGAAAGAGAGTCGATGTACTGATAGAACAACTTGCCATTATCTTTGTGCAGGGCAGGTACGCGGGTGTCCATATAGAGTTTGTAGGTAGGTGCGCTCCCCGCTAATAGATTGCCGTTGCAATCGTAGATGTTTCCCCGATTGGGCAATATGACTTCGTTGCGTGAGACAGTACGCTCGGCGATTGCAATCAGGCTATCGTGACGACTGCCGAATTGTGTTGCGATGATTTTGACACAAACGGCAATGAAGCCTATTACCATCATAAGAAATACGAGGGCAAACCGAACAATGGTATCTCGTCGTTTATCGTCCATCTTACTCTACTAATATCGCCGGTTGTGAAGGTTCTTTGACACGGCTGTTGTCGGCTTGCAACTGCTTTGCGATTGCAGACGACTTGCTTATTTTGACATAGTCGGCAGAGAGGTCCAACATAGTAAATCGGGCTTCGCGTATTTCCTTCTGCAGTTGTTTGATTTGCGTTTGTTGTCCGACCGTTTTGAATCCGTTGTTGATATATACGAATATAAAGAACGCAATGAGGGCGATGAGAGGCCACTGTTTGCGTACTGCTTCTTTGGTGAATATGTTGCCGGACAAGACATCCTGCATCATGCTTATCGCCTTTTGGCTTGACCAATGTATGTTACGAAACGGGTTCTTCATATTTCTTTTCTGCGACTCTCAGTTTGGCACTGCGTGAGCGAGGATTGCTGTATACTTCCTGCAGGGAGGCGGTTACAGGTTTGCCCGTCAGCAGACGGAAGGGGGTTAGTATGTTCCCGTAGAAATCTTTCTGTATCTCTCCTTGCAGGTTTCCCGAACGGAAGAAGTTCTTTACTATACGGTCCTCTAACGAGTGGTAGGTGAGTATAGCGATTCTGCCTTGCGGTTTGAGCAGTGTTCGTGCGGCGGAGAGCATATCCTGCAAGGCTCCAAGTTCGTCGTTGACCTCGATGCGCAACGCCTGAAAGATTTGGGACAGTTCTTTTTTGTCGGTGTAAGGACGGAGTTTGTTTTCCGCCACTTTGAGCAAATCTGCAGTATTGGCAAAAGGCTGCTGCTGGCGTTGTTGCAGGATGGCACGAGCAAGGTTGCGGGCATTGGGCAGTTCGCCGTAAAGACGGAAGATGTTTGTGAGTTGTTCCTCGCTATATGTATTGAGTATATCAGCGGCTGTTGTGGTTGCCTGGCGATTCATACGCATATCCAAGGGTCCGTCGAGGCGGAAAGAAAATCCGCGTTGGGGAGTATCGAAGTGATGGAAAGATACGCCCAAGTCGGCAATGATGCCGTTGACAGTTGTTACGCCGTAGTAATGTAGGAACTGCTGCAGATAGCGGAAGTTGGAATATACGAAATGGAATCGTGGATCGTTGATACGGTTTTGGAAGGCGTCGGCATCCTGGTCGAAGGCATAGAGTTGCCCCGTAGCCGAGAGGTCGTTAAGAATGAGGCGTGCATGACCTCCGCCACCGAAAGTGGCATCGACATAGATACCATCGGGTTGTATGGCAAGAAGTTCGATTGTTTCTTTAGCCAGAGCGGGAATATGATATGGCAATGCAGGCTCAATCATTGTCTTGCCGATTATGTTTCATCCGTGTACGCAGTTGGGAAGCAAACTCGGTAGGCGAGAGCAGGCTGTTCTGCAGATTGGTCTTGTTCCAGATTGCGAAGCGGTTACGCATACCCACAATCAGCAGGTCGTTCTCGGCACCTATCTGCTGCAGGTCTCGTTTGGAGAGGAGTACCCTACCCTGACTATCCATATCTAAGACGGTTGCCTCTGCCACGAACTGCATGAGCAGCATCTGATCGTTAGGGTCCCATTCATCGAGGACCGCGCTCAGTTGTTCGACGCGTTGATTCCAGACTTTCTCTGGATAGAAGATAAGACACGCATTGTCGGTGTCACGACGCATGACCACTCGTTCAGAACCCCATTCAGCAAGTATCTTGCGATAGGAAGCGGGTATGAAAAACCTGCCTTTGCTATCCAATCGCACCGATATTGTTCCGATGAAGGTAGTCATATAGTTGGTTATTTGATTGTTATTCAGTATAGTCGCTGCAAAGATAAGAATTTATATTTGAATTCCCCACATTCCACCACGAAAAAGTTTTCAACAAGATTTTGAGCAGGTTATTAACAATTGCGTGAGATTGTAATAGTCAGATTGATAGTGAGTTGATTTAGTTATCAACAAAGAATGTCGGTGGTGGTGCGATGTGGGGAAGAAGTGAGTAACATTGAACGGTTAGCCGTTGATTGATGAACGAGGTGGGGAGGGGGCAATTGGCAATTAACAATTAATAATTAACAATTAATATACAGAGAGGGGAGATTTTTTTGTTGACGGACGGCGATGCCGTATTGACATGAATTAGGCATAAATTATGGAGAGGGGGTTAATTGACAATTAAGAATTAACATACACGGAATGGTCGTTGATTGAAGTATGTTCTTCATTTCTTTTGCATGAACAAAAGAAACGAAGCAAAGAA
>CAVHKB010000070.1:0-10914 GCA_963636305.1 Prevotella sp. P5-108
TTTATATAGGATTTATATAGGACGCATATAGGACGAATATAGGATGAATATAGGATGAATATAGAAAAAACATACATTTTCCATACCCTCCGACACGCTGAAATCATCCATTCGTCAACCTCAAAAAAGCATCCATCGCTATACAATCAATTCCCCGTATAAAACACTCCGATTTATACCCAATCAACCCCTTTCTGCTACTCCATACTGAATGAAGGCTCATAAGGTGCTTCTATTGTCCCTATATGCCCGTCAACCGTAAAAACAACGCCGTCTTTCTGTACATACATATAACGGGTCTTCGTGCAGTAATAACGAATAGTTATCGTACTCTCCACCTCATTCGATGCGCTTAACGGACGATTGATATATAGGAAAAAATAGGGCTTCCCCTGTACCATCTGTATATTGGTTACGCCCCAGCATTCATTGCTCGAGAACGCTGCTACCAAATCGGTAGCATCAGCGTTCTCTTGTAACGAAGTGGGTATAACACCCGTAATAGTCATAGAACTCTCCAAGTCAGATGTATCAATGGCTTCCCATGAGGGGTATTCCCGTTGCATATTCACTCCTGAATTGCAGGAACTGCATAGAACCGACAATGCCGCAACGCTCACTATTGCAATCGTATGCAATGTATTTTTAATGAATCTGTTCATAATTATTTCTGTTTGATAAGTCGTATAGTTTTCATTTCATCTTCCAACTGCACTACAGCCATATAGATACCTGCAGGAACGGCCGTACTATGCCACTCGTAGGTATAAACGCCGTTCTCTGTCCGACCGTTCACCGTCGTAAGCAGTTGACCGCTTTCACTGTAAATGGTCAAAGCAACCTCTTGGTCTTCTGCGGTGGTAACCACTATCTGCACCTTGTCAACAAAGGGCGACGGAAGGGCAGTAATGCTGTTACCCTTGAACGATATCGGCAACGGATTATCTAATGAACCGACAATGCCGTCTGCACTATAGTTGAACATAGGTGCGCTCTGTGCCACTATCTCTCCGTCTTGTTCCAACGCAAAACGAACTGCACCGCTCAATTCTGAACCTATCGTCAGGAAGAACAATGGCATACTGTCTGTCTTGTGTACATCAATCTTACCGGCTAATTCATCGCCTACATAAGCCGCCAATACAAGATTATCCGTTCTGCCAGTCCAATCGGCAAGAGTCGCTATCACCGACATATTGCTCGACGAACGATTAACAAACAGAGGTGCTTCCTTCAACGATGGAACTTTCTGCGTATCATCTGGCACGATCGTCTGATAATTATAGAATGTAAATGTGCATTGGTCACCTTGATGATAAAGTAGGTATCCCTGACCTGGTTCCATATAGGTGAGATTACCTTCCCACTTCGACGCAGAGGAGAACACTGCAAAACGGTCCTTGCTCTTCAGTATATCACCCGCTGTAGCGTGTATCATATAATCCGACATCGCTTCAGTAAGCGTCTGGTTATTGTCAAGCAAATACGGCAATACATTCCAGCCTTTATAGAAAGTCAATGTACAATCCTTCTGTGTCAGAGGATTACCCTCAATTTCAGGCGCAATATCACTCTGCACATAGAACATATAGATGTATTTGTAATTGAAACTATTCAGCGTACCATACCAGCCCGATTGAGTGTACTGACTGTATGTTTGCCCCACTACACTCTTTACAATATCTCCTGCTGTCCAGTTCGTACGGGTCGAAAGCATACTGCTAATGTCGTTGCTATAAGTCGGGTTCACATGAAATGAGTTCCAGTTCCAACCTTCGTTGAGCGACAATTGCTGAACCTTTCGTTGCGAGGTAGTCAGTGTAACCGGCGCCTCAGGAGGACAACCATAACAATGTTTATGCTCAAAGCGAATAACCGTCGATGCGTCAAGAATGAATATCTTACCCGTATTGGCTTGCCATAGGCGAAGTTGTACATATTCGTTATTCATCTTTTCGTTGCCATAGATTGTCATATACACATGATTGGAGAGGGTCGTGTTGTCGTAGGTGATATTAGCCATCCCGACGCAACGCTCATTGATAAATGCGGCTACAATGTCTTGTGTATCCGTATCATATATCGTATCGTTGTTGTTAGTCAGAAGCACTTTACCCATAAGCGACATCGACATAGGAAGGTCCTTCCGGTCTTCCGTCCACGGACAAACTGACTCTACTTTAACTGTCAACACTAAACGCTCAAACAAGTCTTGGTCATCCTGCAAGTAGATATACTCGGTGTAATCTCCAATGTTCATACCTTCTGCAACGGTGAAATGAATAGTCTGCGTCCCTTGTGGGGCTAACGAACCAGATGAGGGAACCGCAGTTAACCAAGAGGGTAGAGATGTGAGTTGGTACTGACGAGTGGTACCTCCTTCATTGCTGATGGTCAAATCAAAGTTACTGCTACTGTTCAGATAAGTCGTAATTGTCTTTTCATTCTCTGACCAGCGTAACTGATTTCTATCCACATATACTGTCCACGACATCGGATTAAGCAGACGGTTTCCATTCAAATCCTCTACATTGCGTACGGTAATAAATATGTTCTGCTTATTGATTTCCTTATTCAGCATTTTCAAGTTTATCATCAGTTCGTCATCATTACATGCCCAAGCAAAATTATACTTCGTTTTTGGAGTTGCATCGCGTGTAGGAGCAAAGTCCGTCTTGTCTGCCATCTCCGAAGCATCGGTCAACAACAGATTTTGTTTCTCCGCTACTACTTCGCCGTCATTATCTCGCACGATACGCGCATTGTAGGGCGAGTAGCGTAGTTCTAAACGACCATTGTCGGTCAATTGTTGTGAGGCGAAAGGCAAATAAGCAACCAAACCCATTTCCTCGCCGCTCGGATTGACATTGTTGAAGTTTTGAATACTGCTGTTAGGCAGGGACTGTTCAAATAGTACAAATTCATCAAGATAGCCCGAGAAAGGATAGAGAGGTTGACTTACCTTATTCCCTAAAGAATCCGTCAATGTCCAATGACAAGCACCTAACCACATGTTGTTGCTCGATATACTGCCTATTCTATCTGCAGCGAATGTAGTCGAGAGATTGCCGTCAACAAACAGGTTCGCTAAATTGTAGGTACGATTGACTGTATATACCAAATGATGCCACTGCTTGTCAGCATACTGACCGCGTGCAACATACTCCTGACTTTGATGACGCAAAACAACATTACCGTTCTGCAACCCTATAAACACTTTCCCTTCTGCGTCGTCTTCATTACTGAATCCCCCTCCTGTACTGAACAATGCTGCTGTGTCGGCCGTCTGTTCATCGGTCTTGAACCATAACATCAGCGTAAGGTCTTGAATAGCCGAACGAGATAGTTTGTCTTGATCAAGTTGCACTCCTTTACCGTTCGTAATATGAAGCGACAAGTCTTCAGGTAGTGTCCACGATGTACCTTGCAGGGTCAATGTAGCCCCGTTCGCAAGGTCTTTGCAGGTATTACCTAATCCGTCATTCATTGGATAGTACGACATAAGTTCGCGCTCATAACCTGTCAAGTGTTTCTTGTATGTCAACGACAAATCATCTTGCGCCTCTGCTTTAGACCATATTCGTGCTTCCAATATATTGCCGTAAAATGGCTCTTTTCCGTCTGTGGTGTTACCAAATAGCAGGATACCGCTTCCCGTATACTTGGGTAGTGTCGGTTGGCTTGCTTCTGTCATATCCATAGTACCGACATAGAAGCGTACTACACATGCTGTGTCGTATGTCATCACACAACGGGTAAAGTCAAGTATAGGACTCAATATCTTTGATTCAACTGCCGAATCTCCTATCTCTGCACGAAGTCTGTTCTCTGCCGTTAACGAGAAGCGTAGTTTCTGCTTGGTGTTGCCTAACGAGAATATGGTCATCGCCTTGTTCTGTTCTGCCGGCTTAATCATTGCTTCTATCGTAAATGGACGGTCGTTCATATTACGGCTCACTTGCGACTTTGCAACGCAACTTGCTTCTCCCGAGAAATGTAATGAGGTGGTCTGTGTAATATCCAAGTTGTTAGTACCCCCCATTACTTCAAAATTAGCGTCTTCATCTAAGTAGTTGCCTGCAATCGCTTCACTGAAACGAATCGACAACATATCCTTTACGCCGAGTATTCCATCCGCAGGAGTAGGTGTTCCGAACACTTCAGGTCGGCGGGTATCTTTTATACCCTGCAATACATCTGACGAGCGGGTAACAAATCCGTTGCCGTAGCGTGCATAACTTACAGCACGCAGTTCATAGTTCTGTTCCATAGGGTCTCGTCCGCCATAGAAACGAACATTCTCTATCTTACTGTTCTTTATCATCGCTTTATTCCCGGAAGCCAATGCATAAAGACTGTCACTTAGATAATAGGAACAAGTATTCACCCAATCATCATCCGACTGATTAACTTGCTTGTATTGCAGTTCTATATGGTCAAACCCGTCAGAGTGGATATCAAATCCATCAATGGTCACAGGTATATAGTAGCCTGCACTGTCCTGCGCCGATTGGGTATTCAGTACCCATTTGTTGTGCGGTGTGGTTACATTCAATGCAGTAGCCGCAGGTATAAAATGCACAGAGATACTTGCTTCGTGTTTATTATCTGTAGTACAGGTGGAACGCAGGCGCAACTTGACATCATCGAAATCGTAACCTTCTCCCCTCTCTACTTCCAAAGTCTTTACTATAGTCTTCCCGTGAGGAATAAAGACTCTCACAGGATCAGTTCCCATAGGTGCGCCGTCGATATATAGTTTCAAACCGTTAGGATTAGAGTTAGGTGCTACCATCAACTCAAATGGCAATTCTATTACCGTCCCTATACCAATATCAGTAGGTTGGTCATTGGTTAATGAGAGTTTGAATATAGCCCTTTGGTCTGCTTGTACATTGCTTATCTCACGCTTGTCTATGGTGATATGGGGGTTCTCCAATGCAATAGTCGGATTGCCAAGAGGAGTACCCGGACTATAACAGATGGTGCTATCTCCTTTCTCGTACGGGCAACGGCTCGCTCCAGCAGAACAGAAGAACATAAAACTGCTGTATGTATAGTCTGTCGAAGGAACAAGACTATAGGAATCAGCATCTTTGTTGAATGTATTTATCGTGTCTTTTATTCGATAAACATTCACATCCATATATCCGTAATCATCAGGGGAAAGAGTATATGAGTAGGAACGAGAAGCCGTAGTGGTACTACCTCCGACATTATTAAAGGACACATCTACTTTAGGTTCGAATGATACACTGAATTTGGCAGTTGGTGTATTGGCTTCTATTGATACTATTGTATTTCCGTTTGCGTCTGTTCCTCTACTAGGGTATGAAAGAATAGAGGTTATATTCTGTAGTCCCGACATTCCGACAAGGTTGCCTAAAATATTTCCGATACCACCGGCAGAGATACCAATCTTTTGCAGAGTATAACCATCAGAGTATTTCACACTTTCTGCATACGAAACAGGTGCTGACCCCGAAATAGAATAGGTCTTATAAGGTTGGTTTTCATTAATAGCCTGCACCTTTTGTTTTTCGTTGATATATATCAGTTGGAACCATTCTGCTATAGTGCGGTTATATGTGGCGATATCATCAGTAGCCGTTTTAGTATCGGCATTAATGGGATCAACCCAATTGTACATATCAACACCGAACTTTTCGTCAGTGGGATCTAATAAGGTGTAGTAAACGCGTTGTTTGGTCGTATTGGCTTGTCTCTGTGCAGTAGTTGAGTCGGTAGTTAACAGAATACTGTTTCGTTCACGTAGTAGGGTAGGAATGACGGTAGTTAGAATATACTCTTGTGTATAGGCGAACTCCGTTCCTCGTCCGATAGAGTATATTAACTTTCTGCCTACAACCAAGTAACGCATTTCTCCGTTACTGTTTCGTCCTGAGGCGATAAATTTCATTGTACCTTCTTTTACTTGCGAACGCATAGCGGAATAGGTAACAGAGTCAAGTACAGCCATACCGTGTCCGATACCATGATACAAGATTTCGCTTGAGCCTATATATACATCGGCATTTGCTCCTACATGATAAGCGTCACTACCAGTTTGTATGGTTTCTGTAGTCGTGTATTCATAAGTTCCCGTCAATTGTACATTCCCGCTATAGAGAATAGGAATGGTTGTTGATTTTGAAGAAGATATTTGTATCTCTTCTCCTGTGAAGGCACCTACTCCAGCAGGGGCAGATACAGTACCGATAAGTCCTGTATAGTCTTTACCATGAGTTATCTTCAGATTTGTTCCTAAATCCCAAGATATGTTCCATATATTGCTTTTCTGGTAGGTTGAACCAGCCGCCAATGAAGAGTAACTATTTGATCCTGGAGGGTCGCGTAGTATATCAAACAGTCGTATTCCTGAAGTGGTTTTATTGACACTCTCTACTCCATTAAGACGGTCTGCAAATACATATACTTCGATTGGTTCTGACGAAATATGTTCTCCGTTGTGTTCTACGGATACCTGTATTTTACGCGTTACATTATCGTTAAGCCCTGTATAGGTAGGATAGTCGGCTTGTAATACGATTTGCAGTTGTCCATTGTCGTCTAAGTGTCCTTTTATAACTTCTGTTTCCGAGTGCATACCATTGTAGATGGCAATGTCGTTCCCTTTCAACATTACTTGGTCGTGTGTTCCAAGTTTATTTCCATTGTAGTAATAGTCTTCGTGAGCGGTTACTCGGAAAGAGTATTTACCTTCAGTGAAGATAGGTCTTCCAAAGAGGTATTCATATTCTCCCTGTTCATTCAGGTAGACAACATTTTGTGTCTGTGCGATGCTATCGAAGTTGGTTAGATAAGCCTTTTCTACACCGAGATAGCCGAGTTCCATACCATAGAGCAATTGTGTTAGTGTGGTGCTTACATCGCTATGGTAGATATGCCTGAATGTATCATTACACAACACTTCCACTCCGTTATTACGCAGAGTGTCCGGTGTCAAACGGTTAGTAAGGTCTAATACCTGAATAGCGGTATTCGTATTTGTCAGTGTAGAATAACCTGTTGCTGTCAGTTGGGTCAATTTATATTTTACGGGGAATAAATCGACGAAGAATTCACCTGTTGTCTTGTCAGGATATATCAGAATACGCTTCTGTTGGTAAACTACATCGGTGTGATAGTGTACATTGGAGTCGTTAGAGTGTGTTACGACAGTATCAATCTGGTCGATTGTTTTGTTCTGCGGATCATAAACAAACAGAGCAGTATTGTCGCCTTCCAATTCCAAAGACATCATAATACTGTCTCCCAAATTGTTTTTACTTAATCCAAAGCCTAATGGGAGTAGACCCTGGTCGTTACCTCCTGTAACGCGCCCTATTAGACGGACTTTGGTTTCATCGTACATGCGTAGTCCGTCCATATTAGCAGTAGGTTGGAACAGACTATCGTTGTTGATAATGAAGAAGCCGTTGTTTGCAAATTCGTGTCCTTCCATTACTACTTGCACTGTAATAGGTGCCATAGGTACATCGAAGTCGAAATTACCAGCGGCATTGGTTTCTATGACAGAACCAGTAGCCGTTGTAGCGAGTACTCCGTTTATCAGAAAATTAGCCCCGTGAACAGGTATTGTTGAGCGACGATATAGCACGCGTCCTGTAAAGCGGACAGATTCTGTATTCACAAAGTCAATGTCGGTTGCTTCAGGACGGTTCGAGTCCAGTGTTATTGCTGCAAAACCTGCAGAGGTGTTGTTGTATGTGAACTTACCATGTTCGGCAGTCGGTGTTACATCGTAAGTTGCACCATTACCAAAAGGCACTCCTCCTAAGCAGTATTCTCCATCTGCAGTAGTTGTAGTGCGGTAGGTAAGCATTTCGCTGCTTGGAATATCGGTCGTACTGATATGGCCTTGTGTTGTATTAATCAGCAAGTCATTTCGTTGGGTGTCGCTTGCTCCGATGTAGGCCATATTGTTCACATAGTGACAAGTGTCGCCATCTTGTACATACAAGAAAGTGTTGTCGAAGGTGTAATAGTATGCCAAGTTTGTTTCTTTTCCGGAGAGATATGCATGTGAGGTACGACTAACTTCCTTGTTGGTCAGTGCGCGTTTCCATATACGGAATTCGTCAAGCAGTATCTGCTCGGAATTGCGTAGTAGATGCAGTTTGTATTCGCCTGTGATGAGTGGTTCTATATTGGTTTGGGTATAGAGTTCTTTTCCGTCTTGGTATAGAGTAGCGGTTTTTTTACCTGCATCGTAAACCACTGCAAGAGGTATCCATGTGTCGGGTTCAATGGATATTTTAGTCTGTGCAGTTTGGTCCCCGTATTGGAACAGCAACATACTATCTGCAAGATTTATATCTAAACTGATGTACTTACTGCCATTTGACTGGTTAAGTAACTGCGGCACAGTAGAGAATATGTTTTTTGTTGCAGTGTTGTTGTTATCGGTTATCTTTACCAACATTTGATAGGTACGAGAGCCTGACCAATCATCTGCGTTTATGGTAGCAAAGTCGTGGTCGGTACCGACGGGTTGTAGATATCCGCGGTTGATATTGGGTTCTGTTCCCTGAGGTACAGCCACTACATTAACTCCCTCGTTTCCTGTTCCGTTGGCGTAGCGTATATGCCCTGATATGCTTCCAACGGAGGATAGCCATCCGATTGCGGTAGCCGTGTCGGTGCGAGTTGTTCCGTTACATTCATAGGAGCATATTACGCGGTATTCGTAATCCTTTCCTGCTTCGACCGCTTTATCGCGATAGAAGTTTACTGCAGACAATTCCGTTACATTGGTCCATTCATCTTTGGTGTTCGCCAATCGTCGGTAGATTTTGAATACATCTACATCGCCATCTGTTTGATTCCATTGGAGGAATATATGGTCGGGATAGTATCCTTTAGAAGCATTGAACGAAGCAAGACTGGCAGAGGTATTGTAGTACAATTTATCTCCGTGCAGCGTGATTGTGTCGTGTGTATCGCATTTGAGGTCGCTGTTGGTATCGACGAGTATGCCTTTGTAGGTGTAGTAAGAACAAGGCAACTCTGCCATTAACTCCACTTGTGCCTTATAGGTTCCATCTGCTTGCCGTTTGAATAATGTTCCGCTTACTCGGCGCTCGGTTGTCCGAGTAGAGAGGTCGACTGCTACTTCCCGTTGAACAAGTACTTCTGCTTTTTGATCCCAGAAGGTTGTATTATCTTCTTTGTTGGTGGTGAGGGTTAGCGTTATTTTCCGCGTCTTGTCGAAATCGTCGTTCTTTGTAAAGTAGCAAGAGTCGGGATTGAGTGAAAGTAATTTAGGGTTCTTCATAATACTATCGGTCGCTACCCAATCATGCCCTTTATATCCCCAGTTGGAAGTACTGATACGGCTTATCCGATAGTAAATGGGTCGTTCGCGGTCGGTTTTATTAAACAGCGCCGCATCTGTAGAGTCGATGTAGGAATAGTTGGCGTGTTCTGCATCGAATACCATAGCAATCAGGTCGACAGTTTCCACATCGGAGAAATCTGCTTTGTATGCCCGTTGGAGCAAGAACATATCGTTAGGCATGACATCGGTAGCAGACGGTGTTCTAATGGACCAGGTTAGTGCAGTCTGTTTAGTATTTGTAGAGCCGTCTTTATTTACCACATCGTTGGCTTTGAAGTCGTATATTCTGTGGAAAGCGGGAATAGTTATGGTGTTTGATTGCAGTTCTTGTGACTGTCCTCCGTCGCGATTTACTTTGAAAGTTGCGTTGTAGTCGTATTGCATAGTATCGGTAGTCATGACAAATAATTGTCCCGACCGTTCTGAAGACGTGACTACTGTAGGGTTGTAACTTGTGTAGTAGGAGATAGGTTCCTGGTAGGTTACATAAGGGATTAGCACATGTCCTAATCCCGCAACTCCATTTTCGCCGACACTATAGAAAGTCGGTGTGAACAGCAACGGGGATTGAGGAGAGTCGGCACTATATTCGCCCAACTTATAGTCGTGGTAGAACTTTTTGTCGTCGCGTCGTGTTTCGACGATATAGTCTTTGACCAAGAAAGTAAGTCCATTGAACTTGGCAGATGGATACCAATCAAATTCGAACCAAGTCGGTCGGTCGGTTTGCCCTGTACGGGACAACCAGTAATTACCGGATGAGCCTTCTGCAAGGACGACAGGAACTTGGTCGTAGGAATTGGTGAGTTTGATTGTACCATCTTTGACAGTTAGACTGACCCAGCCCTTGTAGTCGTTGTCGGTGTTTTTGTCGTTGTCGCCGTGGTATTCCACAATAGTTGTTTTTTCGCCATTCACTTCGGCGTAGACATACGTACCTCCAATCGCCCAGTGGTTGTAGAATCCTGAGGCAAAGATTAGCACTTTGCAGTGCACTTTACCTTGTCCTAATGAATAAGAACTGAAGTTCCGGGGTTCGTCGAACCATGTATTTTCGGCATGTAGTTGCCCAATACATACGGTTAGTACCATAGTAAGTACTAACCCAAGTCGTTTAGCATTCATTCTATGTATATATTGTTTGTTATATTTGCTTCAAGTGTAAACAAAAATGGCAAAGGTAATGCATTTCTTTGAAAGTCCAAAATATTGTTGGAGATAATATATTGAAAGTGGATTTCTATGTGAGAAAAAGAAGTTTCATAGAGCGATTTTACAAATATTATACCAATAGGAGTTGTGGAAGGGGGAAGATACGATGATATATTGAGGGGCGTTGTTTGGTTTGAGGGGAACATGAGGTTTGTTTTTTGAAGAGGAGTTGAGAGCCATAGCACGCAGTTAATAATTAACAGTTAACAATTAACAATTAACATGCAGAGATGATACGAGTGGAAAAGTATGGTTCTTTGAGAACATAGAGTTTTACCTGCGAAGAGGAGTTGAGAGCCATAGCACGCTATGGCTCTACAGTTGGCATAAGCGCACGGTGG
>CAVHKB010000071.1:0-10842 GCA_963636305.1 Prevotella sp. P5-108
TCATCCTATATTCGTCCTATATGCGTCCTATATAAATCGTATATAAAACCTTTGGAATGGGTAGGAATGATGGGGCTTGGCGGAATTGTGTTTTAATGTTTGTATATACGAGAAATAAAGTCTATCTTTGCAATTATTAACTTACGATGAATATACCCGTTAGGGAAGATGAAGCGATTTTTATACATCTTGGCAGTAGTGTTGTCTTGCACTGTATTGGTGTTGGGAATGCTGTTTATGCTTATCCGCAGCAGCAAGGTACAGACGGCGATGTTGGATGTGGTTGCCCAGGAATTGTCGCGGGGGTTGGAAGCCGAAGTACACATAGGAAAGGCGGATTACGGTTTGTTCAACAAGGTAGCCCTGCATGATATTTACATAGGCGACCAGCAGGGTGATACCCTACTCTACACGCAGGACGCAGAGGCGGAGTTCGACTTCAGGGGTTTCTTCCAGCATCGGATTATCTTCCGTCATCTTACCTTGCAGAATCCCTACATCAATATCTATACGCTTGATTCGTTACGGAAGAACTATAGTTTTCTGAATGTTCTGCTACCATTGCCGCAGAGCGAAGTACCGCCAGTGGTAGAGATAAAGAATGTGCATATAAACGATGCCCGATTGCGATACGATGAGTGGTATGCCGCACATCTACAGGCAGCGGTAGCACTAAACCATTACAGCAGCGACTCGTTGGATGCCGAGATAGAGCATTTGGAAGGGACACTGTGGAAGAGGGATGCCGAATGCAGACTCTCGAGGGACTCGTTCCGTTTGGACGCTTTAGAGGCACGGCTATTGAAGAATGCACAAGGTATCAGTATGCCGCAGATGCGAGTCGTGCTGCCTCATTCGGAGTTCAGTACTCATACGGTGGGATTGCTGTTTCCTCTTCAAAGTGACGGGAAGCAAGATTTTTCGGATTTCCGCGTATCGTTGGAGATAGGCAAAGCGGTGTTGTCGCCTCGTGACATCGGTCTGTTTGTGCCGGCGACAGGTAAAATCAGTGGCGGCATATCGTTATCGGGCAGCATAGTGGGAACGATAAACAATCTGTATGCAAAGGACCTTGCCATCAACTACAAGCAATATGCATTGTTGCGTGGAGATGTGTCGATAGCAGGTCTGCCGAACATAGACAGTGCGTATATTTCCGCCGAACTGCAAGACCTGACTCTTCACAGGGCATTGGTGCAGGACTTCATTTCCGACATGCAGAACCGTCCGTACGAGTTGCCGAAGTCGTTGTCGCAATTAGGTACGGTTCATTACAAAGGCAGTCTGCAAGGCAGAATAGACAGCCTTGATTTGTATGGTGTTTTCACCTCGAAGTTAGGTTCGATTTCGACGCAAGGGTCGTTGCGCACGGCAAACCGTATGGAGGACATTCATTTCAAGGGGATAGTTCAGACGAAGCGTTTCCGTCTGTCGCCTCTTGTTGGGAACAAGAAGATAGGCAACATCTCGATGCGTGCGCAGGTGGACGCGCATACGGGAGTGGACCATCCGTTGCATGGCAAGTTATGCGCCACCATTTCTTCGATAGACCTGAACGGTTACACCTACAAGAACGCGCATATAGACGGGACTTACACCAAGAATATGTATGAGGGTCTGATTCGTATAGACGACCCTGCTATAGGGTTCCGCTTTGACGGTTTGGTGGATTTGCGCAAGCAACTGCCAATCATTGACTTTGAACTTGATATCCGTCGTCTGCATTTGGGCGAGTTAGGCTTTACGAAGCGTTATGCCGATTCAGACTTACGGGGGAGTCTGTCGCTTGATATCGTTGGCAACAGGCTTGACAACATCAACGGTACGCTGGCGATAGACACTTTGTCGTTTAGAAATAAGGACAAGACTTTATTCTTGGAGACACTGCGTATTATTGCGGAAACGGGCGATGAGCGTCCGACGAACTTCAAGATACAGTCGGATTACCTGAATGCGAACATTTCGGGTCGGTACAAGTACAGTCAGTTACCGACGATTGTAAAGCGTTTGTTGGTCGGTTACCTGCCGCGCCTGTTACCGGAGAAGGACCGCAAAGCCCTTCAGCATACTCCTGCTACCAACGATGTACAGTTCTACGCCTATTTCAAGAATCTGGATCTTATCAGCGAGGTATTGGAGTTGCCTGTATCGATTCCCGACTACCCGACTATTAAGGGTTTCATCTCTGAGCCACAGGAACAATTTGCCTTGCAAGTGCTTGTCCCGACGGTAGAGAGCGGGGAGAGAAAGATAGACAACATAGCCGTTAATTTGGATAACCGTGCAGAGCAGATTAACTTATCGGCACAGTTACTGGCTTACGCCGATGACACGCCTGCGGGTGAGGAGGTAGGGGACTTGCAGTTCCATATCCAGTCGGTGGCAAAGAGCGACTCTGTTCAGTTCAATCTTGATTTTTCGAATCCGAAAGGGCAGCGCAACAGCGGTTCGTTCCATACGGTTACACGGTTTATGCAATATGCGGGTGAGCCGCTTATTGACCTGCACCTGCTGCCGTCGCAGTTCCTGTTGTCGGACTCGGTATGGACACTCTCCGATGCCCATATCCGCTACGCCGCAGCAGACACCTCGCTACAGATACAGAATTTCCGTTTGGGCAATACGCAGCGTTTTGTGTATGCAGAGGGTATAGCGAGCAAACGCAGTAATGATTCGATTCATTTCGACATCAGTGATTTCCCGCTTGACTATATACTCGACTTCACAGAGGCGAAGGATGTCATCTCGTTCGGGGGAAGACTTACGGCACAGGGCGTGGTGTACAGTCTGTTCAGTACGCCTATGCTTGAAGCGGAGGCGAGGATGGACAGTGCTTGTATAAACGGTCAGTTTGTGGGAGATGCCACTGCCGTAGCGCATCTGAACCGAGAGAAGAAGACGATAGACATCTTAGGGTCGGTGGTGGAGCATGGGGATACAGTGGCAGACATAACGGGTATTGTCGCCCCGCAAAACAATCAGCGATGGGATTTGTTTATCAAGGCAGATTCTGTGAATCTTGGATTTATCAACTTCTGGACGAAAGGCATCTTGGAAGATTTGCACGGTCGAGGTTACGGGGAGGTGCATGTTTACGGCGAGAACAGAAAGTCGCACGTGACAGGTAAGGCGTTGGCAAAAGATGCGGGCTTGGGTATTGGTATGTTGGGAACGCATTATTACTTCACAGACAGTATCACTATGGATTATGACTGCATCCATTTTTCGGATATCGAACTGCATGATGCGGAGAATCATCCGTTGTATGTGAACGGCGTGTTGCGGCATGACGGCAGTTTCGATGATTTCCGCTATGACATAGATATCCGTTGCAAGGATGCATTGGTGATGAATCTTCCGGCGTCGCGTGATGATATGTTCTATGGTCGGGTTTATGGTACAGGGTCAGCCTCGATACACGGAGATATGAATGAATGCCGTATCGGAGCGAACGCACGGACCAGTGACAAGACAGAGTTCAGTCTGTCAATAGGCGGTGCAAGCAGTGCGCACGACAACTCTTTTATTACTTTTGTCGATCACACACAGCCTGCGAAGAAAGAGGAGAAGCATCCGCAAGAGGAGAGCAGCAACACCAAAGTGTATCTTGACTTGCAAATAGAAGCGATGCCCAATGCTATGGTGAACATTATTATTGACCCCAAGACGGGTGACCACTTGGAGGGACGCGGAGAGGGTCATATACAGGTGAAGTATGATATGGCAGCCGATGACATAAAGATATTCGGCACATACACCTTGCAGCAGGGTTCGTTCTTCTTTACTTTCCAGAATGTTATCCGTAAGGAGTTTACGATACGGCCGAACAGCAAAGTAATCTTCAACGGAGATGCGGAGAATCCACAAATAGACGCGAGCGCACATTACTCGACTACGGCTTCATTGCGCGACCTATTTGGTTCGGACATATCGCAACTGTCGACGAACCGAACATCGGTGCCGGTGAATTGCATTCTCTATTTGAAAGACTATCTGATGAATCCGCTCATCTCGTTTGGTATAGAGTTACCCCAGTCGGACGAGAGTGTGACGAGTCAGGTGAAATCGATCATCAACACAGATGAGATGTTAATGCGTCAAATCTTGTACTTACTGGTGTTTAACAAGTTCTATACTCCTGAGTATCTGCAGACGACGACGGAGAATGTGGGTGTGAGTGAGACTTATTCGTTGCTCAGTTCCACTATTACGGGTCAGATAAACAACTGGTTAGGCAAACTGACCAAAGATTTTACGGTAGGCTTTAATGTGCGCAGCGATGGTACAGGCTATGATGCAAGTCAGGAGTATGAGACCCAGTTCCAATACCAGCCGAACAACCGTCTGTTGATAAACGGTAACTTCGGATACCGATATAACGATATAAGCAATCAGCCTTTGTTTGGCAATCTTGATGTGGAATATATGCTAAGTCCGTCGGGTCACTGGCGTGCGAAGGCGTACACACACACGGTGGACAAGTATTCGCTGAAGGAGGCTCATACGGTTCAAGGTGTGGGTTTGATGTTCAAATATGATTTCGGAGGTCATGGCTACAAACCCAAGAAAAAGGCTATAGCAACCGACACCATTCCATCAAAAAAGTAGAGAACAATGTTAGTAAAGACCTTTGGAGCAGCCGTTTATGGTATAGATGCTGTACCTGTGACCATAGAAGTATATCTCACTCAAGGAACGAATTTCTTCTTGGTCGGGCTACCCGACAATGCAGTGAAAGAGAGCCATGAGCGCATAGCGTCAGCCTTGAAGGTGAACGGCTATAAGATGCCCGTAAAGCAGATCATTATCAACATGGCTCCAGCGGATATAAAGAAGGAGGGCTCTGCATACGATTTGCCATTGGCTATTGGTGTGATGGCAGCGGACGAGCAGATACTGTCGGAGCGACTGCATGAGTACATCATTATGGGGGAACTCTCACTTGACGGTACGCTGCAACCTATACGGGGCGTTCTGCCTATTGCTTTGATGGCTAAAGAGATGGGATATCGTGGTTTTATTCTGCCTTCAGCCAATGCGCAGGAGGCGGCTGTGGTAGAGGGATTGGAGGTTTACGGTATGGACACCATACGGGATGTGGAGCGATTTCTGAACGGGAAGGCAGATATGGAGCCTACCACCGTTGATATGCAGCAAGCGTTTGCGATGCCTGCCCAACACTGCGAACTTGATTTTGCCGATGTGCGGGGACAGGAGAATGTCAAGCGGGCATTGGAAGTTGCAGCGGCGGGGGGACACAATCTGTTGATGGTTGGTCCTCCAGGTGCAGGAAAGAGTATGATGGCCAAACGCTTACCGAGTATTCTGCCTCCTCTTACCCTGCAGGAGGCACTTGAGACCACCAAGATACACTCGGTGGCGGGCATAACAGGCAAGACTGTTTCTCTTATTACGCAACGCCCTTTTCGCAGTCCGCATCATACGGTGAGCGATGTGGCTTTGGTGGGAGGAGGTTCGAACCCGATGCCTGGAGAGATTTCGTTGGCACACAACGGGGTACTTTTCTTGGACGAACTTCCGGAGTACAAGCGCAGTGCATTGGAGGTAATGCGTCAGCCGTTGGAAGACAGGAAGATTTGCATTGCAAGAGCCAAGAGTTCAGTGGAGTATCCTGCCAGTTTTATGCTTGTTGCGGCAATGAATCCATGTCCGTGCGGGCATTATAATGATCCGACTCATGCATGTACTTGCAATCCAGGTATTGTACACCGATACTTAAGCCGTATATCAGGACCCTTGCTCGACAGAATTGACATACAGGTAGAGATTGTGCCCGTTCCTTTCAACAAACTCACAAGTCAGAAGGAGGAAGAACATAGTGCGCAGATACGGGAGCGGGTGTTGCGGGCAAGAGAGATACAAGCACAGCGGTTTAAGGATGTGAAGGGGGTTTATTGTAATGCGCAGATGTCTGGAAAGCAAATCCGCCATTACTGTGCGATTGATGCATCGTGCAATGCATTATTGCAGAATGCTATGGAGCGCTTGGGGTTATCTGCGCGTGCCTATGACAGAATACTGAAGGTGGCGAGAACCATTGCAGACCTTGAGGGTATGGCTGATATACAGATGAACCATATTGCGGAGGCGATTAGTTATCGTAATCTTGACAGAGAGAACTGGGCAGGATGATTGGACGGGAATGTATGGGTTATGGTTCAGAAATCGTTTCATCTTGTATCTTCCTATCAACCGACAGGCGACCAGCCTGAGGCGATAGAGCAACTTGTCAGCGGTGTTCGTGCAGGCGTCCCGGCACAGACACTGCTCGGAGTTACAGGCTCTGGGAAAACATTCACTATTGCCAATGTGATAGAGCAGACAGGACGCCCCACTTTGATTCTATCGCACAACAAAACTCTTGCGGCGCAACTTTATAGCGAGATGAAAGGTTTCTTCCCGCATAATGCTGTGGAGTACTTTGTAAGTTATTATGATTATTATCAGCCGGAGGCATATATTCCCTCTACGGATACATACATTGAGAAAGACCTCAGTATCAATGCAGAGATAGAGAAGCTACGGTTGAGTGCCGCTGCATCGTTGTTGTCGGGACGAAGAGATGTGATAGTGGTATCGTCGGTGAGTTGTCTGTATGGCATTGGTAATCCGCAGGACTTTTCTCAGAATGCCATTCGTATATGCAAGGGGGAACGAGTTGTGCGCGATGATTTCTTGTTGCAGTTGGTTGCGTCGCAGTATACTCGTAATGACATTGATTTGAATCGTGGTAATTTTCGAGTGAAGGGGGATACTGTAGATATTTTTCTTGCATACGCTAACTATGTATTGCGAGTTGTATTTTGGGGGAATGAGATAGATGAGATTTATACTTACGAGCCGACGGACCAACATACGATTGATGAGTATGAGTCGTTTAACATCTATCCAGCCTCGATATTTACGACGACCAAAGAACGAGTAACCCGCGCCGTAGTAGAGATTCGGAAAGATTTGCAGGAGCAGATAGCCTTTTTTCAGCGAGCAGGTAGGGAGGCGGAAGCAAAGCGCATAGAACAGCGTGTCAACTATGATTTAGAGATGATTCAAGAGTTAGGCTACTGTTCAGGTGTGGAGAACTATTCCCGTTATTTTGATGCTCGTGCGGCCGGTTCTCGTCCGTATTGCCTGCTTGATTATTTTCCGAAAGACTTGTTGTTGGTGGTAGATGAGAGTCATGTTACCGTACCGCAGATACATGCTATGTACGGAGGAGATGCAGCGCGTAAGAATAATTTAGTGGAGTATGGATTCCGTTTGCCTGCCTGTAGAGATAACCGTCCTCTGAAGTTTGATGAATTTGAGGCTCTCACTCCTCAGACTATCTATGTGAGTGCGACCCCGTCAGATTATGAGTTAGAGAAATCAAAGGGTGTTGTTGTTGACCAAGTTATTCGTCCTACGGGGCTCCTTGACCCAGAGATTGTGGTTCGTCCTTCAGCGCACCAAGTAGATGACCTTATGGAAGAGATTACGAAGCGAGTAGAGAGGGACGAGCGTACTTTGGTTACAACACTTACAAAGCGTATGGCAGAGGAGTTGGACGATTATCTGCGCAAGACGGGAGTACGCTGTGCTTATATACATAGTGATGTGGATACATTGGATAGGGTTCAGATTATGGAAGACTTGCGTAGGGGTATATATGACGTATTGGTAGGTGTGAATCTTCTGCGGGAGGGGTTAGATTTGCCGGAGGTAAGTCTTGTTGTTATTTTAGATGCAGACAAGGAGGGTTTTTTGCGTAATCATCGCAGTTTGACGCAGACAGCAGGTCGTGCGGCACGTAATGTGAACGGAAAAGTTATTATGTATGCAGATAAGATTACCGACAGTATGCGTATCACTATTCAAGAGACGGAGCGTCGTCGTGCGAAGCAACTTGCATACAACAAGGCTCATCATATTACTCCGACTGCTATACGGAAAGCGTTGGATAATCCGTTGTCGCTATTAGGTTCGCCGGAGCAAGAGAAGAAGTACGCTGTTAGTCGCGTGTATGATGCCGTGACTTTGCCTATAGTAGAGCAGATGACACCTAAAGAGTTGCAGAAAGCGATTGAAAAGACTCGAAAAGAGATGTTAGTATGTGCGAAGGAGTTGCGTTTTATTGAGGCGGCTCAATTGCGTGACGAGTTATTGCGTATGCAAGATATGTTGGACAAACAAGGCTGAACGGCTGTAGCCGCATTGCAGGCGTGAGGAAGACCTGTTATACAAGGTCGGTAACTTGCAGGGCTGCGAAACGAATCAGGTCGGTGGTAGCGATATAGAGTTGCAGTCCACGGCAGCCAGCACTGATATAGATGTTTTCTTGTTGCAAGCAACTTTGGTGAATGTAGGTAGGATATGCTTTGCGCATACCGACGGGGCTGCATCCTCCTCGAATGTATCCTGTGAGTGAGAGCAGTTCTTTGACCTGTACCATAGCACAGGATTTGTTTCCACTGACCTTTGCGGCTTTTTTGAGGTCGAGTTCTTTGTCGCCTGGTATAACACAGACGAAGACACCTGTTTTGTCGCCTCGCAGTACCAATGTTTTGAATACGCAAGATACATCTTCGTTGAGTTGCTGTGCGAGGTGTGTCGCACTGAGGTCGTTCTCGTCCACTTGGTAGGAGATGAGCCGATAGGGTATCCGAGCAGCGTCTAACAGCCGTGCGGCATTGGTTTTTTGCGTCATTGTGGGAAAAGGTTTGTTGAAGACAAAAATCGCTGTGCTTTGTTGGCACAGCGACTTTGAGCAATGATAGGCATTTTACTTAATGCGGCGTTCTGGAATACGCGCTTTTTTACCTGTCAGATTACGCAGGTAGAACAGTCTTGCACGGCGTACTTTACCATACTTGTTGACGGTTATACTCTCAATGAAAGGTGAGTCCATCGGGAATATACGCTCTACGCCTACATTACCTGACATTTTACGGACAGTGAAACGCTTTTTGTCCTGGCTTCCGGAGAGCCGTATTACATCTCCTCGGAACTCTTGAATACGCTCCTTGTTACCTTCTTTGATGCGGTATGCGACCGTTACGGTATCTCCTGCTTTGAAAGCAGGGAACTCCTTCTTTTCGCCAGCAAATGCTTGCTCAGCAATTTTAATTAAATCCATTGTTATTTTATTTAATGGGTTAACAGACGCAGTGTACGCTATATCTTTATTTTGCCAGAGACTACGCCTTAAAATCGGTGCAAAGGTACAATGTTTTTCTGTATTGTGCAATATGCAGGATATTTTTAGTTGCGAGCATAGTTTTTCGGAGTGGGTAGGGTTGACGGAGGTGGGTGTAACAGAAGAGGCTGCTTGATGATTTCAGGCAGCCTCTATTGTTATTATACGAAAGAAGGAGTTACTTTACTTCTTGTCCTATTGCATTGTAAACTTTATTATCGTTAACAATGTACAGTTGTCCGTTGCGGATAAATTTCTTCACAGTGACTGTTTCGGAGATATTAGGTACGGCGGTGGATTCTCCCAACTTGTATTCGGTAGGATTCTTTACACCCGGCATACCGAAGTAAGAAATCAAGTCGCCTTTGATATTTAACATCACGCCAAGATTCTCGGCATGATCTACCAAATTGACAGCATCACGAATATCTCCACTTGGCAATGCGACAGGAACAAAGATGCTGTCGGTTGTCAGTTCCTTTGTATCGGCAATTGCAACCATTGTGTTGATATACGGACTCTCAATTTTCTTGGTGTTGGAATTAACAGTACCTACAATATAGCCTTTTACCCACGCTGCTTCACCGAGTGAATTATTCAGTGCGATAACATCAGCAACAGTGTAAGGCGATTCTTCGGTGCCGTTTCCAACCAACTTGATGACTTTAGCGGAAATCTCTGCTTTTTTCACGATAGTGCCTGAGGTCAGAACAAGGGTGTCTTTGTAGGTGCCGGCTTCCGTTGCAGTAACTGCGATGGTCAGTGTACCGCCTTCGGCAGTAAGTGTTCCCGTTGCAGAGAAATGCTTTCCTTCTTGCAACGAAGCGGCAATAACCTCTGTCAGGTTTTCGCCCTTTACGGTAACTTCCTGACTGTTTGCGTCTGCGGCATTGACTGTACCGAATTTAATATCATTGCAGGAGATATTCGGTTCGGAAGAGGCTTCTTCGTAGGTGAAGATGACTTTTGTCAATTGCATATTGTTGCTGTTGGTAAGAACAATGCTGTAATTGTTGGTGGTTGCTTGTTGCTCGGCGGGAATAGGAATTGAATATGTTTCTTGGCAGCCTGTGAAAGAATTTAATTCGGTGGTTCCTACCAGGAATTTCCAACCCACCTTAGCGGAACCACCGGAGGCTCCTACTATTTCCACATTGGTAACCAATTTGTCGAATGCGTTGAAAGTAAGCGTTGCACCTGCCACATTACCAAATAGCAGTGTCAAATTTCCACCATAGGTGTTTACTTTGTAGCCTGATGCTTCTGTCATCCCGCTAAAAGAGATGGAGCAACCAGTGACCTCGTCAGTAAATGTGGCGTCTTTTGTTTCCTTGTCCGATGGTAATCCCCATGTGGAGGCAGTGAAATCCAAAGTAAATGTTTTGGTTGCCGCAAAAGACAAAGTAGTTGCCAGGAGCGCGGCGAAGAGGAAAGAAAGTTTTTTCATAAAGTTAGTTTTTATAGGGTTGATTATTATTGGTTTGCATGAGAATTGTTGGCATTTTGGATTGCGATACAAAGGTAGTTATTTTTATAGAAGTGTGCAAGACGAGGAAAGATTTTTTTGTTGATGTTTGAGAAAGGGGTGTTGGTTGACGGACGGCGGGGGCAATTAACAATTAATAATTAACAATTAACAATTAACATGC
>CAVHKB010000072.1:0-10786 GCA_963636305.1 Prevotella sp. P5-108
GAGTTTGCCAACTCTTGTAATTCTCTGTAACACATAGCGTTGTAAGTTTTGAGATAAAATATAATATATTTGCGAGTAAAATATATTTGCGTATATAAAATATCTGCTGTACCTTTGCACCGCAAAATTACAGAAAAAACCGCAAATATGCAACTTGTCTGCACTTTTGCAGTGGTATGTATCTGCGCTCAATTTGTAATTATACATTGTTGATGGAGACCCGCTAATGATATGGCAGCGTGATAAACGCCACGAAGAGGTGGCATGAATAAGGAACTGCGAAAGCAGCGCATTGAAATAAGGAACTCGCCACGCTGCCATATTTTTATAAGATAGACCCGCATGGCTTATTGTCTGTGGCGACACGCCACTGCGGGAGCACCCGCTAACGACACTAATATAACATATACGATATGAAACAGTTTTTGAAAGACTTCGATGTAACGGTTGCGGAGTTTGCGCAACTCAAGAAAAGACTGCTCGACACGCAGTACAGTTTCCACTTCTCACGCTCGCAGTTCGAGAATAGGCTCTATGGCAGAGTGAAACTCTCCTCCGCCGAGAACGAACTCATGCAGTCGATACTGATAGGTATTCGCGACAAGAACCGCGAAGAGGAAGAACGACAAAAGTACTTCAATCCACTTCGCCGATGCACCAACGAGGGCGAAGATAACCTCTAATACTTGCCCTATGACTTACAAGATTTATCCGAGAGAACGGGCGGGATGGTACTGCATCATCATGGACTACGACCACCGCAAAGCCGTACAACTATCCGACACGATGGACACAACAGAGGGCATTGCTTTCGATGCCTACTACAACCGCCGAGATATGGATGCCTATGTCATCCTTGTGCATATCACCGACGAGGCATTGCTCCGAGAAAGCGTTGCCTATCAGACCGACCACCTCTACACCGTATGCGCCGGTGTGCTGGGAGAAAATGACATTGATGAATTAACAATTAACAGTTAACAATTAACATGCCCCGCAAACCTCTTACAGCGCAGCGGGCTCAATTCTAACAGCGCAAGCGGTCTAACAACACCATCCGATGATACCACACAAAGAACGGGAGAGGCGCATGCGGTGTCTGCGCAAGTGGTACTACACACGCGGCGACAGCACGCAACGCAGTGCCATACGCAACAGCTTGACCCATCACCTCCACATAAGCCACTGTTGTTTCTACAACATGTTGGGCGGGCGCACACTCATCACCAATGAGCGAGCCCGACAAATTAACCACGCTGCCAATATCGGCTCGATATGGCACTTTGACATCTTTGCACAATGATTGACCTAAAAAACGAAATACTCAAAGCCACACACGGCGGACTTGACCTGCTGCTCGACCTCTACCCTGCTGCCCGCGAGGTGGTGAACGGACAGGCACGCAAGTTCAAGATGCGCGCCGATGAACGGACTGCGAGTGCCACCATACGAGAGAAAGACGGCGTATGGTATGTGTGCGACTTCGGCGACGACGGACACGAGATAAACTGCTTCGATGCCTATATGCGGGCAAACAATGTCAGTTTCTTCAGCGAGGCACTCCACCAATTAGCCGACCGCTACCAAATAGACACCACCTTGCGTCCGGAGATAAACAAGGCACTCCGGATAGAGTTTGAGGATGTGGAGGGCAATCCCGACTACAAAGAGGGCGAGTTTGCCTATCAAGCCAAGGCAGAACCCACAGCGGAGGACTTGAAGGTGTGGGGCGCATTCGTCAAAGCCGACACGCTGGCACGATACCACTATCTAAGCCTCGACTATTACAGTGCCGTCAGCCGTAACAAAGACACCAAACGCCTAACCAAACGCACGGTCTATGCCTCGGAGGACTTTCCTATCTTCCTACACGACTGCGGCGAGTTCAAGAAGATATACTGCCCCCTCAGTTACGACAAGGCACGGCGGTTCTTCTACACCGGCAACAAGCCCAAAGACTACATCAACGGACTGGCAGAAGCCCGCAAAGCCTACGAGCGTCAGAAGGAGCAAGAGGACGGCGGCAAACTGCCCGCTATCTGTATCTGCTCCGGCGAGCGCGATGCAATGAATGTAGCGGGGCTTGGCTACTACCCCGTATGGCTCAACAGCGAGTGTGCCGAACTGTCGGAATCGACCCTGCGCCACTTGCAGAGCATGGCGCAAAAGGTGTATAACATCCCCGACATCGACGAGACGGGCAAGCGGCAAGGCGACAAGATGGCATTGCAGCACCTGAGTATCTATACGGTGGAACTGCCCCATTGGCTGCTCAACTACCGCGACAACCGCGGCAAGCCCCGCAAAGACCTGCGCGACTTTCTCGAGTTGCGCCCATCAAAAACAGAGTTTGAGAAACTGCTTGAGACGGCACTGCAAGCACAGTTCTGGACTACCTCCTACACGCAGAAGAACCACGAGCCGTTGAACATCGTGGAGAACATCCAAATCAAGTCGGTCAATCTGCTCTATTTCCTGCGGCTCAACGGGTTTTATAAACTGAAAGACCCTATCACACAAGAGGTGCGCCCCTGCCGTATCTACAACTACAAGGTGGAACTGCTCGACGCGAAGCAACTGCGGGACTTTATACGGCAAGACTTGCGCCGCCGGCAGGTACGCAACGCCATTCTGGAAGCCTACATCAACAGCAAGAAAGCCACACAGAGCCTCTACGACGACCTCGAGACCATTGAGGTGCAATTCAACCTCGCCACCGCCGACAGTCGCACCCTGTTCTTCGACAACGGCAGCATTACCATCACGCAAGACAGCGTGGTACAGACCCGTCCGCAGGACTGCAATACCTACTGCTACACCGAGAAGATTATCCCGCACAACTACAAGGAGTTGCCTCGTGCGTTCCATGTAGAGGACAACTGCCTATACATTGACAACACTCGCAGCAAGGTGTTCCGCTACCTCATCAACGGCAGTCGTATCTATTGGCGGGAGGAGTTCGAGAGCCGTGCCACGGGCGACGCTGCCACCGACACGCAATACGCCACCGACTACCGTTGGAGTATTTACGGCAGCCGACTGACCGCCGAAGAGCAAGGCGAGCAGGCTCTCTACCTGCTCAACAAGATATACGCCTACGGTTTCCTACTGCACCACTTCAAGAAAGACGATATGGCAAAGTGCGTCTGGATAATGGAAAGCAAACTGACGGGCGAGGATGAGAGCAGCGGCGGTAGCGGTAAGTCGCTCTTCATGCGCGTGCTGCACTACCTGCGGTTGGCAAACATTGTCACGCTCGATGGGCGCGACGGCGACATGACCAAGAACAACCACTTTCTCGACCGTGTCAGCACCCGCACCGACATCCTATTTGTGGATGACGCTGCCAAGAACTTCCCCTTTGACACCTTCTACGGCAAGATAACCGGACAACTGACCGTCAACCCCAAGGGTACGCAGTCGTTTGAGATAGACTACCGAGAAAGCCCACAGACGGTGGTGTCGTCCAACTTCCCATGGCGGGGCGATGACAACTCTACCCTGCGCCGTCTGATACCCGTCGTGTTCTCCGACTACTACCACGAGCAGGGGCAGAAGGGCAACTACCAAGAGACCCGCAAGGTAAGCACCGACTTCGATGGGCAGAACCTGTTCGGACACGACTACAGCGAGGAGGACTACAATGCGGACTACAACTTCATGGTGAATTGCATACAGTTCTACTTGGCACATCAGGACATCACCGTCATGCCGCCTCTCGACCGTGTGATGGCGCGGGTACGCTACAACATGATGGGCGATAACTTCAAGGCGTGGGCAGACACCTATTTTGCCGAGAACGACGGCGAGCCAAGCCCAAAACTCAATCACCTGTTGCTCAAACAGCAAGTGTATGATGACTTTTGCAACGACATCGGGCGCGACCTCAAAAAGTCGGCGCAGTCGTTCAAAGCCAAACTGAAGATATGGTGCCAAGAACGCGGCTACGAGTTGTGTCCGCCGTGCGTGCAAGGCTACAAAGAGGATATGCAGCGTATCACCCGCAATGTCTATGTCGGCACTACCCGCAAGTCGGTAGAACTACTCTACATCCGCACCTCGCCCGACATCCCGATTGACAACAATCTGCCGTATTAGGCAATTAACAATTAACAATTAACAATTAACACGCCTGCCTATCTGTCATAGTACAAATAGGCAGGCGGTTTGTTGCTATGCAACATCCCCACAGGCGCACCCCGCCACCCCGTAACCCCATAAGAGGAATAAATACGCCACAAAGTTGTACCTTTGTACCACATAGGGCAAAAAGTAAATATAACTATTTGAAAATAAGCAGTTTGCATGGTGGTACAAAAGTGGTACAACTTGGGTACAAACAGGGTACAACTTGGGTACAAACCCTGCAAATACCCCCACTAAACAGGCTCGGAAAAATATCTATGGTAAGTTTTTGGTACTATCCTTCGCCCCGTTGTAACTTTGTATGCGTTTTTGATAATGGAACAGTCTGTAATTGAATACCACGAAACGCCTGAAAGATTGAAAAATGAAAAAGCAATATCGTAATACTATCGGCTATCCCGGACTGAAAGTGGGTCGGCTAAAAGCACCTATCGCGAAATATATCGGTAGAAATTGTGCTGATATTTACATATCACACAACCACATTCGGCATATAGAGAATAAACACCAAGCAGAACTCGATTTGTTGGGATTGGACGCTATCGAATATGTGCGTCTTATCGCCCAATCGTTTAATCAGATACGACAAGGCTCGGACAATTCATTGCTGCTTGTCCTTTACAGAGAAACCGAAAAGAGGCATCCTATTGCTGCTATCAATATCAATTATAGTATGCCCGAACAAATATGGGAAATAAAAACAGCAGGTGCTCGAGAAACATCTGCTGTCGAAAAGAAAGAGTTGTTATGGGAGAGTTGCCGACACTCTCGGTAGTTCCCGCTACTACTTCCATAGACATAGTTGCACATTACTGCGGGGTGCCCTATATATGGCTCTTAGACCGTAACTCCTCGTCTTTAAGTTGCTGCAAAATTACAGCCTTTCAACCGAATATGCAAATAATCAACCCTAAAAAATACAATTTTATGTCCACATTACTCTTTTTCTACCTCATCGGCGTATGCTTGGCGGCTATCACCTGCATGGCATACATCTTTGAGTGCGGCTCGCTCTACCTGAGCGACCTGCTGACGGCTCTCGTCATCACTTTCACCTCTTTCATCGGTATCGGCTTTGCGATGTGCTACATCCTCATCTCCGCCATCAGCAGACAATGCGACAACCCGATACTCTGGTGCAGAAGAAAATAGGTCAATGAACAATTAAGATTTAACAATTAACAATTAACAATTAACATGCAAAGTATGGTCTGGTATTCTCACCTTACAAAGCATATCATTCCTAATTCCTAATTCCTAATTACTGAAAGGCGCAGCCCTGCAATCTTTCACCGTTTGAAAGATGCGCCTTTCAGTCTTTCACTACCCGAAAGAAAGCACCTATCACGCTCCTTTCAGCGAAAGACCGACGGTGGCGGCGAGGCGGTATCATGCCGCTGAAGCGTAGCTGACCCGTATCTGACCCGTGTGGAAGATGTAACAATTCAACAAATAAACAAATCAAATACTAACTCATTATGGCACGAAAATCTATCAATTTCAATGTCTCCGAGGAGACTTACCACCTCGTGAAAGACATCTTTCCCGAGGTAATCGGCAGCGATGACAACATGCGCCAACTCATCGACGCATTCCGTTTCCGTGAGCAACACCGCAACGACCCCGCTCCGGACAACACCGCTCTCGACGAAGCACAAAAGCAAGTCACCGAACTGACCGCTCAACTCGAAGCCCTACAAGCCGAGAACCGCTCTATCAACGACGCACTGACCCAACAACAAGACGACAACCGCCGCCAACAGGAAAGCATTCAGCACTACGCCGAGACGCTTGCCGAGCGGGAGAACCGCCCTATCACTTGGGACGACATCCGCCCGCTGCTGCAACCTTTCACGGCAGACCTGCTCGACGAGACCGCCGTACGCCTGCGCGAGAAGTACCATCGGGAAGTTACGCCGCTGCTCATCCTCGCCGATATGTTCCTGCGCTACACCATCGAACGCAACGCCGAGTGGTTCTACCCCTTTGTGCTACGCGATGCCGACATCCTGCGTATCGCACGCCAACACAACGAGAACATCACCTCCATCGCTCAAATACGAAAGGGACTGCACCTATGAACCTCGATTTTATCCTATCGGTGGTGCGCCCCTACCTGCCCACCATTACACAGAAGTTCCTGCCCAAGGTGAACGATGAACTCGCCGCCGCTCTGTTCCGCGAGGACGAGAACCTGCAAGACGACGAAGCGGAGTCCGTGTTCCTCATCAGCCGAGAGGGCGAGACGGTCTATCTGCGCACGGCACAACTTGACCGCAATGCGCGTGTCGTCCGCTCCTCTGCCCCGCGCCAAGTTACCGAATACTTGACGGCTATTATCAACCAAGCCCTGCAACCCAACAAGTAACACCATGTCCGTATTAGATTCTATTCCACAGCCCACTCCGGATTATCATTTCGAGGACGGCGACCTTGCTTTCATCGACGAGATGGAGCAGCCCAAACAGGCTATGAACATCGATGAGCGACCCGACTTTGAGCCGCCCTCAGAGCAGGAGACATTCATCGAAGACGACGGTGAACACGACGAACTGATTGCCGCCGCCACCGAGGAGACGGCAACGCTCATCACCGACACCATCGATAGCAGTGCGGCGTTCGGCTTGTCGCTCATCTCGAAGAATCCTATCGAAAGCCACCGCGCCACGGCAGACCAAAAGTCCCGTATGCGCAAGATTATCTATGTCTATTGCGAGAAGACGGGCGGCTATATCCCGCTTTGGCTGCAACTCGTCATCCTGATAGTCGGCATCTACGGCACGCAGATACCCGCTGCCTTGGATGCACGCAAGATGAACCTGCTCGAGGAGAAAGTCAAACAGCAGCAAGCAAAGATAGATGCCTACGAGTTGGAGCAGAAAAGCCGTCTGCTTGCCGAGCAACTGAAAGCCCGCCAAGCTGATGATAAGGAGGTGAAAGAGTAACAATGGGACAGCAACGAACCATACTGAAAGGAGTAGGAACCAAGATAGGCAGACTTCCTATGTCGGTAGCCAGAAAGGCAGGATTGCAGTGTGCAGATATTTATCTTTCGGACACCTATCTCAAGCATATCAGCAACAAGCATAAGCGGGAGATAGAGAAAGTCGGACTTACTCCGGAGGACTTTGTACGATATATAGTTAAGGAGTATAACCGTATTGTCAGCGGCTCGGAAGGTTCCATTATGTTGGTCGTATATAGAAAAGAAGAAAGGACTGCATTATGCAGCAGCCCTTCGTCTAATCTATGTCAATGCTTCCGATGTTTGGAAAGTAACTACATCCGGCGTAAGACGCCAAAAGGACATAGAGAATAGAAAAGTTTATTGGGAGAGTAGCCAACTGTCCTCTCTGTAGTTCTCGCTTCTACATCCATTTACCGCATAAACTACAAAATGCGAGCGTTCTGCGTATGGCACTTAGACCAAAAACTTTCCGCAAAAGTACAGCAAATTATACAAACCTGCAAGTTTTTCAACCGAAAAAAGTAAGCAAACGAAATGATAAACGACAATAACATCCCTCGTGCGGCGAAATGTACCCTTGTGTTGGGCTTCAACGGCACGGGTAAGACCACTTTTCTGTGCCGTATGTTCGAGCGTATGTTGGCGGCTGCCTACGAGAACGGGCAGCGGCTCAAGATACTCATCGTTACGCCGGACGACACCGAGTGGCAGGACTATCCGGAGAACCCGCTTGCCTGCCCCGACGACTATGTCTATACGGGCATTCAACGCCATATTTGGCAGGACGAGGCGGGCGAGGAAAAGCACTATAGCCTATGCCGTATCTCGATGTTCAACAACGGCATCATCGTCTTCGACGACTGCAAGGTCTATTTTGGAGACAACCTGCCGCAGGAGATAGTCAATCTGTTTGTGCGTCGTCGTCAGCGTAGCCTCGATGTGTTCTTTGTCGGGCATGGCTTCACCACCATTCCGCCCAAGGCATTTACTTATTACTCCGACGCTATTCTGTTCCGCACGGTGGATAACATCGACCGCCGCAAGAACTGTATCAACAACTTTGAGTACTTCAAGCGCAAGCAGCAGGAGGTGAATCGCCGCGCCGCCACGCAGCCACATTACCATATTCGCATCAAGAACACGGATGTATGATTAGTTGAGCGTTTTTCTAAACAACGAAACAGCAATATGGCATATCACTACATGTCTCGGAAACAACTTGCCCACGCCGCCGGTATATCGGAGCGCACACTGCGTACCTATATCGCATCTATTTGGCACGAACTGCAACCGTTAGGCTGCACCTCTCGTTGTTTGCTTACGCCCTCTGCCGTTGCCTATATCTGCGACCACTACGGTATCTCAATAGAATAAAACGCCAAACCCTACGCTAATTGTGGGTCATTTATGGTTATTGTTCCTTGTGTCTTGAGCGATTCAAGCCACCCTTTTGATACCTTTTTTGTCTTCTCGACGGTCTCTTTAATGGTTTTCTTCCTTGTTGCCATAGTTGTGTCTATTAGGTTCTATAGTAATTTCGCCGCAAAGTTACGGAAAATTCCGCAAATCTGCAAAACGCTCACTCGTAAATAATCGGCAAAAAACGGAAATAAACGGAAAAGAACGGAAATAATCGGCAAAAAGCGGAAACGGGTTTGCGCAGTTGCAGTACCTTTGCACCGTTAATTTTTGCCGCAACTATTTTTGCCACAACTAAACATAAAAAGCAATGAACAAAGTATCTACCGCCGTAATTATCGGCATTGTGTGTGTCGTTTTGTTGGGAGTATTGGTATATCTCAACCGCGACCGTTTCCGTTCCACCACGGCTGTTTCCGCTGCCGAAGAGGCGAAAGCAGAGTAAATTTATTATCCATTAAAACAATCAAACATTAAAACAATGAGTAATCCTAAGAAAGTAGGTGCCGTAGTTGTTACGGACGAAATGCTACAGAAAGCGATGAACGCCAATGCCGAGGGGGCTAACTACACCGGTGCGGGCGACAATTTTCTCGATTTTGGTTCGGCCAAGACCTTTTTGTACGAAGACCAATCGAGCAAGCGCGTAACCATCACCCTCAATAACACCAAGGGTTCGGAAGACCGCAACATCCAATTTAACAAGATTATTGCCGAGATAGCCGACGCCGTGTTGCTCAAGGACGGTGCTGCTGCCGAGAACCTGACTATCTCTTGCACGCCTTGCAAGGCCGAGGTGTTGGCAGAGTTCCTGCGCTACAATCCCACGCGTATTCAGTCTATCAAGTTTGCAGCATCCACTGCAGCCCAGTTGGATGAACCGTTCCGTTCCTACAAGGTCGGACCTTTCACCAAGAACCCCGTCGAGGAGGAGCGCATTCCGTCCAACTACCAGAGCCAGAACACTAACAACCCGCTCATGGTAGATGTCAGCGACTTCCAAGGCTACCAACTCTCGTCGTTGCAGACCGCTACCTATAAGGTACAAGCCGGTGTCAAGGTCAGCCTGACCATTCTCTTTGGTGCCACGCTTGATATTGCAGGTGCGCTTGCCAAGAAAGCAGACGATGCCGCTATGACGGTTGCCAGTGCCTATGTAGCAAGCAGCGACAAGTAATCAACCGCTATTCATCAACCCCAAAACAGAGTATAGTATGAACAAGAATGCTATTCTCGTGGAGTTGCTCGAAAGGTCAAAGGCACACTCGAAAGGTGTGTCTTTGATTTTCCAAGAGACCCCGATACAAATCGAGGGCGACTTCCCGAGTATTACCGAACTGCAACTGTTGCAGCAGAACTACCCCGTTCAGTTCGACCAACTTATCCGTTTCCTTTATCCGGAGAAATTCCCCGCCGGAACGGCAGGCGCATTCGATTGGATGACGCTTGTCGGCGGCGTGCTGTCCGGAGCAGGCGCAGGCTTGAGCCAAATCGGTTCCAATCAAAACGGACAGAGTGCAGCCGAGAGTGAGTTGGCAGCCCTGAAACTCCAACAAGAGGCCGCCGCAGAGACCAAGGCAGAGTACCGTAAGTATCTCATCATCGGCGGTGTTATCTTTGCTGTGATTCTCATCACCATCGCTGTCTTAGTATTCCGCAAGAAGTAAGTATGACCCCTCCGACTGTTACATACCTGCCTGTCTTCAATGACAATCCGGACAACCCCGCTCGTTGCGAGGTGAAGACGGGGCGTATTCAAATCAATCGCCTCATCTATGACCTGTTGCCGGACTATCAGAAGGAGTTTGTTCTCGAACACGAGAAAGGGCATTACTATGGGCAGTCGTACAATGAAGTAGTCGCTGACCGGTTTGCACTCGACCGCCTCAAACTCCGCAAGCCTAACAGTCTGTGGAACTATGTGCGTTCGGTGCGTGCCATATCCCACGAAGACCCTGTCCGTTGCTATGCTGCCGAGCAAGCCGCTTTGCAGGTAGCAGCCGACCAAGGGTCAGACGAAGCCCGCCAACTACTCAACGCATATCGGTCTTCGGGTAAATATGCCTGCGCCGACGGACAAGCCACTACTTGTGTTGACTTGCCTTTTGAACTAAGGTTCAACCCTATGTATCTTGCTTTGGCAGCCACTTTGGCAGTCGCTTTTTGTCTTATTCTCTCCACCATTAAAAATCACCAATTATGAAAAAGAAAACCGTATATATAATTCTCGCTGTGGTAGTGCTTGCCGCTGCC
>CAVHKB010000073.1:0-10775 GCA_963636305.1 Prevotella sp. P5-108
TTATATACGATTTATATAGGACGCATATAGGACGAATATAGGATGAATATAGGATGAACATACAATCATCACCCCTTATACGCCTCCGAAAAAACCTAAAAAAATACTAATCAAATTCAATCCGACAAGCAACCGCAACCTCCCCACGCTCGTCCCTCCAAACACACTTCATGTGTCCAAAAACCTGCTCCCTCTCCGCAATCTATGCCGTTTCTGCCTGCACGGTAGGTCCCCTGTCACTGCCTCCCCATACTGAAATCGGTCAATCCCGACATTCACATTACGCAAAATATACAACTTCTACCAACCATAACGACGCGCTCCTATTCTATGTATATCCACAAAAAAACAAACTCATCGGTCGTATGTCGCCGATGAGTTCGTATTAGGAAACAATTAGGAACCGACCTCCTAAAAAATTAGTGTCGGTTGTTTTCGATAGTCCAAAATATGTCACGCATTGATGCACAAAGACTTATCCAGTCTTTTTTAGGTGTCAGCATGAAAGTGCTGCGACGCCCTTGCCGATACACTACGATTTGCAAGGCAGGTTCGGGCGTAAATTGAGCCTTCGTCAACGAATAGGGTAGTGTCGTTTCAATCCTATGCTCCCAATTCTTCTTGCTTGGCTCAACATAGAGCAAACTACAGGGTACGGTATATTCTTTCCCGCCTTTTTGAAAACCGACCGAATCAATCCCAACACGCGTAGGTACGATTACCGAAAAACGCCATGTCGACAGAGTATCAGAGTCTATATAAGTAATGTCGTAGGTCAACTGACCCTTCTCTTTCTCATTCTGGGTCATCACCTGCTCGCGGATGTAGTACAACTTACTACCATCACTGCGATTATATAATACATACAAATCCTCTGTCTTTACGGCCATTACAGTCAGTGTGAACAACTGTAATACCGCTGCAAAAATATATCGCTTCATTGTATAAAGAAAAGGAACGCTACAACTCGAACTATCTCAAGTCATAGCATTCCTTGTTTTAATAAATATACACTCAATTAGTTGCCGTATACGAGATAGGTTTGTACTGTGTAAACGCCCAATACACTAAATGTGTGAACATCTACATGGCTAACCTTCGTAATACCTGCCTTCTTAGCAGCAGCCTTTACGCCACCATCTCCCAATGCTACAACACCTACATAACTGGTTACTTTAGCCTCACCTACTTTAGTGCCTAATTGATTACTGGTCACAGCAACAGGCACTGTTGTATCAGTATATACACTACCTACAGCACCAAGAGAGCCACAACTCGTCAAACCCATAGTCAATGCCAATGCACATGCTACAGAAAGAACTACTTTTTTCATGTTGTTTTCTTTTATTAGTATTATAAATCGATTAATTGTTTTGCATTACCATCGCCCCACACTGCTCTTGTGTGATACTCTCGGTTCTTGTGCGTAATAACGATATAAGACAAACACTCCACGCACACTCTGTCGTGATCCATGCAGGATTCAAACCTGCAACCCCCACATCCGTAGTGTGGTACTCTATTCAGTTGAGCTAATGGACCTCAATCCTTCGAGGATACTTGCCCGTACATCCCCCGTACGCTCTATAAGTGGTATCCCCTCGATTTCTGGTGCAAAAGTACGCTTTTTTTGAACACCCTCCAAATGTTTGTGCAAAAAAAATACACTCTCCGTGCTTTTTTCTGTTTACGAATTGCAAAGGGCAAGAATAACCCCCTCCGTCAACGGCAAATCCAGTTATAACCTGCCTATATCCTACCAACAAAAAACGGCCCCTCTTCCCCGCATAGGCAAAGAGAGGTCATTCCATCGTCATACCTGCTCTACAGCAACTCCTGCATTCGCGCGATATACTTACCGATAATATCAAACTCAAGATTCACTATCGTACCTGCCTCGATGAACTTGAAGTTCGTATTCTCGTGCGTGTAGGGGATAATACATACGCTCAAATACCCCATATCCCCTGCTACATCGGGGTCGCATACTGTAAGGCTCACACCATTGACGCACACCGAACCTTTGTCAACACAGAAATAACCCCGCTTTATCATCTCTTTGGAGGTCGCATATTCAAAACGGTAATACCAACTACCACCTGTCTCTCGCACCTCCGTACAGCGTGCCTTCTGGTCTATATGCCCCTGCATTATATGACCGTCAAGCCGCTCATTGAGCAACATCGAGCGTTCTACATTCACCCAATCCCCCACTTGTAGCAGACCTAAATTGCTTCGATTGAGAGTCTCTTGCATTGCAGTAACTGTATATAGACCGCCCTTTGTTTCCACCACCGTCAAGCATACGCCGTTGTGTGCTACACTCTGGTCTATATGTAACTCTTCGCTAAATGGAGACTGCAATGTAATATGCATATTCTCTCTGTCTTTCTTTGTGGCTACTACCTGAGCCATACCTTCTACGATTCCTGAAAACATATCTATCCTTGTTTTTTACGAAAATACTTACCGATAACAGGTATCTCTGCCAACGGAAAATCCTTGCGGACAAGTACCCACAGATATACCACAATCAATATCGTACCCACAACCATACTCACCCACCATATACCACTCACATAGCGCACCGTATAATATACACCTAACAAAACCAAAGTCAATATCGTGTACATACCGATTCGCTTTAGGTCGTAGGGTATAACCAGTTTGTTCCTGCCAATGAAATACGACAGAACCATAATAACAAAATAGCAGACAGTGCTTGATAATGCCGATGCCATATATCCCATACTCGGTACAAACACAACTTGCAGAACAATCGTAATGGCTAAACCCGTCAACGAGAAATATGCACCCCATTTCGTCTGGTCGGTCAGTTTATACCAGAACGACAAATTGAAATACACACCCTGAAATATATAGGTCCATAATACGATAGGTATAACACGCATCCCCGACCAATAAGACTGCGCCACTAAAAATTTCAGAATATCAAGATACACTGTCATACCAAGCAAGATAAGGTATGAAAATATAATATAGTATTTCATGGCGTCCGCATAAGCACCGACAGAATGTTTGTCCTTGTGCTTACTGAACACAAAAGGCTCATAAGCATATCGAAAGGCTTGCGTAAACATCATCATTACCATCGCTATCTTAAAACAAGCCCCATAAATACCCAACTGCATCTGGGCGTCCTCACCTTTATACAGGAATGGAAATAGAATTCTATCAAGAGTCTGATTCATTATTCCTGCAACACCCAATATCAATAGTGGCAGCGAATAACGCAACAACTGCCTCAACAGAGGGAAACTAAACGAGTATTTCTCTGCAAGAATAGCAGGCAACAGACAAAGCGTCTGTATTCCTGTAGCAATGATGTTTGCAATAAACACATAGCCTACACCGTACGAACTGTCATACCAGCAGGAAATAATATGCCAATCTTGTATTTTAGGGCATAATACAAGAAAGAACAAGTTTAGTGCAATGTTCAGAATAACAAAGAGCAGTTTAAGTCCCGCAAACTGAATAGGTCGTCTTTTGTAACGAAGATACGCAAACGGAATACTCGCAAAAGCATCCATCGCTACCACTATTGCTAACAGGCTTATAAACTCCTTGTGGGCTTCATAACCAAGCCATGTAGCAATGGGCTGGGCAAATACACAGCACAACAGAGCAAACAGAAACGATGTACAACCGATACAAGTCAGAATCGTTGTATATACTTGTGCGGGGTCTTTATCCGACTTGTTCGCAAAACGGAAGAAACCCGTTTCCATTCCGTAAGTCAGTATAACGAGCAACAATGCAGTCCAGGCATACAGATTAGTAACAATACCATAATCCGCCTGGCTCTGAAGTACATAAGTGTACAGAGGTACTAACAACCAATTCAGGAATTTCCCTACAATACTGCTCAACCCATAAATGACAGTATCTCGGGCTAAACCCCTCATTTCTACCTTATCCGACATATTGTATAATTTAGAACAGCGTTTCTTGCATATCTTGCTTATTGGGGGTCTTCTCAAGATGCTTATAGGCCAATGGTGTCACCTCTCGACCGCGCGGGGTTCGCTTAATGAAGCCCTCTTTAATCAAGTAGGGTTCATATACATCCTCTATTGTACCTGGGTCTTCACTCATAGCAGTCGCTATAGTATTCAGCCCCACAGGACCTCCGTTGAACTTGTCAATAATGGTGTTCAGTAGTTTGTTGTCTATCTCATCCAAACCGTATGTGTCTATATTCAAAGCCTCTAAAGCATATTGTGCAATACCCATATCAACAGAACCGTCGCCTCTCACTTGTGCAAAGTCTCTCACACGCCGCAACAACGCATTTGCAATACGCGGTGTACCACGCGAGCGGCGTGCTATCTCGCCCGCTGCTTTCGGGTGGATAGGTACATTCAACAAGCGCGCAGAACGCTCCACTATTCCTTGCAAAACCTCAGCATCATAATACTCCAAATGACAGTTTATGCCAAATCGGGCGCGTAACGGACTTGTCAATAACCCACTACGGGTAGTGGCTCCTACTAATGTAAAGTGATTAAGGTCAATCTGTATAGTACGGGCAGACGGACCCTTGTCTATCATAATATCAATACGATAATCTTCCATCGCCGAATAAAGGTACTCTTCCACAATAGGCGACAACCGATGTATCTCATCAATAAAAAGTACATCATTCGGCTCAAGAGAGGTCAAAAGACCTGCCAAATCACCAGGTTTGTCTAATACCGGACCTGAGGTAACCTTAAATCCTACACCCAACTCATTAGCAATGATATTACTTAATGTAGTCTTTCCAAGCCCGGGAGGACCAAACAAGAGAGTATGATCCAAACTCTCACCTCGTAGTTTGGCTGCCTGTACAAAAATACGCAGATTATCTACTATTTTTGTCTGACCGGCAAAGTCTTTGAATCGTAAGGGACGAAGAGCATTGTCTTGCTCTTTTTCTGTCATCTGATTGTGTATATCAAATTCACTCATATACTTATCGGGTGTATTCCTTGAATAACTGCTCTAAATCCGTGTCTGCATCACATGATGCATCAAGGCGTATCTCTCCATGATGCAAGATAACAACACGCGAACACATCGCACGAACTTCCTGCATAATATGCGTAGAAAGTAGTATTGTGCGCCCTTGTGCAGCATTGTGTATAAGACTATGAATATCTTCTAATTGATTAGGGTCTAATCCTGTGGTAGGCTCATCTAAAATCAGCAGTTGTGGATCTGATAATAAGGCTTGCGCCAAACCTATTCGCTGGCGGTATCCTTTTGAGAGATGACCTATTCTCTTGCTAATCTCAGGACGAATACCAACTTCATCTATGAGCGATTCCAAACGGGCGCAGTCTGTACCTGATAACTCACACATAAACTGCAGATACTCTCGCACATACATCTCTTCGTATAAGGGATTATTCTCTGGTAAATAACCTATATACGGGGCTACAGCGTGTGGCTGGCTACACATATCCACGCCACACACCTCCACTTTCCCGCTGTCAAACGACCATAAACCAGTCAATATCTTCATAAGCGTGGACTTCCCTGCACCATTCGGACCTAATAGTCCCACCACTTCACCTGTTCCTATTTGTAACGATAAGTCGCGCAGTATCTGCTGTTTGCCAATGCGCTTGTTTAGATGTTCTACTATTACTGTCATAAACTCAATACTTGCACCAATTGCGTATCTTGTTCACAAAAAGTAGCAAGGCAAAGATAGGGTGATAATAACGGCGAACCGAATAATATCTTACGGGAGTAGAACCAAACTGCTTGTAATGATTAGCAATACCCTTGTCTATACTTCCCTCAAAATCAAACATCTTTCCTCTACTGCGCGCCTCTTTTATAGCCTCTAAGGCTAATAATGCACTCGCACCTGAAGCCTTGTAAGCAGAAGAATAAGCGGGAATAAGATAATATAGTGTCCTGTCGTCCCATACAAGAAATGCGGCGGCCAATACTTCTTCGTCCGCATTGCGTATGTCAATAATAGTAGCCTGATTGCGTGCCATCGCTTTCTGCGCAAGAACAAGAAAAAACTCACGACTATAACTGATTGTTCTTTTTTGCAGTTGCAGACACTCTGAATGAAACCGATAGAAACTCTCGGCATCAATGCCCTTCCCTCGGTGTAACGACAAGGCTTTCTGCAACTGACGCTTCTTGTTCTTCGAGAAAGAATGTATAAGGGCATCCAAATCGCTCAAATCTTCAATACGATAAGTCACACGCTCCTTTACCTTGAAGCCCCTCTCCTTTAGTAACATCGGACAAGGCGACTGTATAGGATACTGCTGGTAGTAATACGATAAACCCAAAGAACGCAACTGTTCGGTCATGTCATCACACACCTCTTGCAATTCAGTCAGGTTGTTGACGATGTCCTGACGAAGTACAATGCCGCCTATTTGCGTCTCCTGAGGCATAAGAATATACCGAAGACCTATCTTCTTGCCATAAAGATAGGGCATAGCAGCGCGTATATCGCCATTCTTGTCGGTGGAAAAGAGTATGTCCCACCTCTTTCCTGCGCATACAGCCGACATCCACCAAGGCTGCATAAACACAGGAATATCGTTCACTTGCTCACAAAAGTGAGTATAACGCTCAATGTTTTCCATATCAAATGTATTTACCTGCAAAAGTAAGTCTTTTATCGTAGATTTGCAAGTGTGATATATTCTTTCTACCTTTGTCCTACACAATTCTTATATAATAATGATATATATGAATACAATTGGAAACATATTCCGTTTTACCGACTTTGGCGAATCACATGGTCCGGCTGTCGGCGGCGTTATCGATGGCTGTCCGGCTAATCTGAAAATCAATTTCGGGAAAATACAAGATGAACTGAACCGAAGAGCAGGGCGTATCGGCGATTTCTCCGAGTTCGCCTCATCTCGTGCCAAAGACGAACAAGACGAGATTGAATGGCTGTCAGGTTTGCAAGATGGAGTCACACTGGGTACCCCTCTCGCATTTGTCATTCGGAACCGTCAATGCCGCCCTGCCGATTACGACACCATCAACCATTTGTTCCGCCCCGCTCACGCCGACTATACCTATCAATGTAAATACGGGATCCGTGCTACTGGAGGTGGACGCGCATCCGCAAGAGAAACGGTTGCACGGGTGGTGGCAGGAGCAATAGCCAAGCAACTCTTGCTCAAGCAAGGTGTCACCATTCACTCTCACATCACGCAGATAGGCGATGCCACTACCCGCGAGGATATGATAAATCTCCTGCGCCAAGTCCAAGCGGCTGGCGATAGCATTGGTGCCATCGTCCATACTTCCGTTCAAGGCGTACCTGCTGGCGTCGGAGAACCTCTGTTCGACAAACTGTCGGCTCGCTTGGCAAGTGCCATCCTCAGTATCAATGCCTGCAAAGGTTTTGCCTATGGCTCTGGATTCAAAGATGTGGCATTGCGAGGCAGCCAACTTAACGATGCCATGCCCTATCAAACCAATCATGCTGGAGGTATCATAGGAGGTATATCTACAGGCCAAGACATCTGTTTTGACGCCGTCTTTAAGCCTACACCCAGCATACAAATGGTGCAGAATACAATCAATACCGCTGGAGAACCCGCCCAAATCGCTGTCACGGGTCGCCACGATGTCTGCGTCGCTATCCGTGCCGTACCGGTCGTCGAGGCTATGACCGCACTCACCTTGCTCGATATGTGCTTCATCGCACAGGTTTTCGAAAAAAAATATAGATAATTCTTGCTGGTTACGGAAAACCGTTGTATATTTGCAACCGCTAACGAATTATTGTATCATTAAAAGCACTATTGATATGCAAACCAAGAAGTCAGCAAAGGCAAGTCTTGAAAATAAGAAACTTACATTCCTTCTTATGGGGTTTGTTCTCGTGTTAAGTATCTGTTATGTAGCCTTTGAGTGGACAGAAAAAGATGTCACAAAATATGAGGTTGTCGATAACGATATATTCTTTGAAGAGGAAATGGACATCCAGCAAACAACGCAGGAGACAACTCCTCCACCTCCACCACCACAAGTACAGGAAGTAGAATCGTTCACCATTGTGGAGAACGATGTGGAAACAGAGCATATCGAAATCCAGACTGAGTTCAAAGCCGACGAGGCGGTTGTTGTCGCACCTCCCGTTGAAGCACCCGTCGAAGAGGAAGAAGAAGTCGAAACTGTCTTCGTGATTGTGGAGAATATGCCTGAATTTCCCGGTGGCGTTGAACGCTTGATGAAGTACCTCTCCGAGAACCTGAAATATCCGGTCATCGCTCAAGAGAACGGTATTCAAGGGCGCGCCATCTGTCAGTTCGTCGTCAATCGCGACGGCTCAATAGTCGATGTCGAAGTCGTACGCTCTGCAGGGGATGCTTCGCTCGACAAAGAAGCAGTACGCGTCATCAAATCTATGCCGAAGTGGACTCCCGGCAAGCAGCGTGGTAAAGCAGTGCGTGTCAAATATACACTCCCTGTATCCTTCAAACTGCAATAATCGCCGATTGCTCTAACCATATAAGGGCGACCTGATATCAAGGTCGCCCTTGTCGTTTAATAGAATAAGGTCGTGGAACTTGCTTATCAGGATATCACTTATATCCAAGGTGTGGGTATCAAGCGGGCTAATGTACTTAAACAAACGCTCAAAGTGCAGACTGCTCTCGACCTCCTCTATGTCTTTCCCTATAAATATATCGACCGAAGTCGGTTCTGGAAAATCAACGAGATAGAAGACAACGATACCTATGTCCAAATCATTGGCTCTATCACCGATTGGCATACCATTGGAGAGGGTAAACAACAGCGATTGATTGCCCTCTTCTCCGACGGACAAGACTCCATCGAACTCATCTGGTTTAGCGGACTACGATACTTGCACCTGCAAAAGAATGTCCAATATCTCCTCTTCGGAAAACCTACGATGTTCAATCACAGGTTCAATATCGTACATCCCGAACTCGAACTCCTCTCAAAGGTCAACCTCCAGACCAAGCAGGGATTGGAACCCTACTACAATACCTCCGAGCGTATGAAGTCGGCATGGTTAGACACCAAAGCCATGCGCAAAATCATCTCCGCCATTATGCCTGCCTTGAGTCAAGGCATACCCGACACTCTGCCTTCCACACTGCGTCAACGCTATCACCTTATGGGACTCACCGAAAGCCTTATGAATGTCCACTTCCCTAAGGATGTCGCAACCATGAAGAAGGCACGCGAAAGACTCAAGTTTGAGGAACTATTCTATATCCAATTGCAGATCCTTCGGCAGACACGCCTGCGCGATAACCAGAATCATGGGTTCCTCATGCCCCGTGTCGGCGATGCCTTCCTTACTTTCTACCATCAACATCTGCCCTTCCCTCTTACCAACGCCCAAAAACGCGTTATCCGTGAAATACACGCCGACCTCAAAAGCGGCAGGCAGATGAACAGGCTCTTGCAAGGAGATGTCGGCAGTGGCAAAACTATGGTCGCACTGCTCTGCGCACTCATAGCAAAGGACAACAAATTCCAAACCTGCCTCATGGCACCGACCGAGATTCTGGCGCAACAGCACTTCCAGACCTTCTCCTCTCTCCTTGCACAACAAACATCTGTCGGCGTCGCTCTGCTTACCGGCTCTACGCCACGCAAACAACGAAGCACCATCCATCAGGCTCTCATGTCAGGAGAAATCGATATCCTTATAGGTACCCACGCTCTGCTCGAAGATGTAGTCCAATTTGCCAACCTCGGACTTGTCATTGTCGACGAACAACATCGCTTCGGCGTCGCACAACGAGCCAAACTATGGGCAAAGAATATGCAACCTCCCCATATCCTCGTCATGACCGCCACACCTATCCCGCGAACACTTGCCATGACCGTCTATGGCGACCTCTCCGTGTCGGTAATCGACGAACTGCCGCCGGGCAGAAAACCCATTCGCACATTGCATTATACCAAATTGCAACGCCGTTCAATCAACCTCTTCATCTATCAGCAAGTTGAACAGGGGCGGCAGGTATATGTGGTCTATCCACTTATCGAGGAGAGTAAAAACAGCGACCTGGCTGACTTGGAAACGGGTTTCCAGCAACTCTGCGAAACTTTCCCCCAATATGCCATTTCCATCGTACACGGAAGAATGAAGCCGCAGGAGAAAGAACAACAAATGCGCGCCTTCATGGCAGGTAGCACACAGATATTGGTCGCTACCACCGTCATCGAGGTCGGCGTCAATGTACCTAACGCCACCGTCATGATTGTCGAGAATGCCGAACGCTTCGGACTCTCACAGTTGCACCAACTCAGAGGACGGGTCGGACGAGGCGCAGCGGAGAGTTATTGCATCCTCGTTACCAATGTCGAACTGTCACGCGACACCCGCAAACGAATGGACATCATGGTCGCTACCAACGACGGCTTTCGCATCGCGGAGGCAGATTTGCAACTGCGAGGACCGGGCGATCTCGAAGGAACACAGCAATCGGGACTACCTTTCGAACTGAAGATAGCCTCCCTCTCTACCGACGGGCAACTGCTCGAACTGGCTCGACATGCTGCGGAGGAAATACTCAGCGACGACCCTCTCCTCACGAAGCCCGAGAATGGCATCTATGTCCAACAACTCAACCGTCTCAAACCACGCTCTGTCAACTGGAGCGAGATTTCCTAACCCTCCCCTAACCCTCCCCTTTCCCTCCCCGCCCCCATCCGCTTACCATACGCTTATGCTCACCGTAGAGCCATAGCGTGCTATGGCTCTCAACTCCCTTTCAAAAGACAAACAA
>CAVHKB010000074.1:0-10745 GCA_963636305.1 Prevotella sp. P5-108
GATACAAAGACCGCCAAAAAGTTAACGCATCAGTAGTAATTATTAATTGTTAATTTTATAGCGGCTGTAGAGCCATAGCGTGCTATGGCTCTCTGCGTGGCGTCCTGCGTGGCGATATATTCAATAATGCTTTGCTCGCTATTTGTAACTTTGTTTATGCTCACTGTAGAGCCATAGCGTGCTATGGCTCTCAACTCCCCTTCAAAAGACAAACACCCTGTTCCCCTCTAACCAACAATCCCCCAGAAATCCAGAATCCCCAGACCCTCCAACCCTTTGTCATCTACTTTCGGCTTTGGGTCGGTGCGTCAAAAATCGAGCGAGTAATGCGAAAAGCGGAGGTACTGTTTGAGCGAAGCGAGTTGTGCCTCCGCCGCAGGACGAGTGAGTATTATTTTTGGCAACGCCCGACACACGCCGATGAATTTTCTTTGCTTCGTTTCTTTTGTTCATGCAAAAGAAATGAAGAACATTCTTCCAACAAAAACAATCCTTTTACCATACGCTTATGCTCGCTGTAGAGCCATAGCGTGCTATGGCTCTCGTATCACCCCTGCATGTTAATTGTTAATTATTAATTGTTAATTAACCTCATAACCCCACTCTTCAACCAACAATCACAAACTTTTGTGAAACTGAAAAAATAGATGTATCTTTGCAGGCTAATGATTTTGACAAACCTTATGAAACCTACCATACCAAAAGGAACGCGCGACTTTGCTCCGCAGGAAATGGAACGCAGACAATACATTTTCTCCACCGTCAAAGAGGTATTCCGCCTATTTGGTTTCCAACAGATAGAAACCCCTGCAATGGAAACTCTCTCCACTCTTATGGGGAAATACGGTGAAGAAGGCGACAAACTGCTGTTCAAAATCCTCAATTCTGGCGACTGGCTCACTCCCTTGAACCAACTGCCAACCGACCAACTCTCTCTCGGAAAGGCTACTGCTTGCGTCGCCGAAAAAGGATTGCGCTACGACCTAACCGTGCCTTTCGCTCGCTTCGTCGTGCAACATCACGACGAGATACAATTCCCCTTCAAACGCTATCAGATACAACCCGTTTGGAGAGCCGACCGACCACAGAAAGGTCGTTATCGCGAGTTCTATCAATGTGATGTCGATGTGGTAGGAACCAACGCACTTGTTTCCGAGTTAGAACTACTGCAAATCGTACAAGAAGTCTATCGCCGACTTTCTATACGCGTCGATATACACATCAACGACCGTAAAATCTTGGCTGGAATAGCGCAGACTGTAGGTGCTGCCGACAAAATACTCGACATAACAGTCGCTATCGACAAGTTGGAAAAAATAGGAATCGACAATGTCAACTCCGAACTGGCAGAAAAGGGACTCTCTGCCGACTCCATCCGACAATTGCAGCCTATACTCTCTCTAAACGGTACAAATAACGACAAACTCGATACCCTGGAGCATATCCTTTCCAATAGCGAAACAGGCTTGCAGGGCGTACAGGAAATGCGTACACTGTTCCGCTTGCTCGAACAAAACAATGTCGCTACACCCGACTGCACTCTACAACTCGACCTCTGTCTTGCACGCGGGCTTAATTATTATACGGGTGCTATATTCGAGGTCAAAGCACGCGATGTGCAGATAGGTAGCATCACCGGCGGAGGACGCTACGATAACCTTACTGGCATCTTCGGAATGCCGAACCTCTCAGGAGTGGGCATCTCATTTGGTGCCGACAGAATATATGATGTATTGAACCAACTTAACCTCTACCCCGATAACTTGACGCAGACAACGCGTATCCTCTTTGCTTGCTTCGGCGAACAAGAACAGTACTACGCACTCCAGTGGGCAGATGCTCTGCGCAAGCACGCTATTCCTACTGAGGTCTATCCCGACTTGGTCAAAATAAAGAAACAGATGAACTATGCCGACCAGAAACATATACCATTCGTGGCTATTGTGGGCGACAACGAAATTCAAAACAATAAAGTAATGCTGAAAGATATGCTCTCAGGCGAACAACATCCCTGCTCGCAAGAAGACCTGATAGCAATGTTATCCTCTAACCAAACTATGTAAATCGATCTATGAAAAAACAATCAACCCTCCTCTTCGCTCTTACGCTGCTTGCTGCTACTGCCGTAGCACAACCGTCCGACACACATTATTCGTCCTTGAACGGATTGTCGGGCAAAGCACTGTTCGAAGCCGTACATACTGCCACCTGTCAAGGTTACAAGTCGTTAGGTTACGACGGACTTTTTACTGCCTATCCCAAAACAGACTCAAAAAACGGAAAAATATGGGATATGTATTCCAACTGCGACTTCGCATACTCCGATAAATGTGGCAACTACTCCAATGAATGTGACTGCTACAATAGAGAACACTCTGTACCTCAAAGTTGGTGGGGAGGAGGCACCTCTAAACAAGGTTGCGACATCTTTCATCTCTTACCCACAGATGGTAAGGTCAACGGCATTCGCAGCAACTATCCTTATGGCGAAGTGGCTTCTGCTACCAAGACTTCTGCCAACGGCAGTAAATTAGGCTCTTCTGCATTAAGTGGCTACTCTGGTACAGTGTTCGAACCTATTGATGAGTACAAAGGAGACATCGCAAGAGGTATATTGGGGACAATGGTTAAATGGGAAGGGGCTTGGACTTCTGGCAACGGTAGTTCTACTTTTAATGGAAAATACGAACAAGCGAATAACTTCGGACTGACAGCCTATGGCGTCGCTCTGCTCTTGAAGTGGCATCGCCAAGACCCTGTATCGCAGAAGGAACGGGATAGAAACAACGGAATAGAAAACACTCAGGGTAATCGCAATCCCTTTATAGACTACCCCTGTCTTGTAGAGTACATCTGGGGTAATCGCAAGGGAGAAACATTCTATCTCGCACAAGCCTTATCCTCCTACGATTCGTCCTTCGATACTACCGACCCCTCTGGTTGTTCGTGTTCCGTCGAACCACGCATCATACAACCTGCACAAGGCGACGCTTACGATATGGGGAGTGTACAGATAGGCAATACAGCCACAAAGACCTTTACTGTAAAGGGTGCTAATCTCACTACGGGACTAACACTGTCCCTTTCTGGTACCAACAGCAATTGTTTTACCATCTCCCCCTCAACTATCACTGCCGACCAAGCAAACAACGGACAACCTGTAGCCGTCATTTATACTCCGACAGAAGAAGGAACACACACGGCACAACTAAACATTGTTTCTACTGAATATACAACAGTAACATTGACGCTTACTGCCAAATGCATTCCTCAAACAATCGACCCTGATGAACCCGACATACCTGCAAGCGACGGCGACTATGTAAAGGTAACAAAAGCATTGGACGATTATACGGGAATCTACCTCATTGTCAACGAGGACGACAATGTGTGCTTCAATGCAAGCGGTAACGTAAGTGCAACAAAAAACACACTGCCTGTAACCATCACCGATAACACTATCGAGGCTACTGACGAAACCGATGCTGCTGCCGTACATATTCTATCTGCCTCTAATGCTTATGCCATACAGTTACCAAATACACAATACATAGGCTCTAACGATAAAAGTGGCAACCTGACACAATACACCACCGAACAACCGCAGAACATAACAGTATTGAACGGCACTGCAACTATACAGGCTGAAAATAAGACCTATTTGCGTTATAATAACTCTGCTAATTGCTTCCGCTATTATAGTAATGGGCAGCAATCAATCAGCCTGTTCCGTAAATCAACCTCCACTGCTACCAACGACCAGGTAAAAACCGACGACTGGGGACATTGCAGCCTGCAGAATGGCATCCTCCGAATAACGACGGAGCAACCTGCACAAATCTTCCTTTATGATATAACGGGACGACTTATAGACTATCAGCAACAGACAACCCTCTACGAAAAGAACCTGCCACAAGGATTCTACCTGCTTCGTGCCAACGACCATACAGAGAGAATACTGGTTCCGTAAAGCAAACAAGAAACAACGAACAATATGAAAACTGCAGAACAATACGACAAGGTCATAGAACAATGCCGTGATATATTTGTCAAAAAGATGAAAGATTATGGCCCCTCTTGGCGTATCATGCGACCACAAACGGTAAACGACCAACTGTTCATCAAAATTAAACGCATCCGCGAAATAGAGATGACCGGAGTTAATTTGGTGGGCGATGGTATTGACGGCGAACTAATGGCTATCGTCAACTATTCCATCATCGGACTAATACAGTTGCAGTGTGCTTATTCCGACCATGTGGATATGTCCGTAGAACAAGCCTTGCAGTACTATGAAAAGTTCTCGCAACAAGCCAAACACCTGATGATGAGTAAGAACCATGATTATGGCGAGGCTTGGCGTGATATGCTGCAATCATCCATCACCGACCTGATATACACCAAGATTCTACGCAACAAGTCGATTATTGCCAACGACAATAAAACGCTTATCTCCGAAGGAGCGGACGGCAATTATTTCGATATGATAAATTATGCAGTATTCAATCTAATCAAACGCGAGGAACAATCGAAAACACATGAATAGAATGAAAACACAACAAGCAGCACGCATCATTGGTTCTATTGCCCGCACACTATTGGCGGTCGTGTTTATATTCTCCGGCTTTGTCAAAGCGGTCGATCCATTAGGCACAACCTATAAAATCGAAGACTATCTTACTGCGTTCGGCTCTTTTTTCTCGATCTTTATACCTATTGCCGAGCCAATAGCATGGTTGCTTATTGCTTTTGAGTTCCTGTTAGGTATAAGCCTGCTACTGAACATCAAGACACAACTAACCTCCTGGCTTGCATTGTTGCTCCTGTGTTTTATGACCCCTCTGACACTCTATATCGCTATAGCCAACCCCGTATCAGATTGCGGGTGCTTTGGTGATGCGTTGGTCCTATCCAATTGGGCAACATTTTGGAAGAACATTGTACTGTTGTGCATAGTTGTTGTACTGCTCGTTACAAAACGATACATCCCACAAACTTTCACCAACCGTGCAGAGGCTTACATCTTTGTATTCTTCGTGCTGATACTGACAGGCATTATGTCGTGGAGCAGACTACGATTGCCCTTAATAGATTTCCGCCCCTATAAAGTAGGCAACAATCTTGTAGAATTGATGGAAGTACCAGAAGACGCAGAACCTGACATCTACGAGATAACTTTTATCTACCAAAAAGACGGGGTAGAGCAAGAATTCACCCTTGATAATTATCCCAAAGGCGATACTGCGTGGCACTTTGTTGATCAGAAGTCGGTACTGATAAAGAAAGGTTATGAGCCTGCCATACATGATTTTGAAGTGGTTACTATGGATTATGAAGATATTACCTACGACATTTTAGAATCTGACAAACCCGTAACATTGGTCATAATGTATGACTTGAATAAAACAAACCGCAAGCAACTTGCCAAAGTTACGAAACTATACCACGACTGTCTTGCGTTTGACAATCCGTTCTATATCGTCACAGGAGCCTCTACGGAGGCTATAGAGGAGTTCTGTGAAGACATCTCCAAAGAAGAGATGAATAACACAATAACGCCCTTCAATCACCCTAATGCCGTTTTCTGTATGTGTGACGGCACTGCACTGAAAACCATAGTACGCGCCAATCCCGGTGTGATAGTGTTGCAGAATGGAACAGTTATTGAAAAATACAACATACGAAATAAATAACAACATAAAACATATAAGAAAATGAGAACGAAAATGGTTGCAGGTAACTGGAAAATGAACAAGACCCTGCAAGAAGGTGTAGCCCTGGCTACTACATTGAAAGAAACAGTAAAGAACCCTGCATGTACAGTCGTAATAGGTACTCCCTTTATTCATCTTGCCACTGTTGCAGAATTACTGAAGGAAACACCTATCAAGGTCGCTGCAGAGAACTGCGCAAATCATGATAAGGGCGCATATACAGGCGAGGTGAGTGCAGAGATGGTTAAATCTACTGGTGCTGAGTATTGTATTATAGGGCATTCGGAACGCCGTGCCTATTATCACGAGGACTATGCCATATTGAAAGAGAAAGTACAATTGGCGCTTGCTAACGGCTTGAAGGTTATATTCTGTATCGGCGAAGTAAAAGAGGAGCGTGAACAGGGTAAGCAGAATGCAGTAGTAAAGGCTCAATTAGAAGGCTCTGTATTTAACTTGGACGAAGAAGCGTGGAAACAGATTACTTTGGCATACGAACCTGTATGGGCTATTGGAACTGGCTTGACGGCAACACCAGCGCAGGCACAAGAGATGCACGCCTATATCCGTTCGCTCGTTGCAGAAAAGTATGGCAAAGCAGCAGCCGATGACACTACTATTCTCTACGGTGGCAGTTGCAACGAAAAGAATGCGGCGGAACTATTTGCCAATCCCGATGTAGATGGGGGTCTGATAGGTGGGGCTGCCTTAGTAGCAGAGAAGTTTCTTGCTATTATCAACGCACGATAACTATGGCACTGATTAAGTCTGTTCGGGGTTTCACGCCTATTATAGGCAACGACTGCTTTTTGGCAGAGAATGCAACGATAGTGGGCGATACTGTTATCGGCGACGGTTGTTCTATCTGGTTTAATGCCGTATTGCGGGGTGATGTGAATTCCATTCGGATAGGCAACCATGTCAATATACAAGACGGAGCCGTGTTGCATACGCTATATGAGAAGAGCACTATTTCCATAGGCGACTATGTGTCGGTAGGGCATAATGTTACCATACACGGAGCCACTGTACACGACTATGCCCTCATCGGAATGGGTTCGACCTTGTTAGACGGTTCGGAGGTAGGAGAAGGAGCGATTGTGGCTGCAGGGGCTTTGGTACTTAAGAACACGAAAATAGGACCTTACGAAGTATGGGGCGGGGTGCCTGCCAAGTTCATTAAGAAAGCAGACTCTGAGCAAACAAGTGAAATCAATCGTAAGATAGCGCACAACTATGCGATGTACGCCTCTTGGTATAAGGAGGAATAGCGTTGTGACGAGCAGTGCAGAAAAGTAAAATAAAATACAAACAAAAAATAGACGATGTATGTATAAACGCGTTCTACTGAAACTATCTGGTGAGTCCCTTATGGGTTCGCAGGCGTATGGTATAGACGCAGTGCGTCTGTCGCAGTATGCAGAGCAGATAAAGGAAATAGTGTCGATGGGTGTTCAAGTGGGTATCGTTATAGGTGGCGGCAACATATTCAGAGGCTTGTCGGGTACACAGAAAGGCTTTGATAGAGTCAAGGGAGACCAGATGGGTATGCTTGCTACCGTGATAAACTCTCTTGCGTTGTCGTCGGCATTGCAAGCCATAGGACAACCGACTGCGGTACTTACTTCGGTGCGTATGGAGCCTATAGGAGAATTTTATTCCAAAGAGAAAGCCTTGTGTATGCTTGACAGCGGAAAGGTAGTTATTATAGCGGGGGGTACAGGAAATCCCTATTTTACTACGGACACGGGTTCTGCTTTGCGTGCAATAGAGATAGAGGCTGATGTTATGCTCAAGGGGACTCGTGTGGACGGCATATATACAGCAGACCCTGAAAAAGACTCTACGGCACAAAAGTTCAACGAGATAACTTATGACGAAATATATCGTCGCAACCTCCGTATTATGGACTTGACGGCTACAACCCTTTGCAAAGAGAATAACATGCCTATATATGTCTTCGATATGGACACCTGCGGCAATCTGCTGCGGGTGGTACGAGGTGAGTCGATAGGTACTTTAGTGAAACCTTAAATCTAACAGTTGTATGACAGAAGTAACGAAACAAATTCAGAATGAGAGCGAAGAACAGATGCAATCAGCAGTTATGTTCTTGGAAGATTCTTTGGCGCACATACGGGCAGGCAAGGCTAGTCCGAGATTGTTGGATGCAATCAGAGTAGATTATTATGGCGCGATGACACCGTTGTCGAATGTTGCGACGATTACTACTCCTGATGCCCGCACACTTGTTATCCAGCCTTGGGAAAAGAAGATCCTTTCTGATATAGAGAGAGCAATTATTAACTCGAATCTTGGTCTTGCGCCTTCTAATAACGGTGAGGTTATTCGTTTGTCGATGCCTCCATTGACTGAGGAGCGTCGCCGTGACTTGGTTAAACAGTGCCGAGTAGAAGCAGAGAACTCGAAAGTAAGTATCCGCAATGCCCGTCGTGATGCGAATGACAGCCTGAAGAAACAGATAAAGGAGGGTCTTCCTGAAGACGCCGAAAAAGATGCCGAGAACGAGGTACAGAAACTGCATGACAAGTATGTGAAGCAAGTAGAGGAGTTGTTGGCAGCGAAGGAGAAGGAGATAATGACGGTGTAAATGCGTAAGGTAGGTTCTCTGCGCTTGCGATACATACTATCTTTTTTGTTGTGCCTGTATGTAGGTTGTACAGGTCAGGATGTTTTTGCGCATGAGAATGATACGATTGTGCTTGGAGGGACGGGCAGCGCAGTACAGGATACGCTGTCTGCTCCTACCAAGTGGCAACGGTTTGTGGATAAGGTATCGGACTTGCATTTTCTGATGGTCCCTTCTGTTTCCATGTCGCCTGAAACGAGTTGGGCATTTGGAGCGGCGGGGGCTTATTATTTTACCGCGAAAGGTCAGAACAAACTATCTGATATAGGCTTTGACGGAGCGTACACGCTTAACCGACAGTGGAATGTGAATATAAACTCCACTGTATATTTTGGCGGAAACAACAGGTGGCAGTTATGGACCCGTATGGGTTATCGTAAATATCCCGACTATTACTACGGTATAGGTAACAAGAAGGCCAATCTGTTGTCGGAGCCTGTTCCTTATGAGTCGGGCAATGCATATTTGACGATGCAGCCGCAGTACTATATAGACAAGTATTGGAGTGTAGGGGGCAATGTAGCAGTCTATTACGACAATGCGAGGAGCAAGGTTGCGCTTTCGGAGCAGGTATATGGTTTGAACGAACAACTCTTGATGCTGGGTGTAGGGTTGATTGTTTCTTATGACTCGAGGGATGAGATATACTATCCAGCCAAAGGTTTGTTTGCCAAGTTGATTATGACTCATTATGAGTCGCCGCTTTGTGCGCCATACCGATTAGGCAAATTGAATATTGATTTCAGGCAGTATGTTACGCTTTACAAGCAATTGATATTTGTGTATCAGTTTCGGTCGGAGATGACATTGGGCAGGTCAGTTCCGTTTCAGATGCGTTCCATATTGGGGGGAATGGATTTGTTGCGTGGAGTACGCAAGGGGATGTTTACAGATGATACCTATTTTGCGTTGCAGACAGAGTTGCGTATCCCTATATGGAAAGTGCTGCGAGGAACGGTCTTTTTTGGAGTAGGGGATGTATATAATTTTTCGCATTGGGAATGGACTACGCCCAAAATAGGTTATGGTGTAGGCCTACGGGTAGCCATAAACAAATCGAAGGTGAATATCCGTTTTGATGTGGCTCGCAATAATGTGAATACGACATGGAAGTCAGGTGGTTGGAATTTTTATTTGACGATGAAAGAAGCGTTTTGATATAATATGGTAGATGGTACAGTAGTAAGGACTACGGGCAGTTCGTACAGTGTCAGAACTGATAGCGGCGATATACTGAACTGCTTTGTTAAGGGAAATTTCCGTATAAGAGGGATTCGCTCTACTAATCCTGTTGCAGTAGGTGACCGTGTGCAAGTGGAACAGCAGGAAGACGGGACGAACTGGATATTGGATTTGTATGACCGCAGGAACTATATTATCCGTAGAGCCACCAATCTGAGTAAGTACTCGCATATTATTGCCGCCAATGTGGATATGTTGGCGTTGGTTGCCAGTGTGAACCATCCTGCAACGAACCTCATATTCATAGACCGTTGTCTTGCTACAGCGGAAGCCTATCGTGTACCAGTATGTCTGTTGTTCAACAAAGTGGATTTGCTGTCTGCAGCGGAGTGGGAACAACTGTCGGCTATGAAAGAGTTATACGAGCATTTGGGTTATCCTGTCTATCTGTTGGTTGCCAGTCGGTTGGGAATGCCTGATACACCGTCGGACCCGTATCCTTTGCCCCTTGCTACTTTGACTACTCTTCGAAGTTTGTTCGACAAGAAAACGATTTTGCTTTCAGGAAACTCGGGTGTTGGCAAATCGACCCTATTGAATGCCTTGATGGGAGAGTCGGTTGCCAAGACTGCATCGATATCTGTAGTACATAACAAGGGTATGCATACCACTACTTTTTCTGAGATGTACGATATACCGTGTTCGGGGCGTATCATAGACACACCAGGTATAAAGGGTTTTGGTGTGTTGGAGATGGAACGGGAAGAGGTGTCGCATTATTTCAAGGAGATTTTTGCAGAGGGGCATCGATGCCGTTTTTCGAATTGTACGCATACGATAGAGCCGGGTTGCGCCGTATTGTCGGCGGTGGAACGAGGTGACATCGCGTTATCGCGTTATCAGAGTTATTTGTCGGTGATGGAGGATGCAGATGAGAGTAAATACCGATAGAGGGGTAGAGGAGGGGAGGAATTAACAATTAATAATTAACAATTAACAGTTAACAATTAACATGCAGAGTATGGTCGAAGGGCGATGTGTAGTTTGAGGGGAACATGAGGTTTGTCTTTTGAAGGGGAGTTGAGAGCCATAGCACGCTATGGCTCTACAGTTAGCCTGAACGAAGTTACAGACGACGGGCAAGGGACGAACAAATAATAAACAAATAACAATCAAATAATAGCCAAATAACATTGATA
>CAVHKB010000075.1:0-10695 GCA_963636305.1 Prevotella sp. P5-108
ATAGAATATGAAGCGTCTTCTTTTTATCCCCCTGCTGTCCCTTTGGGCAGTGGCCGTTATGGGGCAGCAGCCCCTCTCCGGTGTGGTGCAAGACTCACAGCAGCACCCCATTGCTTATGCCACGGTCAGTATTCTGTCGCCGGATAGTACACTGCTCGCCGGCACTATCACCGACGATGCGGGGGTGTTCTCGCTCTCGGTGCCGAGTGGCAGCCGCTTGCTGCAGGTCAGTTTTATCGGCTATCGAACGATATGCCGACCGTTGTCGGCAAACGATAAAAAACTGACGCTGACCCTCCAAGAGGAGAGTGAGCAGTTGGGCGAGGTGGAGGTCAATGCCAAGCGTCCGCTCGTGGAGCGCCAATTCGATAAGTTGGTGCTTAATGTCAGCAACTCGCCTTTTGCGGCAGGCAGCAACGGCAAGGACATATTGAAGAAAGCTCCCGGCGTGAATATCGACAAAGACGGCAATGTGACGGTCAATGGCAAGTCGGTGGCGGTCTATATCGACGGACGCCCGTCGTACTTGAGCGGCGAGCAACTGAAAGCCATGCTCGAAGGCACGGACGGCAACACGATAGAGAAAATAGAGATTATCTCCAACCCTTCCGCCAAGTACGATGCGGCAGGGGCGGGCGGCATTGTCAATATCAAACTCAAACGCAACATGATGCGCGGGCTGAACGGCTTTTTGAGTGCGGTCTATGGCGGTATGTACTTCAGCGATGTCAAGAAATGGCAGAACACGGATATGTTCTCGTTCAACCTCAACTACCGCACCGAAAAGACCTATACCGCCTTCTCTCTCACGCAGTACTATGGCGACCAAGTGATGACGGGCGAGCAGCGCAGTGCGTATACCGATACGCTCACCAACACGCGTACCGAGCGTTACGACCGCTCGGACTACGACAGCCGTTTTCAGTACTATATGGCGAAACTGAGCAACGATTGGTATATCGACAAGAAGAATACGATCGGTTTTATTGTCCAAGTGCCGTTTATGCTCTATAACCAATCTTTCCCCGACGGCTACGGCTACAGCACGGTGGATAGTGTGGAGGTGGAGCGTTCTTCGACGCAGTCCGACCGCAAACTGACCTCGCAGCAATATACGGCGAACCTTAATTTCACCCATGTCTTCAACGACTCGCTGGAGCGGGAACTGACGGTGAATCTCGATTACGACCATCAAGGGATGAAAAACAAGATGACCCAAAACACCCGAACGCACTATCAATCATATTTCGACTCTATCGGGTACATACAGAACAGGCATACTCGCTCCAATATCTATTCCGCCAAACTCGATTTCCAGACACGCTTTTGGCAGACGGGCATGATTGAGACGGGGGCAAAGTGGGCATTGGCGACTACAGCCAACTCGATGACTACGGACAGCACCCGCAACGAGGCGGCACTGCCCACCGAACATTCCGACTACAACTATTCGGAGCATATAGCGGCACTGTATATATCTGTCGCCAAGCAGTTCGGCACGAAGGTCAATGCCAAGGTGGGGCTGCGAGGAGAGTTTACCCATTCGGATGGCGATTGGGTGTCGGCGGATACCACCACGGTACGCAACTATTTCAACCTATTCCCGACGGCGTATATCGGCTATACCCCGACCGAGAATTGGTCGATGAGTGCGTCATATACCCGCCGTATTCAACGACCGGACTATGAGAATCTGAACCCATTCCGCCGTTACTACGATGCGCACCATTCCATAGAGGGGAATCCGCAACTGAAGCCGGAGTTCTCCCACAATGTGGAGATGAACCTTGCCTATTCGCAGTATGTCTCGCTGACAGGCTATTTCTCGCACACAACGGATCTGATTAACTCGCGAACAACCGTGTCGCCGGATGGCGACGGGTTTACACGCATAGAGAACTTCGGAACGGCAACTACGCACGGTGTGAGTATGTCGCTTACCGAGTTGCCGCTTGTGCCGAAGTTCGCAACAGGGGAGGACGGCAAACGCACGCTGCAAGGGGCGTGGCTTGCCCTTACGCTCAATGCGGACTATCGTTACTATATCCACCGTGCCGCGGACAACTCGTTTGTTGACCGCTGCCACTTCGGCAGTCTGTTCTATGAGTTGAACGCCTATCTGCCCAAGGATTGGACACTTTCTTCCTATGGCAACTACGATTCACCGGTGACTAATGGGGAGCAACGCTACTCCGCATCGTTTTACTCGGGGGCTTCTGTGCGCAAGCAGTGGCGTGAGAAAGGCGTAACGCTCTCGCTCGTTGTCAACGACTTGTTTCGAACAGGAGAAAAGAGCAAAATCGAGTATCTCGGACTGCCTGCGGGTAGCAGTAGTTCGTCGTCGTTCAATTATCGTATGCAGAATGTGTTGCTCAGCCTCAATTGGGTGTTTGGCAATCAGCAATATACCAAGCAGCGCAAGGTGGGTAACCTCGAAGAATCTTCCCGCCTCTCCAAAGGTAAATAGGCTTTCATCGCAAGCGGTTACACATTTTTTACAGTTGTTCCGTATTTGTTTGTGCATTCCGCAAAAATGCACTACTTTTGCACCGTCAATGCGTAAGCAGGGGTTTGTGGGGCGGGTCATGCACGAAAGTGCCGCCAGCATCACGCCGTTGTACGCACTGGCATAAACATAGGAGCGTTTATTGGCGCTTGTTTTGGAACTCTGAAATCCTGCAAAGTTTCACATACCCGAAACAGGAAGCACAGTAAATGTTCACGGATATGTATCTGTCCGCCCGCACTTGTCAGGTGCAGGGGCGTCGTACATATCGGCGTGGGCGTTTGTTGCTTGTTCTTGTATGTAGGGTCTTGCAGGAGCCTCAGAGTTGGGAACAGGCAAGGATAAGGTACCACGCTTCTTTTTTGTCACTTTCAGTTACCTTTTTATTCACAGGGGAGGTGAGGTACCGCCGAACCGGACAAAAACATAACTATGTTATGAAAAAAACTTTTTTTGCTGCGCTGGCGCTTCTCATTGCCGGCACTGCGATGGCTGGCGACCACAAGCACAGCATCGGTCTAACCGTAGGAAGCCTGAACGGTATCTCCTACAAGTATTATTTCTCCGACAAATTTGCCTTGCAGAACGACCTTGTCGCGGGATTCCAGGCAACGGCTGCCGGAATGAGTGTTTCCTTAAAGGTGAAGGGCGAATCCGCCGAAAAGGATAGCTACCCCTTGGAGCATATAACTGTTTCCACCGTTGAATTTGTGTACAATCCAAACGCCCTCTACCACCTTTCGTTGGGTAACACGGGTTTGAATATGGCATTCGGCGGCGGTATCAGTATCGGCTTCGGCAAACCGTACCGCTACGACTATCGGTACGGCGGCGACCACATGGTACTATATGGAGCAGATATGTGGCCTACGAATCACGAGACGGGTGTGTCGAAAACGGCAGGCAAGTTCGGTGTCAACGCTTTCGCAGGCATTGAGTATCAAATGCCGAACTCGCCGGTGGTGTTTGCCTTTGATTTCCGCCCGGGCTACGGCGTGCTGTTCGCATCGGAACGCAACGACAAGGACTCGAATGTGAAATGGAAAGAAACATACTGCCTAAACACTTTCGACTGGCGTCTGTCCCTCAGCATGCGCTATTGCTTCTGACACCCCGTGAAAAGGAAACGAACATTTAGTACAACCTCTTAATAAAAACACAATGAAAAAGAATTTTGCAGTATGCATGCTTTTGGCAGTCCTGTCTGTTCTTACGGGCTGCAACAAAGACGAAGTGAAACGCGACGGTATCAAAGACGGTGCCGTTACAGCGGGTATATTTACCGTAGTCAAGGGCAAAACGGTGCGTTTCTCGATGGGAAACCTTCAGTACAACGCATCATCTAAGACCTACCGTTTTGCCTTGCAGCAATATAGTTTCGTGGGTGAAGACAACATGAACATCTCCGACTCCTACAACGGGTGGATTGACCTTTTCGCAGGCGGAACGGGTGACAATCCGACGCTTGCATCGGAAAACATAGAGGACTATCCCGTCACCTTTGTGGATTGGGGCAAGAACCCCATCTCCAATGCGGGAAACAAATCCGGTCTGTGGCGTACGCTTTCCGTAAAAGAATGGAAATACCTTATCAAATCCCGTCCCAATGCCGATAAACTCTATAGTACCGCTACGCTTACTGTCAACGGTAACGAGATTTACGGCATCATACTCCTGCCCGACGAGTGGGAAACCCCGAGCGGACTATCGTTGGATTGTTCGGAAGAAGCGGACTATTGGTCGAATATCTATGATACTTCCGAGTGGTCAAAATTAGAGGCTGCAGGTGCAGTGTTCCTCCCTGCAGCAGGGTACCGTTACGTAAAAGAAGAGTATGAACTTGATGAGATGGGAACCTACTGGACCAGTACACCCTATTCGGACGAACCGACTGTGTTCTATACATTTTCCGTCATGGAAGAGCGTGAGGAGTATGCGTATGCCATTGGAGAAACGGCTTCGGGATATGGTATGGGTTGCTCGGTACGCCTTGTGCAGGACCTTTAAGGATACGGACAAGGTAGGACAACGGACTGTATAAGCAAGGCAGCGGCAGGTATGAAATAGGCAAGTACCTGTTTCGTTGCCTTGCCTATTTTTGAATATATCAGTGTGTGTCGTTGGGTGATGGATTATTTGTGGTACTATCGGGGTTCTCTTTGGGTGGAGTTGTTTTAGTTGGGTGGGTGATTTGATGCCACTTTTCCTTTAGGAAGTCCTTGGTGTCATTGATAAGGCGGTGACTCCAGTGTTGCTCTTCTTCGTTTTCTTCCTCTTCTCGGTATTTGGTTGCTACTGCGACATCGTCATCTGTTATTACAAGCATTTGGTCGCCTGCCTCCATTTCAGACTGCCCAGTGGGTACGAAGAAGTCTTCTCCGCGTCGTACAAGAATTACCAATGTCTTACGAGGGATATCCAAGTTTTTGAGCATTGTGCCTTTTGTAAGCATTTCGGGTTTTACCTCGATTTCTGTTGCAGAAGACTCGATTTCTTCGGGCAAGTCAATATCGAAATGCTCCAGTCGTTTGAGTTCGACTTGAGGGATAGCCAATCCTAATTTTTTCGCCATATATGATAGTGATGTACCTTGTACTATCAACGATACGAGTGTACAGAGGAAGACTATATTGAATATCAAATCAGCATGCGCTACGCCACCTGCCTTGCACAAGATTGCAAAGATGATAGGTACTGCGCCCTTCAATCCTACCCAACTGAGCATTATTTTATCTCTGTTGGTAAACTTGCGGAAGGGAGCCATACACAAGAACACGGATATAGGGCGGGATATACATATCATGACGATACTGATAATCAAGCAAGGTAGCAGTACCTCCGGATTGAGGAGTTCGGATGGTCGCACCATAAGTCCCAATACCAAGAATATAACCAATTGGCTGAGCCATGTAAGCCCGTCGAAAAAACTACGGGTTTGGTGTTTACGAGTGAACTTACTGTTGCCTATGACAAGACCACCGATATAGACAGCAAGATAGGTGTTTCCTTTGAGGTAGTAAGTAATGGAAAAGATGAATATACAAGCGGTCAGGACCATTATAGGGTATAGGGATTCGTTGTTGAGGTGTGCTTTGCGCATTATGCTGACCATCATTTTCCCAAAGAGAAAGCCCATTACTGCTCCCATTACGAGTTGTATGACGATGGTTTGCACAATAGCCAAGCCTGATATTTCGGTGGTTGTTGCAGTGACTACGCCTATAAGAGTGGTCGTCAGTACATAAGCCATCGGATCGTTGGCACCGCTTTCCAACTCGAGCAGGGGACGAAGGTTATGCTTGAATCCTATGCCCGAGGTTCGTAGAATAGAGAAGACTGAAGCGGAGTCGGTGGAAGACATAGTGGACGCCATAAGTAGAGCCACCCAAATACTGACGCTTGCCACAGCATTGAGCCAGCCGAAGATGAAATAGGTGATTACACCCGTGATGAGTGCTGTAAGCAGCACGCCTATGGTAGCCAATGTGAGTCCTGGAGCGATGACAGGTCGTATTTCGGAGAGTTTGGTATCCATGCCACCTGAAAACAAGATGATACAGAGGGCGACGGTACCGATACCTTGTGCGATATCAATGTCGAGCATATAGCCCATACCGTTTTCATTGAATAATTTCCCTACTCCGTCCGGTCCAAAAACCATACCTACGGCAAGAAACAACAAGAGGGCAGGTACGCCGAACTTATATCCGATTTTATCGGTAAAAATGCTGGCGAAAAATAGGAGCGACAGCACTAAAAGAATCAATTCAACTTGCATAGTTATATCTATTTTGTTTTATGTAACAATACTTCTTGTATAGCCTTTTCGAGAACATCTTTCGGCAAAGCCCCTTGTGCCATTTGTGGTTTATCGTTGAGAGGGCAGAACAAGAGCGTAGGAATGCTTCGGATACCAAATAGTGCCGCCAGTTCCCGTTCCCTCTCTGTATCGACTTTGTAGATACGAATCTGTTCGCAATACTTTTCTGCGAGTTCTTCCATAACGGGGGCAAGTCGTTTGCACGGTCCACACCAAGTGGTATAAAAATCGATGATGCAGGGTATTGTGCCTTGGTAATGCCATTGGTTGTTGGTTGTATAGTCGAACACAACCTTTTTGAATTCTTCGGTTGTGAGATACTGCACTTCCTCCGCCGCTGCAAAATGAGAGAGCGAACATAAGAAAAAGAAAGCAAGGATAACCTTTCGTTTCATTTCGGAAAAATGTTAGTCGCGCAAAGGTAATAAAAATATCGTCATTTCACAAGCAGACACACGAGGGTTGTAGCGTTTTTAATTTTTTGTATCTTTGCAGTCGGAAAAAGGTACTCTATGAAAGGTCGAAAGGTATGTTGACGAATGATATTGATTTGGCACTCCGAGAAGTGACCGCCACAGTTGACAAGAACCAAGTATTTATAGTTGCAGATGAGCATACGGAGGTATTATGTTTGCCGACGCTACAGCAGACTCTTGCGTTACCGAGAGAGCAGATACTTGTGTTACAGGCAGATGAGGAGCATAAGAATCTTGCCACAGTGGAGAAGATATGGGATTTTTTAGTATCGCGTCAGGCTACACGGCGGTCGTTGTTGCTTATTTTGGGCGGAGGTGTATTGACGGACATGGGCGGTTTTGCCGCAGCCACATTCAAGAGGGGTATTCCGTTTGTGAATATACCAACGACGCTGTTAGGTGCAGTGGACGCTGCTACAGGGGGTAAGACGGGTATAGACTATAAGGATTTGAAGAACGAAATCGGTCTGTTTGTTGCTCCAAAAGAGACCCTTATTTATCCCGCTTTTCTGCAAACGCTGCCCCACGAACAATTCTTGTCGGGTTATGCAGAGATGCTGAAACACGCTTTGATTGCTTCGCCGTTGGAACTGTCGCAACTGTTGTCGTTTGATTTGAACAAGATTGACGAAGAGAGGTTGTGTCAGTTATTGTCGAGAAGTATTGATATAAAGAACTATATTGTGGAGCAGGATCCTCAAGAGGAGGGATTGCGTAAGAGCCTGAATTTTGGTCATACGATAGGTCATGCATTGGAGAGTTTTTCGTTCCATACGGACCATCGCCTGTTGCACGGTTATGCTGTTCTGTACGGGATGATTGCCGAATTGTATTTGTCGGTGAAACTACTTGGATTCCCTGAAAAATATCTCGCCCAGATGGTGAATGTTATGCGTGAGTATTACGGGAAGCCTATAGGGAGTTGCAAAGACTACGACGCTCTTTTGTCGCTTATGCAACATGACAAAAAGAACACTACTGTAGGGAAGATTTCGTTTACTTTGCTTCGGAATGTGGGTGACTGCCGATTGAATCAGCAAGCGGATACGGAGAGTATCAAAGAGTCGCTGGATTTTCTGTTTAACTTGTAGGCTTTCTCCTACTTGTGTGATTCGGGCGGGAAGCAATGGTGTAGAAATGCAAATAAGCCCATAACAACAAAAAACGCATTACATGAGGGATTGCATCATTCAGAAACTACACTGCACTATCAACAAATAATACCCTTTTGCAGGAAATCCCGTCAAAATCCCGTCATTTTCTTTCGTGCATGGCGCGCATGACCTCCAACTTCATATCATCATCCACCGAAGTATAACGACTGAACGCACGAGAACCATTGACATGACCCGTGAAAGCCGAAGTAATACGCTCCGACTTGGTCGCCTTAAACATATTCGCCATAAATGTACGACGCGCAATATGAGAACTGGCAACCTCCCACAACGGATGAGGCTCCGCCGCAAGCGTCTTGGGATTCTGTATCATTACTATACGAGTTATCCCTGCAATGCGCAAAATCTCATGAATAGCCTCGTTGTACTTGTTAGGATGCATAAACGGCAAGAGTTGCTTGCGCTCCGAATCCCGATAACGCTCGATAATCTCCAACGCCGTATCTGACAACGGGACACGCACCACAACGGGCTTGCTCTTTCGGAGTTTATGTTGGATATACTGCACAAATCCATCGGTAGTGATATTGTCCGCCGTCAGTTCGACAAGGTCGCTCACACGGCAACCAATATGGCATTGGAACACGAATATATCCCGCTGCACCACCTGCGCAGGCGACAACCCCTGAAAAGCATATAAGCGGTTGCGCTCCTCCAAAGTAAGGTACACGGGGTCACCATAGACCTCGCCTTGGATTCTATACCGCCCGTTCTGGAACGGACTCTCTGCCATATACCCTTTGCCAACAGCATAATTGCAGACTGCGGCGAGTTTCTTTAACTTTGCGGTGATGGTATTATGAGAGCGTTGGATATGCTTTTTTCTGCCTTTCACCGAAACCTCCTCGTTGGAGAAAAAGCGCACAAAGCCGTCGATGTCATGCTCTGTGAAACAATCCGCATAAAGCAGGTGCGTCTTCCTCTCGTAGCGCGACAACGCCTCTGCCAAGACACGATACTGCGCCACCGAGCGTTCGGCGAGGTCTTTGGACAACGCACACTCCATAACAACATCCTTCAACAACATACGCGCTTGCGCAGCCGCAGGACGAGGTGCGTCGAAAAAAGAATCCACTACCTGCTGCAACCACCCATTGTACATGTCGTACCTATCCCGCCACCACGCCTCGTACACACTCTTGGCAAGCCTGTCCAACTGATTCTGCTTCTCCAATATCTCCACCACCTCGGGAGTAGTCCGACGAGGAACAATGAGTGTCCCCGTCTTGCTGTCCCATGCCTCGACCGACACAAGCACATGCGTCTTGGCACGCTGGGAGAAACTCTCGCCATCATAGAAACGCACCAAGACCTCCGCCCTGCCGTTGGCAGCACGAGAGGACAACCTATACTGCACCGTCGCCATTGCCGCCCTCCTTGTAGAACTCGCCCTTACCAAAGAATATCCACTCAAGCGACACCCCAAACTGCGTGGCGAGGTTGTATATATTATCTACCGTGCAAGACAAATCGCCCCGCTCCAACATAGAAAAGTTCTGCGGGATAAGACCCGTCTTGGCACAAAACTCCTTCTTCATCTGCACCTTCTCGTCGGCATAGAGCAGGCGGTAGGCTTTTAGAAAACGGCGGTCTATTTCGGCTCGTTGTTCACTACGCATAGTCGTATCGGTTTAATGGATGGAACAATCAGCACCTGCTGTGACCACCGCAGCATGAGCAGCGGCTTGGTCGGCAGCGAGGTGCTTGGTATAGGTTATATATAAGGTGGAGAGCAGCGTGCCGTCCTCCGTCAGCCAATACGGAGAGGGCTGCACTGCATACTTCGTACCGAGCAGTTGGTGCGTCAGCCGAGATAGTGAATAGTCCTCGCCCTGATAGGACACCTGTTTGTTCGTCTTCACGAAACAGGTAACAGTATGGTCGTTCTTATACACCAACACCTGCCCCTCAAGCAACCCCATGGCGAAAAAGTCCATATTCGGATTCTTGTGTTTCGCCTCCACAACATCTATCGAACTCTGCACCATCGTCTTCATTGGCTTGAACTTGCCGAGCGTAAGCAGGAGTTTATCCACCTTGGCGGGGTCAACCGCAAAGAACTCACTCGTCCCGACCCGCTTATCCTTATAATTGTCGTGCAGGAGGTGCTCAATCTGCCCAATCCTATCGTTCGGCACTCGATAGGCAAAGGCGCACTCAAAGGGCAGCGGAACAGCCGTATTCAGCACGCAGATACGCTTCGTGATATCCAAGCAGTGAGTCATACCAATTTTCACAAGACCCGAAAAGTAGGGATTGGTCAGACCATAAATCAGTCCGTAGTCTTTATTCTCTTCCATAAGGCATTATCGGGATTTTAGTAGTTCTATAAAATCGTGGCGTTGGGCAGCCATTTCACTCATCAACTGCTCACGCTGGGCAGTTATCTCATGCACAAGTGTATTCACTATTTCCTTGACATCAGGATTGCTGATGTTATCAAAATTTTTTTGTATATCTCTGCCAGCAGCATCGCCACTACCTACTACAGAAACGCCGCGCTTCATCAATTCCGCTTCTGCCCTCGTTATAAGATTGGCAGCCGTGCCTGCATACTTAGGTGCGCCATTGAGGCTATTAGACAAAGTCGCCTCTGCCGTGTTTATGAACTCTGCGAACTCTTTGCGGTTCTTTACGATACCATTGGCAATCGCCAAACGGTACAACTCCATCAGTCTGTCTTTTGTATCCATAACAGTTTGTATATAAGAAAATTGA
>CAVHKB010000076.1:0-10565 GCA_963636305.1 Prevotella sp. P5-108
GTTACAGACAGTGTGCAAGGGGGTAATTAACAATTAACAATTAACCATTGCTATGCGTTGTCGGGGTGAGGGTGAAAGATGTATTGTGGTAGTTATTTTTGAGCGGTTGTGACAGTATCTTTTGTAAAGTTTTGTGTATTAAAGGAAATAATTGTACCTTTGCGGCATAGTACGGTGTGTGAAATTTGATTTGTTGTGTGCTGTAAATTGACACAACGGGATGAGGTGGTGGATTGAATATGGTCAGGCGGATTGTGCGGAGGATGATGAAATAGGAAAAAACTAACTGAATATATTACTTTATTTACTAACATTATGTGGTTAACAGATTCATCTATCGGCCGTAAGTTCGTTATGAGCATTACAGGCCTTGCATTGGTCTTCTTTCTGTTGTTCCATGGCTGCATGAATGTGGCACTGGTCTTTTCGGAAGAGGCTTACAATTGGATTTGCTCGGTACTTGGTGCGAATTGGTATGCTATTATCGGCACACTTGGTTTGGCCTTGCTTGTCCTAATTCATTTCCTTTATGCTATTTGCTTGACGATTCAGAACCGCCATGCTCGTGGAAATGACCGTTATGCCATTACAGCCCGTCAGGAGGGTGTGGATTGGGAGTCGAAGAACATGCTTATTCTCGGTCTGTGTGTATTGGGCTTTCTAGTACTTCACCTTTACAACTTCTGGTTCAAGATGCAGTTTGCTGAACTGACAGGTATTGAGACGGGTGCATTCGATCCGCAGAATGGTGCGGCATACGTAAAGGCGTTGTTTACAACTCCGGTCAGCGGGCAGATTTACTGTGTTTTGTATTTAGTGTGGTTGGCAGCATTGTGGCTTCATCTGAATCACGGCGCGTGGTCAGCCTTGCATACTTTGGGATGGAACAACCTGAAATGGATGAAGCGCACCAAAGTTATCGGCACCGTTGTTGCTACCTTAGTTATATTGCCTTTTGCCGTAGTAGTGTTCTACTATCTTGGTATGGGAATCGGTATGCTCTGCGCATAAAACCGAGAAGGGGTTCTTGCACAATAGATACAGGAAATTATGGACAATAAAGTAGGAAACAAGTTCTTGGAGAACTTCAGGGAAAATGCATTGTTGATTGCAGTTTTCTACTTTCTGCTGCCTATTCCTTCTGCACAACGGGCGATGGCAAGTATCGTGTGGATGGTGGTTGCTTATCTTGTGTTTGGGAGCCTCTTGTGGCGGACAATAGAGAGCATCAGAAAGGATAAGATACTGTTTACCAAAGAGAAAGTGCTTTTCGTTGTGACATTGTGCATGGAAGGAGTTCTTATGGCGATAAGACCGTTTGTGGCAATTCCTAATGTTGTGGAGTGGATTGCAATCGTATGGGGCTTTTTGCTGATAGTGACGGGCTTTGTTTGCGTATATCTGTACCCTGCATTAGAGAAGAAAGGCAAATGGAACCACACTATGACTGCCAAAGAACTTACTGTGCTGACGGTGGGGAATTATATTACTATGGCGGTTGCGTTCTTTGCTGTTATAGAGAGGATTCATATCGGGTAAATGGCTATGGTTATCCTAACTAATTTTGTAATTTAATCAATTCATATATATGATAAAAAAACAATCAACGCAGGTTATCACGCCTGAGATGGCGAAGATTCCTGCCGGTCCATTGGAGAACAAATGGACAACCTACAAAGACCATCAGAAGTTGGTCAACCCTGCCAACAAGCGCAAAATCGACATTATCGTAGTCGGTACGGGCTTGGCAGGTGCTTCGGCTGCCGCTTCGTTGGCAGAAATGGGATTCAATGTGCTGAATTTCTGCATTCAGGACTCTCCCCGTCGCGCACACTCCATTGCCGCACAAGGTGGTATCAATGCGGCGAAGAACTATCAGAACGACGGCGACTCCGTCTATCGCCTCTACTACGACACCATCAAAGGCGGCGACTATCGCGCGCGTGAAGCAAACGTGTATCGTCTCGCCGAGGTGAGCAACAGCATCATCGACCAATGCGTGGCACAAGGCGTTCCTTTCGCTCGTGAATACGGCGGCTTGCTTGATAACCGCTCGTTCGGTGGCGCACAGGTGAGCCGTACTTTCTACGCCAAAGGACAGACGGGTCAGCAACTGCTGCTCGGCGCCTACTCTGCGCTGAGCCGCCAAATAGGCAAAGGCAAAGTGAAGATGTACAACCGCCACGAGATGCTCGACATCGTCATGATAAAAGACGAAAACGGCGAAGAGCGTGCGCGCGGTATTATTGCCCGCAACCTGATTACAGGGCGTATCGAGCGTTACTTTGCCCACGCAGTGGTTATCGCTTCAGGCGGCTACGGCAATACCTTCTTCCTCTCAACCAACGCGATGGCGTCCAACGGCTCTGCGGCTATGCAGATGTACCGTCACGGCGCCTATTTCGCTAACCCCTGCTATGCACAGATTCACCCGACCTGTATTCCGAAGCACGGTGATTTCCAGTCCAAACTGACGCTGATGTCGGAGTCGTTGCGTAACGACGGGCGTATCTGGGTACCGAAGAAACTCGAGGACGCAAAGAAACTGCAGGCAGGCGAAATCAAGGGGCGTGATATTCCCGAAGAAGACCGCGACTACTACCTGGAGCGCCGCTATCCCGCTTTCGGCAACCTTGTACCGCGCGACGTGGCGTCCCGCGCCGCCAAAGAGCGTTGCGACAAAGGCTACGGCGTGAACAACACCGGCTTGGCGGTATTCCTCGACTTCTCCGACGCTATCCAGCGCCTCGGCAAAGAGGTGGTCGCACAGAAGTACGGCAACCTCTTCCAGATGTACGAGAAGATTGTGGACGAAAACCCGTACGAGAACCCGATGATGATATTCCCCGCCATTCACTACACGATGGGAGGTATCTGGGTGGATTACGAGTTGCAGACCAGTGTAAAGGGTCTGTTCTGCATCGGCGAGGCAAACTTCTCCGACCACGGCGCAAACCGCTTGGGTGCGTCTGCGTTGATGCAGGGTCTGGCTGACGGATACTTCGTACTGCCTTATACGATTCAGAACTATCTGAGCGACCAGATTGGCGTGCCGCGCATGTCCACCGACCTGCCCGAATTTGCAGAGGCGGAGCAGAAAGTGCAGGACAAGATAAACCGCCTAATGGCTATCCAAGGCAAACGCTCGGTGGATTCCATTCATAAGGAGTTGGGTCTTGTCATGTGGGATTTTGTCGGCATGGGTCGTACGGCAGAGGGACTGAAGACTGCCATCGGGAAGATTGATGCCATCAAGAAAGAGTTCTGGACCAATGTGTATATCCCGGGCGAAGCAGGCGCACTCAACAACGAGTTGGAGAAGGCACTCCGCCTGGCCGACTTTATCGAGATTGGCAAACTGATGGCACTCGACGCTCTCAACCGTGAGGAGTCCTGCGGCGGCCATTTCCGTGAGGAGTACCAGACGCCCGAAGGCGAGGCACTCCGCCAGGACGACAAGTTCTCGTATGTATCCTGCTGGAAATACACCGGCGAGAACAGCGAACCGGAACTTATCAAGGAGCCTCTCGACTACGAATTTACCGAGCGCAAAACCCGTAACTACAAAAACTAAGCAACAATGGATCAGTATATTGATATTAAAGTAAGGGTATGGCGTCAAGCCGGCCCTAAGGCGCAAGGATATTTTGAAACTTACGACCTCAAGCACATATTCCAAGGGGCTTCGTTCTTGGAGATGATTGATATTCTCAACGAGCAACTCATCAGCGAACACAAAGACCCCATCGCTTTCGACCACGACTGCCGTGAGGGTATCTGCGGTATGTGCTCGATGTATGTAAACGGACACCCGCACGGACCTGACAGCGCCATCACCACTTGCCAGTTGCACATGCGCAAGTTCCACGACGGAGAAACGATCACCGTAGAGCCGTGGCGCAGCCGTGCGTTCCCCGTTATCAAAGACCTGATGGTGGATCGTCAGGCGTACGACAAAATTATGCAGGCAGGCGGTTTCGTCAGCGTAAATACCGGCGGTGTACCCGATGCGAATGCCATACCTATCCCAAAGGCTGCTGCTGACGAAGCAATGGACGCTGCATCGTGTATCGGCTGCGGTGCATGCGCGGCAGCCTGCAAGAACGGATCGGCAATGCTGTTCGTATCAGCAAAGGTCAGTCAGTTGGCACTGCTGCCGCAGGGCAAAGTCGAAGCGGCTGCCCGTGCCAAGGCTATGGTGGCCAAGATGGACGAACTCGGCTTCGGCAACTGCACCAACACAGGTGCGTGCGCCGCTGAATGCCCGAAGTCGGTATCGCTGGCAAACATTGCCCGCCTCAACCGCGAGTTTATCTGCGCCAAGTTCAAGGACTGATTGTTACTGTACCTGACAAAAAGAGGCTGCCTGACAATGCAAACTTGCCAGGCAGCCTCTTTCGTGTGCTAATCGGTTTTGCCGGTTCGGATGTAATGGAGGGCGGCGTTGAGTTGGACATCAGTACCCGCATGCATTTGGGCGTCGTCGTACAGTACCTCGAGGTCGGGGGTGTAGCCAATGCCCTCTGTTATCTTGCCATCCGAGTCGCGCAGCACGGCGTTCGAGGTATAGACATAGTAGTACGGCGGTTGTGAACTGTCTTCGTTGCCGAAGGTGCCCGAGTAATCGATCTCAAAATTGCCGAACAGCGGACCGTGTCCGCCGTAGGTGCGCTCGCCGATGAAGTAACCGTTGGGCATCTCCTGGATAGCACGGGTGGTCATCTCGCCCATGCTCACCGAGTTGATGTCTGCCAAAGCCACGATGGGGACGGTGATAGCACCGATAGAATCGATTTCTGCCGTCGGGTCGTTACGCTTGACTTGTTGGTACAACCAATCGCCGTTTTGGACGATATACGGCAGCCACGGCGTATAGTCGTACCGCCCCAGCCCCTCCTTACGGCGTATTTGCCCGAGTTGCAGTTCGTTGCCGAGGAACGGTGCTACGACATAATTCATATCCTCTATAATGCCGCCGCCGTTGCCGCGATTGTCGAGAATGATACCCTTAAGGTCTTTTGCGGCACACCATTGGTGGAACTGCAGATAGACATTCTGTATGCTCACACTGACGGAATCGGAGGCATTGAACGCATCGGAGAGCATATAGCCCGACAGTTTGAGATAGGCAATGCCGTCGAAGTTGCTCGCCAACGCACTGCTGTATTCGCCGCTACCGGTTTTCCCTGCGGCATAGACTCCCGTGCCGCCTGCATTTTTAATGCAAACGAGTAGCAGCGAGTCACTGAATTCCTTATGGTAATAGGGGCGTTGCTTCGCCTCGATGTCGCCCGGGTAAATGGTAATCTTCCCGTTGTCGTTCGTTTGTTCGGTATTCCGCCAATGGTTCAAAATGTATATCGCCATGTGGTGGTCGATGAAGCGGTGGCACATATCGGTGTAGTATGCGCGCAGGGTATCGGTCGGGACGGCGATTCCCTTTTCGACTTGTTTATCCAACGCCTCGAAGCGGGGGCTATACGCATAGTAGAGCGAATCCCAGTTGGTGGGGTCGATGTCCCAAAAGGCGTAACTATGGTTGATACCGTACCATATTGCTTGGAACTGCTCCGAGGGTGTGCTATAGCGCGCCGTATTGGGGTTTATCAGGTCTTCGCCTTGCTCTCGGCACGAGGGCAAAAGCAAGGCAATGCACAATGCTAAATGCACGATGCACAATGTATGGGGAAAGTGTTTCATTGTTTCTTCGAGTTTTTGTGGTTGATATAGACTTGGCGGTCAAGCGCAAACAGCAGACCCACCTGCAGGGCATAGGTGGTGTTGTAACGCGGTGTGGGGGAAACGAGGTTGCTCGTCTTCTCGGTGCTGACCAGACTATAGTACACTGCGGCTTCGGCGAAGAAAGACATACGCTCGTCAATCTTCACCCGCAGACCGAGATTGCCCGCCAAGCCCGCATCGAAGCGGTTGTCGTGCTTACTGTCGAGCGTGCGGTACTCGTCGAAATCGTACAATGCGCCGCCGAGTTCCTCGGAGGGCGTTGCGCAGGTGAGTGCCACGCCGTTGCGGCGGCTTGCCAACCAACAACCCATATAACCGCCTATACTCGAATAGCCGCGTACCCGCTCACCGCCGAAAGAGAAATTGACCAGCACGGGCAGTTGCAGATAATGGTCGTGCGTGTGGGTGTACATATTTTCGTAAATGTGGGTGCGGTAGAGGAAGTGGTTCTTCTGCTGATACTGCAAATCCATCCGCACTGCCAACCAGTCGTAGATGTTCACCTGCACGGGAATGCCCACCGAGAGGCCGCTTGCGCCCGTGTAGCGCATATCGTAGGCGTACTGGGTGTTGATGTGGTAGGCGTTGTAGTCGTAGCCTCCTTCGAAGCCCATGAACCACGACACCGCCGCTGCCGGCAGCACCGAAAGCGCCGTAAGACAGAGAATGAGAAGAGTTCGTTTCATTTGGTTGTATTGAATTGCTGGTTGAATTTAGTCGGGTTAGTTGAATATGGATAGGTTAGTTATTTTATTTCGCCGCGGTAGGGCGGGCGGATGGTGATGTACTCCGTGTTCTTCGTGTAGTTGACAGTGTTCGTCTCGTGTTTCCAAGGCACAACATTCTTGTAGCAATTATATGCATAGCGGAAACTGATGTCGTAGCAGAACTGGAGATTTCGGTGCGTCGAGGGGTGCTGCACTTTCCACTGCCAACACTGCGACGATTTATACGCTTCTCTGCCCAGCGCAGGAGGGTCTGTGAATGAGTAGCCTCCCCAGTCTTTGCTGAAGTTCTTGTCCTTGATTCCGAAACTCCAGCAGGCATTGTTTAGACAAGCATTTTCGCTGCCGCACTTGGCGGTAATGGTCATATCCTGTGTGGTGTAGGTGGTGCCTACGCTACCGCCGATTCCGCCCGTTGCGGTTCCGCCGCCGGATACCCCTTGGCTCCCGATTTGTAAGCCGAGCGACCCTGTGAAACTCCAGGTCTGGGAGGTGGTAACCGAAGTTTGCCCGTTGGTGGTAGTGGGCGAGAAGTCTATCAGGTCAGCCCCCTCGGACTGCGGAATCGCTTTGCCGTTACGCCACAGTTTGTTATCAATTGTCACATTCTCCAGGAAGAAGCCCTGGTAGTGCCATTTCTTGTGTTTCCATGTATTGATCCAGAAGTTTTGGCTATTACCCCATATCGTCTGCTCAACAAGGTAGTAGTCGGCATCGTCGTCGTACTTATAGACCACCCAGACATTGGTGCTGACTGTATATACACACTGCCGCCCCGACACTTTCCACATCCAATCGCCGTGGGGCTTCACCGTATAGGTCTTGGTGATGTTCTGCGCCGAGAGGATGCTTGCCAAATCGGCATTGGTGGCAGACGGCAGTTTGGCACGGCTGCGAGCAAGGGAGGAATTGGCAAAATTCTCGTTGAGCCATATCGCCAGCGGGTCGGCGTGCAAGCCTACGAGGTAGGGCGTGAGGTCGAACGTGGTGGAGTCGTTGTCTGTATCCTCGTCGAAGATGTCGTTGAGTACATAGATATCGCCGAAGCCGTCAAGCGCCACCAAGTCGTAGCAGATATGGTAGTCGTGTTCCTCGTCGCCCATGGAGAGCAGGAAATCCTCGTTCGGATAGATAGAATCGAGGACGGTCTCCAACTGTCCGCGGGTGGGGCTGTCGATAATCAGCACCGCACCGCTGTCTATCGCCGTGCGCAGCACTTGGTTCGATAGGTATGCTGCCACATCGTTGCCCCGCACGAGAACGGCTCGGGTGTTGTCCGTGATGTCCGTGAGCGGCTGTTGCACACGCTGAATAAAGGCTTCTGCCACATCGCTGTAGCCGCTGCCCATAATGGTAATGGGGAGGGCGGTTGTCTCGGTGAGTTGGTCGGCGGTGGGCAGGGGCGCTACCGTATCGGTGTCGTTGTCGATAGTCGTATCGTCGTTGTCGATAGTCGGCTCGTTGTCGGGATGGCACGCCACTGCCAATAGGCAGAGGAGTAGCAGAGAATAGAGTTTTAAGGGTTTCATAATGGTGGTTTGTTTTGTCTTGGATTGTCTGGGGATTCTGGATTTCAGGGGGGTCTGGATTTCTGGGGCGGGGGAGGGTTAAACGGTTTGTTCCAAACCGCCGCGGGTGGGGACACCCACGCCCCCAGGCTGTCGGATGTGCGGTTCTATTGGGCGGAGAGGAGGGATATCTTTTGCACCGTTGCACCGACTTGGACTATATAGATGCCGTTGAGAGTGCCGTTCCTACTGGTAACATCGTTGCCAAGGAGGTCGTAGATACAGAATGCATCGGGGCAGATGATGCGACCGCCTTCTGTACGAATCTCCAGTGTTTCTGTTTCTTGTAGTGCAGAGGGGGTTTCCGGTGTGAAAGTAGCCATTACCGTGACGGCACTGGCAGGCATAGTAAATCGCTTAAACTTCGTCTCAATCTCATTTCCCTCCGTGTCGGTTACGGTCAGTTGGTCGAGTTCGTAGTCCATGTCCGGAAAAACCGCCAATTGTACCTCGTCGCCATATTGGGCGGTGTAGACTTCCGTAGCCACGCGAACCTCTCCATTCAGAATTTCGTTGCTAATGGTAATCCTATAATTGACTTTCTTGAACGAAGCCGTTACCGTAACGGCACTTGCAGGCATGGTGAAGGTGTAATCGTCTGCTACGGTAATGCGCTGTCCGTCGCCGTCGGTTACGGTCAGTTGGTCGAGTTCGTAGCCGGTGTCGGGAATGATGGCGAGTGCGACTTTCTCGCCCGTAGCGCCTTGCTCAATATTGGAATCGAGGATACCGTGGTCGTCGTCGATAAGCGTAATGGCATACTTCACATCCTGCACGAGGCGGACGGCTTGTCCGAGGAGGTGATAGTTATAGTACACATCTGCTTTACCCGCATAGAAGGACAGGCAGGCTGCAAGCTTCACATCCTTTATGTCAGACAACCAGTAGTAACCGAAACTCTGCTCGCTCCTTACATTTGTCCCGGCGCGTTCTCCCGTAGCAGGCAGGAAGACGGCGCCTGCCGCCTCCAGTTTCTGCCAGTCGGACAGCGTCAGGATTTGATAGTTCGCATAGCCATAAATGCTACCACCGGTTGTCTCCAAGAAGCCTGTCTTGAACGACACATCTGTCGGGCAAGTCCAATCATCGGGCAGCAAGATAAGCCCGTTGGCGTACTGCGTGCCATCGGTGTTGAGATTGATGCGGGCGACTGCGACACGCTCCTCTGCATTCTTCCGAAACTGCAGTATATACTGCCAGTCATAGAGGCACGGTGTGTGGTAGGTGTTGGGTGCATAGGTGCTGATGGCGTTCTGCCCCCAGTCCACGAAGTCGCCCTCGTAGTCGTCAGAGGAAGTGGAAGTGCCTATGCCCCACGGCGCTGTTGTGTAGTTGCTGCTCCAAGCGAAGAGGTCTATCGTGTCGGCAAGGGCGTTGTTGCGGATATTGTCCGTGCCGAGCATATCGGTTTGGTACTCGGCAAACGACCATACGGTGTCGTGCGTGGTAAGCCCTGCGCACTGCAGATTGCCCGGTGCGAAATAGATCTGCTTGCCCGCCGAATTGACTGTGAACGGGGCGGGTGTGAAGTGGGATGCTATATGTTGAAATTCTGCTGTTACGGTAACTGCTTCCACCGGCATTACGAAGGTGTATTGGTTGGTTGTCTGCGCAACTGCTGTGGTCTGCACCTCTGTTTCGCCCTGCATGACACAGAGTTTTCGGAGTATATAGTACGCCTCGGAGTGAACTTGCAGCGTAACTGTCTCTCCGCCTACGGCTTGGGTTTTGTCTGCTGACAGTGAACCGTGTGCGAGCGTCGGAATGGTAATGGCGTAGATGTCCTGCACGGGGCGCACTGCTAAACCGTAGTAGCGGTAGAGGTCGTCGGTTAGGGTGGTGTCCGTCGCTGAGAACTGCATGGAAAAGGCTTTGTTCGGCGTTGGGGAGAGCGAACGTGACCAGTAGAAGCCCTCGCCAGTCTGCAGGGTTTGATTGTCATAGCCGAGACCTGTGACGGGGAGAAAAATAGCGTTCCCGTTTGGTGCGGTGACGGTATAGCCTTTGACATTGGAGTTGTTGTAGTTAGTTTCCCATTTCCAGGTGCATCGGGTACGCAATTCTTCCCAATCGGTTAAGGAGGGTGTGCGCCACTCATTGCCCCACTTGTGGGTAGCGGCATCGTCGGTGGCTTCGAGGGTGGTGAGATTGTCCACCTTGCCATAACTGCTGTTGGTGCAGTATTTGGTCATGGCATTATAGACGGAGCCGTAGCGGTATGTCGCCCATGAGTAGGTGATATTCGGCTCTATACCACCCCATGTATAGCGGTCGCCCGCACTGGCGGTGGAGGACGCTCCTACATTGCAGGTAGCCCACCGCACACGCAATCCCATATCGATTGAAGTGTAGGTAGCAGATGCTGCAGACAGGGCAATTGCTGTAGTAAACAGAAGAAGAATTGATTTTTTCATAGCAATCTCGTTTTAACCGGATTGTGTTTTTGCACGACTTATCGCACACGCATTCATCGTACTTTCAACAACTTGCCGCAAAGGTACGACATTTTGTTGCTTTATCCAAATATAGA
>CAVHKB010000077.1:0-10515 GCA_963636305.1 Prevotella sp. P5-108
TATGTCATTGCATCGCCTTACCGATGCGCGGTTATGCCATAGGCGGAATGGTTTTTAGTTGTTGTTTATTGTTTGTCTTTTGCTTGGTTTACGGAGTTGTTTTCTTACTTTGCGCTGCAAAGTTAATACATTTGAGCCAAATAGGCAAGTTTATTTACGATTTGAGCATTTGTGGTACACGATGTGGCAAAGCGGACAATAAGATGCGCAGCCTGTATCGCTCGGGGTAGCGCAGTATCTCCTGCATACATGATGTATGTCATTGTTATTCCGGTAATTGGCGGAAGTTGTACAAGCCCTCGTGTAGTGCAGAGTTACTGACATCGCCATCATAAATAACACAGGATGAAGCGATACGGTCGGCAAAGAGTCGCTCTACGGAACGTATGTTTTTGTAGAAATCAGGATTGGATGTCTTGGCAGACTTGACCTCGTAAAGCCGCAGATTAGTGCTTTCTTGCGCTACAATATCTATCTCTGTGCCACGACTCTCACGATAGAAAAACAGGTTGCTTTCCAATCCTTTGTTATAGCGGCGTTTCAACATTTCCATAACCGCTAAATTCTCAAATATGCCACCACGCAAGGGATGAACGCTGAGTTGTTCGGGTGATTGTATACCCAACAGGAAACAAAGCAACCCCGTATCGTAAAAATAGAGTTTCGGAGTCTTCACCAGCCGTTTGCTGATATTGGCATGGTAAGGTTGGAGCCGGTACACAATATAGGATGCTTCCAATATACTCAACCACTCTTTAAGCGTTACAGAGGATATGCCCACCTCGTTGGAAAGGGCAGATAGGTTGCACTCCGCCCCCACACGCCCTGCACAAAGACGGATGAATGTCTGAAAAGCACTAAGGTCTTTTATCTTCAGCAGTTGGCGGATGTCTCGTTCCACGTATGTAGTGTAGTAGTTGCTAAATATATGTCGGGCGGGGATATGTTTGCTGAATAACGCAGGATAGAGCCCGTTGAATAAAATCTCGTCTGTTGAACGGTTCTTGTAATCCGGCACCTCATCCAAAGAAAGGGGAAGCAATGTAAGCACAGCAGTACGCCCGCAAAGCGACTGCGAGATGCTGTTGAGCAGAGTAATGTTGCAACTTCCGGTTAGTACAAACCTCCATTCTGGGTCTTTGTCCACATACACCATAAGGTACGACAACAGCGATGGCAGAGTTTGAATCTCGTCAATAATTACATGTTTGCCCGTGTTGGCAAAGAAATTCTTAGGATCACGCTCTACCTCTTCCCGCAGACTGATGTCCTCCAGATTATAGTAGGCATAGTCTGGGAACAGGTTGCGGCAGAGAGTGGTTTTACCCACCTGTCGCGGACCGGTAATAGTAACAATCTGATAGTATTTTTGGCACTCTGTTATCTCTGCGGACAGGTGACGGTATATGTAGTCTGTCATACTAACTGCACAAAATTAAAGTTGAACTTAAAATTTGTGCAAAGTTACTGCTTTTTAAGCAAATACGCAACAGAAAGTCGCAATAACCAAGAAACGCAATAGCGCCGAAGCAACTATTGCGTTTCCGTCATCTAATTATGTTTATCTCTATGCGGATAATTTTCCTAACTTTGTAACATATCACGGAGGGTGTAATCAGAATTACCGAATTCCATATCGTCAATAACCCATTTCCTTTTTTCTTTTACCATATCCAACATAACGTGTTCTGCTGCTTTTCCGTCGTTGCAGATAGTCAGGAAAACCAAATAATGACCTTCCTTAGTGTAAGTATAGGAGACTACCTCGTCTATGGTCATTCTTGGATTGTTTACGTATTGTGCCATTACCCATATATCAAAATCAACAGAAATCATTCCTGTCTTCGATTCCCACTCTTCATTCTTCTTCCATAGTTTGCTCAGTTCCTTGGAAAAGACCTTTTTTGTTAATTCGTTTTCTTTCTCATATTCATCATTAATGCAATATGCAAACATCTTGTCATAGATTTCTGTCACCCTGCCCTTTATCTCTGCAATATCCTCATCCTCTGTATTGTCGCTTGCCGCTATAGTGTTACTCGGAGTGTAGGATTGTGTGTACCCCGAATTGTATGAATAAGCATTCGCATAAGAAGACGGTTCTGATAACATTGACATACCTGTGAATAACGCAATAAGCCATATCACGCCGCAGACAGTACAAACAACAATATCCAATAGAGTAAAACTTGTACGCGCTTTGGGACTCGGATTAACGCTTTTCTTGCAGAGCAGAACGAGTAGCCAGATGTAACCTATAAAAGGTATGAACGATACAAAAATCATTGTACCTTTCTTCCCTGCATCGTGTAGCCTGCGTACCGTGATACCGAGAGAAGGCAGCAGCAACGCAAATGCCAATATGCAAGAAATTAGCGAACCTGCCGTTGGGGATAGCAGAAAGAGACCTATTTCTACTGTCAGCGAAATCAGACAGTAGAATAGTGTAAAGTACCAGAACTCTCCTCGGCTGGCAATACCCTTGAAGTCGCAATAATGATGAACTATCGGGTCGAGCCAGTATTTCCCGATCATACTTTTGCGGGATTTCTTGTAGCGTTTCGCCCAATCATAGTTCACCACGGTCGGAGTCTCTTCGGCGGCGGAGAGTCGGGTCATCTCATGGAATAGTGCTTTGACTATCTCAAATTTATGGTGATTGCGTTTCAATTCTGTAAAGGTTTCATTCGGATAGAACAACCCTATATATTGCCCGTTCACAATAATACGCACCGTGTTGTTGAAATTCTCCACAGCCTCCATAGTGCCTATTTCTTCCCAAGGTATGGAAATCGTCTCGCGGGTGAATGACGCTAACCTCAGAATACTTCCGTTTTCAACGCGTGCGATAAGCCGCTTGTCTGTGATGCAGAAGCCTGAAAAACCCATCGAGATGTATTTGTTCCCTTTGTTCACCAAACAGAGTACTTCCTCATCCGACTCCAAATCCAGGTAACTTTTCTTGTGATTCCTTAGCACTTCCTCAGGAATGGAAGGATAGAGATAAATATGTGTATCCTCCTGAACGCTTTGTCTTACAGCCTCTATGGCCAATAATATGCTTTCTTTTTTCATTGGTATATAATTCAACATTTGTAACTATAGTTCAATTACTTCATCTTGGATAGACGGATAAAATGTCTATTCTTCCCATTCGTCCAATGCGCTGCCGATATACTCAAAAGTTATCTCCATGAAACGCTCCAGTTGTTCCTCGCTCAGTTCGTCCGAGCGTTCATCAAGTTTATCTGCAATTTGCAGTGCTTTGGTCTCATCGCCGTTTTTGAGGGCTTTCTCATACTTGTCAATCATAGCATCTGTGGAGTTCCCGCACGAAGCCAATGTCATACTCGCCACTACGGCAAGCGCAATTAAATGTACATGTGATCTTTTCATAACTAAATAATGTCTGTTAATTCGTTTTCTATTCGGGTTGGTAGTAGTTATACGCCTCGTCGAAATCTTCCTCACCCATAATAATCAGCAGAATACCATGTATGGCACTTATGATGGCGGGGATCCATGTCCAGCAGAACAGAATACAGAGTACGCCTTTTACGGGTGAACCCAAGTAGAAGAACTGTCCTCCCACATCGCCTAAAAAGAATGCAAGGAGAATGGCTACTATACGGCTGCGGTCATGTATCTTTATCCTTTGCGGTTGGCGGGTTTCTTCCGTTTCCACTATTTCTGGTGTAACGTCTGATTTGGGAACAACGGCTGTCTCTTTCGGGATAGTACCTCCTGCGCTAAACGTCATTCCGCAGTAGAGACAACGGTATTTGTCCTTCGACACCTGCGTACATTTCGAACCGCCGCATTCCGGACATTTGAGCGTACTTTCCATCTATCGTATCGTTTTTATGGTTTGTAATAGTTTGGTGATGGCCTCTGTGGTAGCGTCGTCCTCTGCGTTGGTCAGGGATTCTGAAACCGCATTTGTCTTTTCTGTCAGAAGAGATGCGTTTTGCGCGTTTTCAAACACGCTGGCAGGCATACTTTTTACCAGCAGAACCACCTCCGACAATTTCTTCTGGTTCGCGGACCGGATGTCTCCTTCTGCATTGGTCAACTGTACAAGGGTCTTTTGCAATAGTGCCAGCAAATCGGCTTTGCCCGACAGACAGGGTTGCATAGCAGCATTGTTGGCTTCCGCCGTGCTTGCGCTGTGCCGTGCCATAAAGCAGTAGAGCAGTGCAAGAACAAACAACACCAGATAGCCGATATACAACGTTGTTAAATCACGTTTTGCATCAGTATAGTCTCCCAAAGCGAAAACATATATCACTGTCCATAGAAAAAAGAGCAGCATTGCTACGGTCATCGCATTGACGGCAACTACATTCTTTATACTTAGATCGTCTTGTGAAGATAGTAGGAATATCTTGGCAAACAGCAGTCCGAAGAATACCGCCCCGCTGAGTGTACAGCAAATCATGGCAACCGAAAATTGCCTGAAAACCAAATAGCACAATCCTGTTATTGCCGCACTGCACACTATGAACAGGCAGGCAAAAGCAAGTTTATTTTTCATAATACTCGTTTTTAATAGTTACATTTGTGGTGGGGGTGGGGGAATCATGGAGAACATTTGGGCAATCTCCGGTTCTTGGGTCGCCGCAACCCATGCTGTACCGCCTACCTTATATACGTATGTTGTGGCGACCACTTTTCCTTCGGCGACCATCTTGCGTACAACATCCAGACTGAACGGACCTGTCGTCTGACCGTCTTGGGCTATATAGAACGATGGCAGAACAGGTGGCGGGGGTGTCTGGGCTTGTGTGGCGGGATTGTTTTGCATCGTCTGACTGAACATTTGTCCTACTTGTTGCCCCATTTGCTGACCTACGCCTAAACCCATACCGGCGCCCATAAACACGCCGGCACCTTGGTTACCTGCCATCGTCTGGCTGATATCCAACTGCTTTTGCTGTACATAGTTCACACCCAACTTGTTCAGTCTCGACCGCTCTGCTATGCCCTCCATGACGGTCTTGTAGCCTGGATCGTTCTCATTGAAGGAAATATCCTCTATGTTGTAGTTCAGCAGTTCTATACCGTATTCGTTAAACGTGTTTCGCAGTTCAGTGGACACGGCGGCGCTCAGATTCTTGTATTCGGTACCCAATTCGTTGATGTTGATACCTTTTTCTTTCATAAAGCGCGCAATCGTAACTTTCGTCGCTTCCACAACATCGGCACGGAATTGTTCATAGATCAGATCTTTGCTCGCTCCTGCCTGCGTACCCACAAACTTCAGGATAAACAGAGCGCCGTCCTTTATCTGAATACCGTACTGCCCGCGTGCGGATACTTTGATAGGGATCTCGAAATACGGATCGATGATACGCATTCCGCCTGCTCCCCATAAAATGTTGCGTTTTGCCAACTTGCTGACAAATAGCACGTTTGTCTTAAAAGTCGTCTCCCCTCCTGACACGCTGTTCACTATCCGCTGCAATAGGGGCAGATTGGCGGATGATAGGACATACCGTCCTGCCTCGAACTTGTCATAGAGAGTTCCGTTTTTGTAGAAGTAAGCCTCCTGACTGTCGTTCACTGTCAGCACGCTTCCCATGGTAATGTTGTCATTGGGAAACTTATAGACAAATGAGTCTGCAGACTTTTGTTCCCAATAAATCGGTAGTAATGTTGCCATTTCTTATTTGTTTTTTATCGCAATAAATAATCAAAGTATGCAGTTTTCGTCGTCTATGTTGGAAATCTTGTTGGTATCGGTTTCTGTTTACAGATCTGTCTGCGACCTGCATCCTAACATAAATATATAATTATTCCGACCACAAGCATCGCTATACATATAAGATACATTGCTTTGTCTGCCTTGTGCCTTCCTTTATATCCGGGCATCTGCTCAATAATAGCCTCTATCTTCACAATATCATCCGGATCCAAATAGGTCGTCAGACGGCAGAATGATATTTTACCCCCCCCCTTAATATTTTTGAATGTGTAGTTAGGTGCGGTGTTGTTGACTACGTAGGTAACAACCACATCATCAACGGGGGCGGTAAAAGTCTTTTTGGTTGTGCGGATGGTGAGAATGTCGTCTTGGATTGAAAACTCTGTTGAATGACCGTCTCCGAATTTTTCAACTAATTTGTCTTGAGGTGTGTTGTTTAACAGACTCTTTTTCTCCCCTTGGAGGTTGGCAACTGTAAATTTAACGTTTTCCATAAAAATAACATTTTTGTGAGTCTTTGCGACTCGGTTGCTTGGATTAGTTTATTTATACATAGACACTCAAAAAGCGCAGACCTCGAGTTGCTTATCCACAAATCGAGGCCTTCGCATTGCCTTTAAGGTCAAATAAACAACAGGAAACCTACGCCGATATGACTTGCACATTGCACCGATATACGGAAACACAATGCGACTAAAAAGCCACATCCATAGGCATCTATTGATTTACTTTGATTTTGACCTTAAATTTGAAAAGTTGCGAAGTTTTCGATTTGTCAAACGCAAAGCGTCAATAAACGCTATTCAATATGTCTGGTCCACCCCTTATAGAGAACATACTCCCTCCGGCGTAGACTTGTCTTGTTGCAAAATTACAACAAATATCTTAAACACACAAATAAATATGTAAAAAATACACTTTTATCATACCAAGGGTACATTCTGAAGACATATTGTTTCTTATGAAATACAAAAACTCTTCCGCTCAAAAACTGATTTCCGCAACAAACGCTCGAACTTTCCTTTTGTTAATATCTGCTTTCCGTTGATCAAGAACTACCATCTACGAAGGAACTACGATAGAACTACGAAGGAACTACGAAGGAACTACCTCCCGACTGCCAGCCACCCCAAATACACGATTGTTAAGATGCCGCATTGCCGCCCCTTGTACTATCATACATTATTCAGGCGGTTTCGTAGGGCTTAAAACCTTATTATTTTAATATAACGTATTTTAAGAAAAATGCAAGAAAATGATAAATTATTTGCATGTTTCAAAAAATAGTCGTACCTTTGTACCGCTTTTCAAGACAGAGGGATGCTTGCAAGCAGACAACACCGGATATATCTATCCCTTGAACGTTCTTGAAAAGGCAAAACGAAGGTGCTCGCGGTAAAGGAGCATGAATTTATTAAAATAATGTATTAAGTATTTATGGCAACTTTTAGTTTAGAAGTCCCCTTTCAGGACTTCCGCGGCAAAATATGCCGCCACAGCCGGATCATCTACAAAAAGATGTATGGCAAAAGATTCACAAGTGCCATTTGTAACCCTAATGTGTCTGCACCGACAGCGGCGCAGACAGCGCAACGCAATAAAATGCGAAGTGCAGTTGCAAGTGTAAAACAATTAACACCCGCCGAGATTGCAGCCTATCAGACTGCTTTCAAAGCACAGAGTACTTACCGCACGCTCCGAGGCTATATGATAGCGCAGGAAATGCTAAAACTTGCATAAGTTATGGGTATAGTTAAGTTTTTAGACCCCGTTGATTATATCAGGGGGAAAGTATCAAAGGCGAACACGCAAACAATCTACAAGCGCCTACGGTCAACCAATCGCCGCTTTACGAGTGTTCGTGAAGATGAAGAGAACAAGCCTGCAACCGAGTCCCAAGTGGCGCAGCAGACAAAATTCTCAGCAGTAGTTAAATCTACTCGCAAACGGATGCAGGATGCATCAAAAATGCAACAAGATTTATCGGCTTTCAAAAAGCAGGACCGCTACAAAACAATGTACGGCTATGTTTTCAGCCAAGAGTGGAGCGCCTACAAAGGCTAACGCACAAATCTTGTTTACAAATGATAATAGGAAAGCGGGGTAGCCGTTTGCTACCGAGATTAATCTAATATCTTCCTGAGATCAACTTAATATACTTCCAAGATCAATCGGCGCAGAGAGGAGTCATGAACCTCACTCGCTGCAACATACAAGCCTCCTGTCTCTTTCGCGAAAGAGACAGGAGGTGTTGTTTTTATTGTATAGGTTCACCGCTGCATCTCCATACTCCAAACCTCTTCTTGTACACACGCCAATAGACAAAAAACAAATATATGCAGATTTTTTCAACAAGGCACTTGCACGTTTGAAATATTTATTACAATTTTGCACTCAAATCTGCACAGAGTGGGTACACACGCCTGTTTCTGGGTAGATGGGACATATTAGAGTAGCGTTTATTGACGCTTTGCGTTTGACAAATCGAAAACTTCGCAACTTTTCAGCATTAAGGTCAAAATCAAAAAGTATCAATGGGTGTCTATGGTATGTGATGCATAGTCGCATTGTGTCTGTATATAGGGATACAAGGGGCATAGTCATACCGGTGTAGGTTCTTTTTGTTTGACCGCAATATGAAAGCGCGGATTTTGATTTGTAAAACATGCAAGTCAGAATCTGCGCTTTTTCTATGTCTGTTTGTGTGGGTATGGCTGTATGTAAAACTTACTTGATAAATAAAATTGTTATGAAAGCAAAAATTCTCAATGCCGTTTTATGCCTGTTGTGCATAACCGGTCTTGCCTCTTGTGGCGTCTTGGCTCCTGACCATGCAGAAGACAACGATGTGTTGTGTCTGGTGTACGATGAAACGCGGAAGAAATCAAACTCCGATATCGGAGAAATTTTATTATTGGCTTATCTGGACGACGTTTCCGAATTGCTCGGAGTGCAAACAACGGATATGAAAAAGGTTCATAATACAAGAATGTTGGATTGGAAACTTAGCGACGACTGGGCAGACACCGACTATTGGGGATACTATGTAACATACGAGGTCAATGTCAAAAAGGGAGATAACACATTTACTTACTACTCTTTGGTTGAACTCAATGAGTATGACGATGATACATCTCAAGTGGATGTGTTGTATGTGTCTGACGACCTGTCAGAAATACAAGATTTGCTCAATTGAGTATAATAAGAATTAATGGAACACAGAATTAATATCACTCATTAATAATAATAATTATGAATACTTCTAATAATCAGAACGACATCACATACATCTGTCCTGAATGTGGCGGTGATAAATGCACACGGGTTTCAAAAGACCGGTACCGCTGTCTTTATTGTGGAGCCACTTTCTACGTAGACAACCCCGATAACCAAAACGATACAGGCGATGATGTAGCTAAAAGTCTTCAAGAATTAGACGAACAGGATAAGGCAGAGAAAGTAAAAATGAGAGAAATCGCTATTTGGCTCAAATCGCGGAATGATTATCCTGCACTCAAACAAAAACATATACTATCAGCATTCCTGTCTGTTGTTGCGGCGTTGGTAGGCGCAACACTTGCATTCTTGGTCATAGCATACATCGTCTTCGATCTTTTTGATTTAGACCCTGAAAGTTGGAGCGGATGGTTTGATGCTATATTCGGTATAGGCATGCTGTACTGCCTGTGGAAAGCACTTAAATGGTCATTCCTTTTAGCGTTCGGATTTATAACCGGTATTTACGACAACCAGTTTATAAACAAGCATGAGCACGAATTGTTATCGTTATTCTCAAAAAAAGACCTGGAGACTTTCAGAGAAAACTATATGGACGAGGAGTTACAATAACAACCTTTCTTATTCTTTGTCCGTAGGTTGCTTGTTTGGTATATGAGCAGATTCCCCCTTTGGGGGAGTATTCTTTCCATGGTGGCTTATCTGGTGCCACTTCTCCTTGAGAAAGTCCTTAGTGTCATTGATAAGGCGGTGACTCCAGTGGTTGCTTTCTTCTTCCTCCTCGGCTTCGCGGTACTGCGCAGCCTGTATCGCTCGGGGGAGTGCAGTATCTCCTGCATACCCGCGTATCCCATCGTGCCGGTCGCACCGGTTAGAAATACAACTTTCTTCATTTGTTTTCCGTTTCTTCTGTCCGCAAAGGTACTGCTTTTTAAGCACACACGCAAAAGTAAGTCGCAATAACCAGGACAACCGCATCAGAATGACAAGTCTTTTGCTGCCATATCCCTTCGCAGTATTACTGTTGTCTGCTTCTGTTTTTACGACAATTAATGACCATACGCGTAGCGTCCGCTCCCGACAACCCACAGTATTTGCCCTTATATTTGGGATAATTTTTCATGTCTTTGGAGGATAATAAAGTAGATACGAAAATGTCGGCATAGTTATCGTGAAAATGCGATTAAAGAAATGGCAATGTAAGATAATGATTGGCAGTGTGCAAAAAGATATGTACCTTTGCACGCAAAATATGTACACGATGAGCAGGTAGGCAAAAAAAAGGAAATCTTTTATCGTTTAGTTGCCCGCGGGCAACTAAACGATAAAAACCCCTCTTCCGAAAGGAATAGTCAACCTCTCTTCGGATTAAGTTTAACACCGAGTCAACTTAACTCCGACATACCATCCAAAATAGTCAACCTAATTTAGGACAAGACAGGTTGAGGAGTTTGGAAGTTTAGATACACTCCACTTACGGGTGACATACGGGTCACCTACGGGTGAGCAAGCATCGAAAATAGAATATGAAGCGTCTTCTTTTTATCCCCCTGCTGTCCCTTTGGGCAGTGGCC
>CAVHKB010000078.1:0-10484 GCA_963636305.1 Prevotella sp. P5-108
CAGACGGACAGTGTGAACAGAAAACAGAAAAAGTGAAACCCAACAAACTGCCCTGCCGGGACTTCGAGTTGGGATAAACAACAATCGACAAGACATAAGCGTATGAAAACAAAGATGTTATAGACTAACAAAACATAAATCCCTCGAATTCGGTGGGTTTAGAAAGCGTTCTTTGAAATACTGAATGGTCAAAAAAGTGCATTTTTTTGCTAATAAATTACCATATTGGGGAATTTGTTTGTACCTTTGCAGCGAAATTTGAAGGTAATATGAATTATTCATTTCAAGATGAGGATTTAGAATTGTTTCTTTTAGACTGTAAAGCAGCGGGGAATAAGTATAAGAAGTATGCAAGAAATAAGTTATTTTACACGAATTTGGTAAGAGTCTTTCAGATATTCTACTCTGTGGAAAATACGAGAGAACTCAGCAAATATAGTTTTCTTCATTATGAGCAACTAAAGCACGCCAAAGAGCCTATAAGTAGTGTTCGTATTGCAAATAACAGAGTGGAAAGAATACTTTTCAAAGAACTAAACAATGGTATAGAGATTATTGTATTAGAATTAGATAGTACGCATTATGGAAACAAGAAATAATATACCCGTATTTGGGGTTGCAGTACCTGTTGGTAACACCATCAAGGATATGATTGCCGACAAGAATTATTCGCAAAAGGATTTCGCGAAAGAGATGGGTATGCAACCATCTCATTTGAATGAATTGTTAAAAGGGAAACGCAAGGTAACTCCAGAGATTGCAATGCAATTGGAAAAACTATTGGGTGTTAAAGCCACTACTTGGTTGAATATGCAAGCACAATATGATTGCAATGTGCTTGCTTTGCAAGAACGTGCAATTAAGGAGCAGGAGGCGTACAATATAGTCATGGCGTACGATAAGGTAATCGAATGGAGATTGATTATAAAACGTAAGTGCGAAGAACTGATGACCGCTTCCTATCAACAAATAGCGGCGTTCCTGCAGACTATCTTACCCCCACCCGCAAACTTGCAGTATTATGCAAATGGGTTATTCAAGAAATCAACAAAAACAGGATTGGATGCCCGTATGCTGATGACTTGGATAGTATTGGCACAAATGCAAGCACGGCAGGACAAACCATGCTGTGTGTATGATAGTCAAAACCAAGACGAGTTAAAATCAAAATTAACGAAGATACTCCACGAAAATGCGGACACTATCAGTCGGACAAAGGTGCTGCTCAACCAATATGGAATAGGATTTTCCGTTGTGGAGAAAGTAGATAAGGCTTCTGTTGATGGTTTCTCTTATTGGGAGGGGAATACACCTATGATTGTTGTGTCGCTGAGATACAACAGGATTGATAATTTCGCCTTTACTATTATGCATGAACTCGGGCATATATTCTTGCACCCTCGTACGGGAATGTATGTGCGTGTTGAAGATTATGAGATTGAGGCAAAGGCATTAGATACTGAAGCAGATAGGTTTGCCAATGAAGCATTGATTCCCGATAAAATGTGGCGTTCTTTGCCTAATATGAACATCACCTATCCGTATCAAATACAGCGTAAATGTACCTTATGGGCAGAGAATAACAATCTCAACAAGTGGATTGTTCTTGGAAGAATTTCCTTTGAAACAGGAATGTATAAATTCAAACAAGACGAGACAAGACGAGTGTACTAAATAAGGCACTTGATTTTACCAACGACCATTCAGTATTTGAGTGGTCGTTTTTTTGTATATACACGCTATGAATACTAAAACATACACCATTGACGAACTGCATAAGGGATAGAACAAATATATAAACTATACAACAATATCATGTCCGAGAAAGATACACATATTCACAACGAGGTGACAGATGCCCTCATTGACAAACCTATCCCGTTTACCATCGGAGAGGGACGATTATACTACCTCTATCAGCCATCGTTAGGTGTGAACCTGCTTGCAGGGCAACTGTTACAAGAGTTGCAATTCAAACAAAATATGCTTTTGATTGACAAGCAAGCCGAAATACTGCGAGTGTGCACAGACCAGCGCGACCTCGTGTTGCGTATCATCAGTTTGCATACCTTTGCCAGACGAAGCGATGTTTTGCAGGAGAACAAATTGCAAGTCCGATGCAAAGAGTTGGAGATACTTGCTGCAAGTGATATTGCAACACTTATTGTGGCTATCTTGTCGTGGGACGGACGGCAGGAAAAATTCATCAGATATTTCGGCTTGGACAAGGAGCGTAAGACACGCGAAAAGATATACAACTACAAAAAGCAAAAAGGCGGGTCTATGACCTTTGGAGGGCGTTCCGTTTACGGCTCAATACTTGATGCCGCGTGTGAGCGTTACGGTTGGGAATTGGGCTATGTGCTGTGGGGTTTATCCTCTGTCAATCTCAATATGTTGCTTGCCGACAGCATACAGAGTGTGTACCTCACCAAAGAAGAAGCGGTCAAAGCACATATCAGTACCGATGGCGTTTATATCGACGCACGCAATCCGCAAAACCTCCAAGAGATACAACGCCTCATCAAGGGCAAATAACCATTAAAACAATACAAACTATGGCAGACGGAGCATTACATTTTGTCGTTACACAAGACAATAAACAGATGCTTGCTTCTTTGGAACAGATGCGACAGGGCTTCAGTCGAATGTCGCAGCAAGCAGAGCAATCAGGTAACGAACTTGACCAAACACTCAATAGGTTAAAATCTACCCTTGTCGGTGTTGCAGGCGGGGTGGCAAGCGTGGCTACACTCAAAGAACTCGGCAAGCAGATTATGAATGTGCGTGGCGAATTCCAGCAGCTAGAAATCGCTTTCGGTACAATGTTGGGGGACGGAGAAAAGGCGAACAAGTTAATGTCGCAACTTATCAATACGGCAGCAAAAACGCCATTCGACCTAAAGGGGATTGCACAGGGCGCAAAACAATTGCTTGCGTATGGTATTTCCGCTGACGATGTCAATGATACGCTCGTCAGGTTAGGAGATATAGCCGCAGGACTATCCGTGCCGCTCAACGACCTTGTCTATCTCTATGGTACAACAATGGTGCAAGGGCGTATGTTTACCCAAGACCTCCGTCAGTTTCAAGGGCGTGGTGTACCTCTAATGGAAGCCCTTGCCGATACTATGGGGGTCGCTAAAGATGAGGTATCCGACCTTGTCTCAACAGGCAAAGTCGGTGCAGCGGAATTCCAAAAGGCTATTCTGTCACTCACAGATGAGGGGAGTAAGTTCGGCGGACTTATGGATAAGCAGTCCAAATCGATAACCGGGCAAATAGGCAATATCCAAGATGGTATAGATATGATGTTCAACGAGATTGGGCAGAAATCGGAAGGGTTCATCAACATGGCTCTGTCCGGAGTATCTAATCTTGTGGAGAACTACGAAAAAGTTGGTAAGGCGGTGCTTGCGGTTGCAGGTACTTATGGCACATACCGCGCAGCATTGGTGGTGGTATCTGCCGTTGAAAAAGCACATACGGCAATGCTCAAGGCAGCAGTACTCGAAAAGACGCTTGCAGCAGGTGCAAATATCACACTATCCAACTCGGATGCAATGGCAGCCGCTCGCAAAGCGTTCTTTACCAAAACTATCAAACTCAACACACAGGCTCTCTTGAAAAATACGTCAGCGATGCTCACGAATCCCGCCGTACTTGTCACAGCAGGGTTGGTCGCGCTGTGTGCTTCTGTTTATGCGGTGAGCAAAGCACTCAACACGCAAGCACGGGCGCAGGAACAAGTGAATAAACTCAACTCACAGAACAAAGAGTATCTCGACCAGGTAAAGAGCGACGCAGACCAGGCGATTGCCACTATTCAGTCCGAAACGGCAACAATATATGAGAAAGCAAAAGCATATCGTACACTACAAAGCATTATGCCTGCACTCACAAAGCAGTTCTCACAAGAGGAGATTGCCACTATGAAACTTGCCGATGCGCAAAAGAATGTTGCCGCCACTATCGATGATATGGAGTTCGCGCAAAAAGCCAACGAGATAACCAAGAGCGAAAAAGCCATAAGCAATTACGAGCAACAGTTGAGCGAACTATCCAAGATGCCCAATAGCGGTGCGTCTATGATGACTGTCTCAAATAAGTTGGATACGGAGCGCAAAGTGTTGAAGCAACTCAAAAAAGAGTATCAAGATATGCTTCAACTACGGGAACAAGCCCTGTTCGATGCCCAACCTGTTGATGTGAAAATTGCCAAATTCACTACCGACAAAGAGACCCTGCAAAAGCAGTTGGATGATATACAAGCAAGAGCCGATGAGGCAGTTGCTAAAGCCAAAGAGGAATGGGAGAACAACCCGCTTAATAAATGGCGTATTGATTTAGGCGTTACTTTTGAGCAGGCAGCGAGTGAAAGCCCGTCCTTGCTCGGAGGAGAGTATAATCTATTGCAACCTGTCATTAAGGGATTGCAGAATAGTATCCAAGAGACAGACAATCAAATACAAAGTTTGTCCGCATCTACCACCACGCAAACAAAACAGATGTTGGAGGAGGTCAACGAAGAAACACTGAAAGCAGAAAATGAGCGTCAGCGTATCCTCAATTCGTCCATACAAGCAGAGCGTGTGAAACGGGAGGCAGCATATTGGCAGACTATTCGGGAGATAAATCAAGAGGAAGCAGCCTATCGTAAGGCTAATGAGGGGCGCACAAGCAAAGAGTTCAAAATCAAACGCAATAATGCCGAACTGCAACTCATCATTGACACGGAAGCACTCGACCGTCAGTTTGCGGAATGGAAACGCAATATCGAACAAGAAACCATTAACCTGCAATACGATTTTGAGACAAGCGAGTTGGAGCGGGCAATCAACTTGGAACAGGATTGGAACGAGAAACTCGCCAAGCAGGAGGCATTGCGTAACAAAATCATAGAGCAAATCGAGGAGGAAGCAAGGCAGACCAAAGAAACAGAGTTAGGAGCGCACACTGACCCACAGTTATATAGTACCTTTTTGGCATACAATGCCAAAGGTTCAACCGATGAAGACAAAAGCAATGCCATATCCGAGTATATCAACGCTATGTCCGCAAAAGGCATTAAGGTTAACGCCGACAGTCTTATTACCACTTTGCAGGAGATGTCCGAGAAAGTAGTGCTAATCGACCAACAGACAGCAGAGAAAGTAAGACAGCAGCGCAAGACCTTTGAGAATGAGGACTACGATATGCTCGCTGATATGCTCACGAACTACCTCACTTACGAGGAACAGAAACAGCAACTCGATAACGACTACAACATTGCACGAACCAAAGCACAAAACTTACAGGACGAACAGTTGCGTGCGAGAATGCTCGACGCTATTGAAAAAGACTATCAGGAGCGAAGCCGTTCATTGGCAGAGGTTATCAAGAATGAATTGTTCGGATTAGATGGCACACTGTCGAAAAAACTATCCTCTGGAGCAATAGATGGCATCACAAAGGTCATTAAGTCATTGCGGAAGTTGGTCAAGAGAGAGAGCCTAAACAGCGAAGAAAGTTCATTTGTTCAGTCCTATCTCGGATTGACAGACGAGAAAATGCAAACGCTACAAAGCAATGCAGATGTAGTAATGTCCTTACTCAATGAGTTAGAGGACCAAACTTCCTCCATACAGGATTTTCTTGGAGGCAGTCTGTCTGAAACGGTAAGTAATTTCTTTACACAGATAGGTAATGATGTACAGAAAGGTACAAAGCCACTCACTGCATTCAAAGAAAAATTGTCAAACCTATTCTCTGCGGATGGGATTGGTCAGTTTGCGGGGGTATTGTCGCAGGTGATAACGCAAATCAACCAAGCCATGCAAGCATTTGCCGCCACAAGTACCGACCCTGCAACAACACAGATGGCAGAAGTATTAGGAGGTATATTCCAGAACTTTGCAGCAGCAGGTCAAGGGGCTGCTACAGGCGGGTGGATAGGTGCAATCGTAGCAGGTGTAACGGATGCTATCGGGCAACTTTCCTCCGCTATTATGAACGATATGTCCGTAATGTCGGAATATAGAGGTGTGGCAAACGAATTAGAGTTGGCATTACTCAACTTGCGCTATTCGCGTATGTTGAATGCTAATGGCAATTCTATATTCGGCAAAAATAACAGGGGCGAACTGACAGCGGCTCTCACTACACTCAAATATGTCAATAGCGAATGGGACTCTTTTATGGGCGGATTAGACCAATCAAGTGTCAAATTCGACGACTTATTCGACCTGCTTGATAAAAGAGGACAGAGTAGTACCGCACTAACAACTATAATAGCAGCCATTGGTTCTCCAGAAGGTATCATTGGTGCAGCCGTAGCACTACACAAATATAACGAGGCTCTTAAAGAGTATAAAGGAACAACTCTCGAAACACTCGTAGGCGGTTTCAACACTTGGAATCAGGACAATCTTGAGCAATACTTAAAGGCAATAGAAAATGGCTATACCTCTTTAGAGGCTCTACAAGTCAAGACAAAAGACTACAAACTTAAAAAAGACGAATATGCGTCACTCAAAGACCTTGCACCGGATGTATTCAACTCCGATGGCACAGTCAATGTGGACGAACTTGATGCATTCTTATCTGCTTACGATGACAAACTGACTTCTGACCAAAAACTGCTACTGCAAAAGTTGCGTAATAACCAGAATGCTTACAACGAGAGTTTGGAACAAGCACTCGGCTATTATGAGGACTTGTTCGGAGGTGTGGGCAGTGCCATACAAGATGCTTTCGTAGATGCGTTCAAGAACGGAGAGGATGCCCTTGATAACTTCACCGATTCATTGGAAAGTTCGGTAGAACAATGGATAGAGGACATCGCCTACGCAGCCACCATCGCTCCGATATTGCAGCAGGCAAACGACTATGTGGAAAACGCCGTCAAAGATGGTAGCGACACAGATGCAGCAGTTGAAAGAGCATTCGACCTCATATTCGGGAATTTGGATAGTATGTATGATGACTATTCAGCCTATCTCAATGAAGCCAAAAGCAAATATGCCGACAACTATGGTTTGAACCTCTTCGATGATAGCGATGATACAACCGGTTCCAGCGGTGGTTTTCAAAGTATGAGTCAAGACACTGCCGACGAACTCAACGCTCGTTTCACCGCTCTACAAATAGAGGGTGCAAATGTGGTTTCCTCTGCACAGATTATGCAGACAATGTTAGAGGATATAACGAACAATGACCGTCTGCGTCTTGCATCTATTCAAAATATGGCTTCCAATGTTGATATTGGAGTGACAATACAGCAGAACATACTCGACCAAACACGAATGATAGCCGAAGCGGTTGACAGTATCAAAGAGGACACCGTTCGATTGCGGACTATTGAACAAAACACCGACCGATTATAAACAACCTTGAACAGAATCGTATCACTTATATAGAGAAAAAAACAGGCAATAATTCACCAATTAAATTGAATAATATGACTATACCATTGATGAGACTTAACGGCAAAGACATAGCCGAATATGGCTTAACGCCATTAGAGGGGACTATTAACACATTGATGAAGCCGCGTCCAATGAAAGCATTGATTACAAACGAGAATGCTTATATTCACGGCTCTATGGTGTTATCGCAAAAAACGGCACGGAGATATGCAAAACAAGACTTTTCACTGCTTTTCTATATACGAGGTGGCTATTCTATCATTGACCTCCGCCGAAGTGTCGAAAACCTTGTTTCTACACTTATAGCAGGTATCAATAACACTGGAGTAAATGAATTGACCATACCGGAGATAGAAACAACCTATAGACTTGTGTATTCAAGTATTGACAAATACACAGACTTTAATCTATCAGGAAATGCCACTATTTCCATAAAATTCACAGAACCTAATCCTAACAATAGAACACTCGAACAATGACACCTGCATTATCTTCCACATCAATCTACAAGCCCACCTACACCATCGTCAATAACACCATCGTGCGTGAGCGGTACATTAACACAGCAGACGCAAACGGTGATTTCCCCGTCACCGACTCTTGCGAACGCTCTGCAACTGTAATGAACGATGACTATGTAAAATTGTCGTTCAAGTTATTAGAGCAGTATGTGTTTCAAGCCTTTGCCTATATATGGTACGACAACCAACTCTTTTTCCTCAAAGAAGAGTATCGACCCACCGCCAAAGGCTCGTACTACCAATATGAGATGAAATTCGTCAGCGTGGCTAATATGCTTGACAAACATATCTGTTTCCGCTACCTGCAAGTGGCAGACCCCGACAACGAGGGCGCGTACCTTGACATAACGCCCGAACCAGAAATCAATATGAACGGTACTCTCGCAGAGTTGGCAGAGATAGTGCTTGCCTCTATCAAAGGTGCGGCTAATCGTCTCAATAGCGACCAACCGCAACTATTGTACTCATACATACTCCATAACCTGACTATTGCTGACGATATGCTGGAGAACACTGCATTGGAAACATTCTCTTTCAGTGGTCAAAACATCAGCGATGTACTCACACAGATTGCCGAAACTTATGAGATTGAGTGGTGGCTGACACAAGAAAGTCCGACACAGGTGCAACTACACCTATGCAAATGCGAGTGTAATGATACCATTGTCCTTTCCGACCAATTCAAGGACACAGGCAACAGCCTGCAACCGTATGAAAGTCGCGGCTTGCTCTCATGCGAATACTCACAGGAATGGTCAGACATAGCACAGAAAATCATACCGTTTGGTTCTGACCGCAATATAACGCGCTCACAGGCTTTGCAAACAATCAACGGAAACGATATGTATGTGTCCTATGGTAAGCAGTTACGGCTTGCTCCTAACACGACATACACCGTTACAAACCGCAACGGCGACAAAGTACAAATAACCACTGACTTGACGGGTGCGCTCACTAATACCGCCGTCAAGTCTGGCATAGAAACGACCAAACAGTTCGACGACATCTACCCGCGCTGCCATTTTCGTGTAATAGGCGTAACCCATAGCGGTACTGACAACCCCATATACACCATCACGGCTGCGGCTATCAAAGCAGACGGCATTTCATTGATGAGTTATGACGATATGGTGACAGAGGGATTGCTCCCGTTGCAAATAGAACCCAACGAAACACTATCCGTCATATTCGAAAGCGGTTACCTCAATGGTCGTGAGTTCGAAGTCAAACATAGTATCAAACAGGTGGAAACAAAAGGTCAAACTGTTATGCAATGGCGACTGACAATCGTACCGGAGGAGGGAGGTGACGATGGTGTTTCATTGCCATTTGGTAACTTCGTACCACGAGAAAAGACAGAAACCTACGAGGGTGATATGTTTGCTATATTTCACATGATTATGCCACAAGCCTACATCACCCGTGCGCAGGAGGAACTTGCACAAGCAGCATACAACGAACTGCTCGCTATTGAAGACACCCGCCCTGAAATCAAATGTAAGAGCGAACCTCTTTTCTTTGCCAACCAGACTCTGTGTTTGGGGCAGCGCATTGCTGTTCATTCAGAACTGTTCGGAGAGATAAAAAAGGATGCCAATGGCGACATTGCCTACAATAGTCCAAGCCTTTTTGCAAGCAGAGTAACATCATTCTCGCACTCACTCACCCAACCCGACAATGTAGAGTTCAAACTTGCCTCTTCAAGAATAGAGGGCAAAATTGCGGCAATAGAGTCCGTCATTGCTGACCAGACAAATGATATTCGTGGACTTGAACAACGCTCGCTCAACTTGTCACGCAGGGGTTGGCACGACGCACAAGAGATGAGGGATATGTTAGACAGTCTCGCAGCAGAGTTCCTATTGGTAGGCGTAGAAAAGAACCAATTTGCTTTCACAAGTGCCATCTATTGTGTCAATGGAAATATCATCAGTCAGCAAGTAGATGACTCTGTCATGCAGGTAAATCATTTCAAACACTTACACATATCTGCTGGTTACATACAACATACACAAGAGCCATATATCAAGTACAGCAATGGCGGACGATGGGACATCAATGAAATAGACATAACAACTGACGAAAACGACAATTCTATCCTCTACAACGCTACAGATACCGAACCGTCAGAAAAAGCGTTCTACTTGTATGCAATCTGTTCAAGCACATCAACTACAGCGCAAATCGTGCTTTCCGACACAACCCACGATAGCGACACCGACTATCTATTGATGGGCATTTTGAGTAGCGAGTTCCTCGACATACTTACCCAAAACAATACAACCTCTTTCCGTGTGTTCAACCGCTCCAATGGCTATACACAGATAGCAGGAGGAACAATAACCACCGAGCAGATACAAGACCCCACACGCTCCCTTATCATTGATTTCCAATCTGCCCCACCCCGCATTATCGCACGCAATGGCGCAAAAATCATAGGTAATGTCGAGTTCTCTTTGTCGGAGGAGAATATCCAGCAGGTACTCCAACAAATAGGCACTGTCGGAGGTGAAAACCTCTTTGACTTTGGCAACCCGTACCAAATGTCAGCAGGTAC
>CAVHKB010000079.1:0-10477 GCA_963636305.1 Prevotella sp. P5-108
GCCTCAAAAAGTGGCTGTTCGCAAAGGGTAACTTCTACCTGCGCGAATATGGCAATGGAATAATAACATACTAAACTATACATTATTATGAAAAAAATCGATTTAACTCAGTATGGTATCACAGGTACCACCGAGATTATCTACAATCCTTCCTACGAGCAGATGTTCCAAGAGGAAACAAAACCCGGATTGGTCGGCTACGAGAAAGGACAACTCACCGAACTCGGAGCAGTCAATGTAATGACAGGTGTCTTCACCGGACGCTCTCCTAAAGATAAATACATTGTCGACGACCCACAAAGCCACAACAATGTTTGGTGGACAACCGACGAATATAAGAACGACAACCACCCTATGTCCGAAACGGTTTGGGCAGCCGTAAAACAAATCGCACAGAAAGAACTTTCCAACAAACGACTCTTCGTAGTCGATGCTTTCTGCGGCGCAAATAAAGAAACGCGTCTTGCTGTCCGCTTCATTGTCGAAGTAGCATGGCAGGCTCACTTCGTTACCAATATGTTCATCCGTCCAACTGCCGAAGAACTCGAAAACTTCGAACCTAACTTTGTCATCTACAACGCTTCCAAAGCAAAAGTAGAAAACTACAAAGAACTCGGACTGAACTCCGAAACTTGCGTCGCTTTCAATACCACAAGCCACGAACAAGTCATCATCAACACTTGGTACGGAGGCGAAATGAAGAAAGGTATGTTCTCCATGCAGAACTACTATCTGCCACTCAAAGGAATCGCATCCATGCACTGTTCCGCAAACACCGATATGCAGGGCAAGAATACTGCCATCTTCTTCGGTCTTTCGGGAACTGGTAAAACCACCCTCTCTACTGACCCCAAGCGTCTGCTTATCGGCGACGATGAACACGGATGGGACGACAAAGGCGTATTCAATCTCGAAGGCGGATGCTATGCTAAAGTCATCAATCTTGATAAGGAATCCGAACCCGACATCTACAACGCTATACGCCGCGATGCACTACTCGAGAATGTCACTGTCGACAAAGATGGAAAAATCGACTTCGCTGATAAAACAGTAACCGAAAATACCCGCGTTAGTTATCCTATCAACCATATAGAGAAAATCGTTAAACCTATCTCTGCTGGTCCCGCTGCCAAGAATGTAATCTTCTTGTCTGCCGATGCTTTCGGAGTGCTGCCTCCTGTGTCTATTCTTACTCCTGAACAGACAAAATACTACTTCCTCAGTGGTTTCACCGCTAAACTGGCAGGCACTGAGCGGGGTATCACCGAACCTACTCCTACGTTCTCTGCTTGCTTCGGACAAGCATTCTTGGAACTACATCCTACCAAATATGCACAAGAGTTGGTTAAGAAAATGGAGAAATCAGGAGCAAAGGCATACCTCGTCAACACGGGCTGGAATGGAACCGGAAAGCGTATCTCTATCCGCGATACACGAGGAATAATCGATGCTATCTTAGGAGGCGATATTCTCTCCGCTCCTACAAAGAAAATACCGTACTTTAACTTCGAAGTACCTACTGCATTACCTGGAGTAGACCCCGCTATTCTTGATCCGCGCGACACCTACAAAGATGCAGCAGAGTGGGAGGTTAAAGCAAAGGACCTCGCTGCACGCTTCATCAAGAACTTTACCAAATACGAAAATAACGAAGACGGTAAAGCATTAGTGGCTGCAGGTCCACAACTCTAATACGCTTCATAGCATACACAAAAACAGGCTGTCTGATGTTCTCAGGCAGCCTGTTTTTATAACAATCATCAATCGTTCGTGCTTAATCCCCTAATCTTCGTATAACCCGTAAATCATGCGTGTGTTCACCTGTCTCCGCCGATACAATACCGACCGAATCAATACGCTCCACTTTCACACGCCCCGACGAATGAATAATATATTCCGAACCAAGCAATATACCTACATGGGAAATGTTCGTTAATTCCGCATCCCTGCTCCTATGGTCGAAAAATGCTAAATCACCGCATCGTGCTTCCTGCAAAAATGGAACATCCTTACCGCACAATACCTGTTGCCTTGCATTACGCGGCAAACGATATCCGAACAAACTCATCACTACAGAGGTGAAACCCGAGCAATCCATACCCAACGCATTCTTTCCACCCCACAAGTACGGCACATTGATAAAGAAACGAGTAACTTGCTTAAAACTGTCTTCTGTGAGTTTCATAGGAAGACTAACCATCGCAGGATCTATGCGAAAACGGACACCGAGCAATTCAAATACCCCGTCCGAGTAATTCGGCAACCGTGTACCTGCTGTCAACGGTATAGTCTGCCCGTTATTTTCACTCACGGCAAATGCCATCGGCATCATTACCAATGCCTCAAAGTTACCCTGCACATACTCTTCTGCTTCTTTCTCGCTCAGTGGACTTATCATCTTAAAATCCACCCACCCCTCTTCTCCGTCCGAGTCATTGCGGATATACTTCCAACGAGGCTCTTCCCGTAATACCTCGCAAGTCTCCGCAAACAAGAGTTGAGTAAGTTGCTCCGACTCTTCTGCGGGTTCTCTTCGAACAGGAACGATACTGTGTAAGACAATCGCTTTCATCTACCAAATACTAACCCTTTTCTCAGGAGCAAGATACAACGGCGATTCTTCGGTCACACCCCATGCGTCATACCATGCCTGAATATGAGGCAATGCTCCGTTAACACGCCAACGACCCAACGAATGAGGATCCGACTTCGTACGCTGAAGTATCTCTTCCGCACGGATATTCCCTGCCCATACATTCGCGTATGCAAGGAAGAACCTCTGTTCTGGCGTCAATCCCTCAACCGTCTTCAATCGTTCTCCCTCTGGTTTGGCTGCCTCGTTCTCTTCAAAAGCCTGGAACGCAATTTGCAAACCGCCATGATCGGCAATGTTCTCTCCTAAGGTGAAGTAACCGTTCGCGTGTACACCAGGAGCAACCTCTATGCCATTGAAGTACTCTGCCATAACCTTCGTGCGGGCATCAAAGTTCAACTTGTCTTGCTCCGTCCACCAGTTCGCCATATTACCGTCTTTGTCAAACTGACAACCTTGGTCATCAAAACCATGAGTCATCTCATGACCTATAACCACACCAATGGCCCCGTAGTTAAATGCATCGTCTGCCGACATATCAAAGAACGGATATTGCAGTATTCCCGCAGGAAAGCAAATCTCATTACTCGACGGGTTATAATATGCGTTAACCGTCTGAGGCGTCATATACCATAATGTCTTGTCCACAGGATTACCTAACTTCGATAGAGCATAATTATGAGCCCAAACGCTCACTCGCTCTAAGTTCTCAAATAGACTCAACTTGGCATCAATATCCAACTTACTGTAATCTCGCCACTTATCAGGATAGCCAATCTTTATAGTAATAGCCTCTAATTTTTCAATAGCCTTTGCTTTCGTAGTATCTGACATCCAGTCGAGGCTCTCAATACGCTCGCCTAAACTATGCTGCAAGTTCTTTACTAAAGCCAACATACGCTCCTTGTTCTCTTTTGGGAAGTACTTCTTTACATACATCTCGCCTACTGCTTCACCCAATGTGGCATTCACCAACGCTACACTGCGCTTCCACAAAGGACTCGGCTCCTCACGACCCGACATCACTGTACCATAGAAATGGAAATGTTCTGCATAGATATCACTTGTCAGGTACGGTGCCGAACCGTCAATCACTTGCCAGATAAACAAGGTCTTTATATCCTCCAAACTTTCCTCAGCCAATAGTCTTCCCGCCTCTTGTAAATGGGGAATCTGACCAATAGAAATACTGTCAATATGAACGCCCATAGCCTCAAAATAAACTGCCCAATCAATCTGCGGAACTAATGCCTGCAAATCTTCTACCGACATCTTATTGTAGTTCATCTGCACATCTCGCAACTCCACATTGTTAAAGGCGGAACTTGCTAAACGAGTCTCCAAACGAAGCACGGTGGCTGCACGCAATGCCGCATCTTCATAACCGAACAAACCAAACATATTCTCTACATGCTTCACATATTCATTTCGGATACGGGTCGTTGCTTCGTCTGTATCCAAATAGTACCCTTTCTCACCCAAAGAGAACCCTGCTTGATACTCATTCAGTATATTCATCGAAGAATTTAGTGCGTCCGCATCTACATACATCGACCAAAGAGAGTAATCCAACGATTTGCCCAATATCTCACTTAACTTGCTGCGGTCTTGTATAGAGGCAATCTCATCCAAAAGATATTGTACAGGGGTGGTTCCTTCTACATCACGGCGTGCAGTATCCATTGACAAGTTATATATATCGCCTATTTTCTGCTCTATTGTACCATGCGTATGCTTCGTCTGGGCTATATCTTTAACAAGCCCGTTCACTTGTTCCAGGTTGTTCAAGGCTAACTTGTCAAATGAACCAAAACGACTGTATTCTGCGGTTAACGGATTCTTTTCCATCCAACCACCACAGGCGTACTGATAAAAATCATTCTGTGCAACAACGGTAGTATCCAGATTCGTAAGGTCAATACCAATGGTCTGTTGTTTTCGACATGCGGTTGACATAAACACTAAAATTATTAAAACACTAAATTTTGCTTTCATATATCTGTCTTATTTATTCTTTTTCAAAATAACGATAGTTGCTCCTCCCCATCTACAGGCAGCGAACTTTCAGGAACCGACGAATTTATCTCCATCTCTACATCATCCGCAGAATAATCTGCATCAGATATCTCATCATTCTTTGTAGTGGCATCTACGGCTTCTTCTGCTACGGGGGTAATATCTTCCACCGATGCAACAGGATATGTGGTCACTCGTTTCCCCTTTGCTCTTGCACTCTTCACGCTAATAAACTCCTCCATAACTATATTGAGATCCACACGGTGGCTGTCTTCAAAATGTACAAGAAAAGTAGCATTCTTCGCATCGGATAATAGGACAATCCTCGACTCTTTATTCTCTCCAAGACAGTTCTGCGGTTTGGCAGTAGCGTCTAAAGTAAAGCGCTTCCCATAATAATAATGCTGTTCTGCATCCCACAAAATAAGAGACCACACTTTTTTTGCATCGAACTTCTCTATACGGAGAATATTGCTGTCAAAATGAGCCGTAAGTTCAAAAGAGGTGGTATAATAATCGCCCGTCTGTGTAATAACCAACACTTGATCGTCACTCTGAAATTCCCCCAAGTAAATACCTTGCTTATCGTAGTTAATACGAAGCACGTCCCTGTCAAACCACACTTGTCTTCCTCCCAATGTACTACCACCACGCTGCTTCAAAGTAATCTTCTGTATCTCATATTTCGTCAACAAATTACCCCTGCTGCTACGCCCGCGTACTGCCAATTCACTCAAGTCTTTTAGTACTTCTATCTTCTTCAAATGCAATACTGGTTTCAACTGCACTCGTATTACTTCGGCCTCCCCATTAGGATTGGCAGTAAAATAAATCACCTTCGAACCTGCTGTCCCCTGTGTAAGGTCATACTCTTTGTCCCGCACCAGACCTGTAGCAGCAAACCGCTTCATATAGTAGGCCCCCGACTTTCCGTCTCTGTAAACAACATTGTAAATGGTACGCTCGTCTTGCTTGCGAAATATGGCGATATGTAGAACATTCGTGCCAACAAACACCTTTTCCGCTACCTTAATCACTTTATATTTACCGTCCTTATAGAATATGATAATATCATCAATATTGGAACACGGACACAAGTATTCATCATGTTTGAGCGAAGTACCTACAAACCCGTCTCTACGATTGATATATAGTTTTTCATTCGCCTCAACAACAGCATTGATGTTGATATTGGCAAAGTTACGCACTTCCGTCAAACGGGGATGATTGGTGCCATACTTTTGCTTCAACGATTCAAACCACGAGATAGTGTAATCCGTCAAATGACTTAAGTGATACTCTGTCTCTTCTATTCGCCGTGCTAAGTCTTTCATCAATTCATCTGCCTTCTTCACCTCGAAGCGAATAATACGAATCATGCGTATCTCAAGAAGTTTCTCAATATCTTCACGCTTCACCTCTCGTAGCAGTTTCGGTTTCCATGGGTCTAATGCTTTATCCACAAATGCAATAGCCTTGTCTTTCGAAGCCGACTTTTCATAACCCTCTTCTTTGTATATCCCGTTCTCTATAAATATCTTCTCAAGAGAGGTGTAGAAATACTGCTCTTCTAATTCACGCTTGGCAATCTCCAATTCCCATTGCAAAAGGTCACGAGTATGGTCAACCGACTTCTTTAATAGCGTGCTGACATTGGTAAAAATAGGCTTCTTATCCTCTATAACACAACAATTTGGAGATATACTAACCTCACAATCAGTGAACGCATACAACGCATCTATCGTCTTGTCTGAAGAACTGCCCGGTTGCAACTGCACAACAATCTCTGCATTCTCCGCAGTGGCATCGTCCACTTTGCGTATCTTTATCTTCCCCTTCTGATTGGCACGCAATATAGTTTCAATAATACCTGTAGAGGTTGTACCATAAGGAATCTCCGTTATGGTCAGTGTCTTATTGTCTGCCGAGCGGGTAATACGCGAACGAATCTTGATAACTCCTCCGCGTTCTCCGTCATTATAACGACTCACATCTATCGAACCTCCTGTCGGGAAATCAGGATATAGTTGAAACGGCTCATCGTGCAAATAAGATAATGCCGCATCGCACAATTCATTGAAATTATGAGGTAGTATCTTCGAATTAAGTCCGACTGCAATCCCTTCCACTCCCTGTGCCAGAAGCAACGGAAACTTAATGGGTAGCGTAATAGGCTCTTTCTTTCGCCCATCGTACGACAACATCCAATGTGTCGTCTTCGAATTAAACACCGTCTCAAGAGCAAACTTACTCAATCGGGCTTCAATGTAACGAGGAGCAGCAGCGCCATCTCCTGTAAGGATATTTCCCCAGTTTCCCTGACAATCAATTAGCAGGTTCTTCTGCCCTAACTGTACTAATGCATCGCCTATCGACTGGTCGCCGTGAGGATGATACTGCATTGTTTGTCCAACAATGTTTGCCACTTTGTTGTAACGCCCGTCGTCCACGCACTTCATTGCGTGAAGAATACGACGCTGCACAGGCTTCAGTCCGTCATAGATATTAGGAACGGCGCGCTCTAAAATAACATACGAGGCATAGTCAAGGAACCAATCCTTATACATGCCCGTCAAGTGGTATCTTATGCTGTCATTGAAATGCCCAACAGAAAAGCCTGCTGTATTAGGCGCACTGCCTGACACACGCTCTGCATCTGCTTCATTCGAAGCAGACTCTACCAACTCCTCTCCTTGCTCAATATCTATAGAGGCGTTTGCTTGTTCTTGTTCCGATGATTGGGTGTCTTTCTCGTTTATGTCGTCTTGATTCATTGGGAGGGAGGCTCAGTGTTCGTACTTCTATTCATATTGATAAGGTCCTGTCTGTCGGCTTCCTGCCGAGAACAGGGTCATTCAATATATTTGTTCAGCACGATAAAACTGATGATGCCTACCACTTCTAATATAACACTAACAAGCAACAATGCATTTGTTTGTGTGAAGAAATAGTAATACACTATGCACAATACGCCACAAAGTACCAATATCGCACCTAAGTATTTGAGGAATGTTTTCATTGTAATATGATTTTGATATGATATATTCTTTCTTGTTATTATAACTTCTCTCCAAAAGCAAGGTCGCCCGCATCGCCCAAGCCCGGAACTATATAAGAATGTTCATTCAGCACAGGGTCTATTGCAGCAGTAAAGAGAACCGTCTCCTTGGGCATTACCTCTTCAAGATACTGAACCGCCTGGTCGGTCGCAATAACCGAAGCAAGAAACAACTTTCCAGGAACACCCTTCTGTAATAACGCACGATATGCCGTCTCCATCGAACGCCCTGTCGCTAACATAGGGTCGCAGATAATCAATGTCTTCCCCGTCAAATCAGGTGAGGCAATATACTCTGTGTGAATACTGAACTCTGTCTCGCTGCTATATAACCGATACGCAGACACAAAAGCATTCTCTGCTCCGTCAAAGTAATCGAGAAAACCCTCATGAAATGGCAACCCCGCACGCAGTATAGTACCCAACACTATCGGCTCGCTCGGCACTTCTATCTGCATAGGGGCAAGAGGCGTTTCTATCCCCTCTGCCCGATATGTCAAATGCTTGCTTATCTCGTATGCCGTTATTTCGCCTATGCGCTCTATGTTCTTGCGGAAACGCATCGAATCGGTCTGCTTGTCCTTGCTGCGCAATTCACGCATAAATTGGTTCAGTATCGACCGCTCTGCTGATAAGTTGATAGTATTCATCGTCTTTGTCTTTCTCTTTATTGCTTTTTCGCATTCTTAAGGGCATCTTTCTCTGTCGAGATGATACCTTTCAAATGCTTTGTTTGATACTTGTTCGTATTTTGCATCTGCTTGAACGCATTCTCCTTGTTCTGAATCTCATAGTTGTATTCAGCCAACGAAATCATCTCGTCTTTCAACTTCTCTCGCTGCGACTTCAAATTACGCATCTTCTTCTGACAAGCATTGATATCCTGAGTTAAACGCTGCTCTCTCTGCGACACATCCTGCAGTTGCGCTTGTTGAGTGCGCGAGTCAAGTGTCTCATTCTTCAGAATAGCACTCCTCTCTTTCTCAAGCGACTTCTTGTCTGTCTTGTGCAACTTCAATTCCGACTTGTAGCCTTTCTCTTGCAACTTGATTTGCTGCTCTTTCTCTTTCAACACCTTACGCTCTGCCACATAACGCCGTTTCTCCAACTTTATCTGGTTAGACACCACATCTAAGCGACCCTTGTCTGCTTTGACCGAATTCTGTACTATCTCCAATTGAGCAATAAAATCACGACTATCCGCACTCTTTGCACGAATAGAATCAATATCATAACTGACCAACTCAAAGTTAATAGGCGTCACATTCAACGCCATACAAAACTCAACACTGAGCAACAGTGCCAATGTTGCAACGACTTTAGTCCGTACCATAATATAGAATAATTTTATTTGGCGACAAAGATACAGATTTTTTCTCTTTATTCCAAAGATTGAACACGAAATCGTACTTTCTACCTGCCACGAAGCAATCATCTACGAGTAGATAAAGAATCCCGCCACGCCGCAAAGACTGATAAGCAATATCGGATTTACTTTCGTCAGCAAGGTCAGCAAAAACACTATGCCGAATAGCACATAACTCCAATAATCAATAAAGGTCTGCGAGTTCATCAACGATAATGCCGCTGCCGCTATCAGACCGATAACCACAAAACGCAGATAGTGAAGAACAGTGGCAATATAAGGGTTGTCTTTCAATCGGAAATACAAACGGCAAAGAGTCAGCATAATAATAAGTGACGGCAAGATAATGGCAAAGGTCGCAAGAGCGCTACCCCACACACTGTCCGTCACCGTATAACCCACATAAGTCGCGGCATTGATTCCTATCGGACCGGGAGTCATCTGACTGATGGCTACCATATCCACAAAATCCTCCTGAGTCATCCAGCCGTACGAGTTTATCTCATGCTGTATAAGGCTCAAGATTGCATAACCGCCACCAAACCCAAACAGACCAATCTTAAAAAAGGATATGAACAATTGCAAGTATATCATTTTATCGACCCTTTCTCATGACGCTCTTTTAGCCATACATATACAGTGGAAACTACAATAGTCAGCAGAATAATCCATATCGGCGACAAAGGCAATAACCACAAGATAAGGGCTGTGGCTATCGGAATAACCGCTGTCGCCCAGGTAATCTTGGCTGACTTGGCCATCTTGTACAGAGGTGCGGCAATCAATGCCACCACCGCAGGACGAATACCCTTGAACACGGCTTCCACTACTGGTTGTTCTTTGTATTGAATAAACACACTCGCAATCAGCAGAATGATAACAAACGAAGGGAGGACACTACCTAAGGTCGCACAAACAACACCACGCCAACCCCGTATCTTGTAACCGATAAATATCGCCGTATTCACTGCCATCACACCGGGTGCCGACTGTGCCAATGCCAACATATTAAGAAACTCCTCCTCTTCTATCCAGTGTTCCTTATCTACTATCTCGCGTTGAATAAGGGGTATCATTGCATAACCGCCACCCAATGTAAAGGTGCCGATTTTCAAAAAGGTCCAGAATAGTTTCCAATATAACCGTATTCCCTGTTCCATCGTATATAATAGTTACCCTGAATGAACCCGCAAAAGTACGAACTTTTCCCCACATAGACAACACAACCCCCACAATAGGCAAATCCATTCAATCCCTCACCATGCGCTTATGCCCACTGTAGAGCCATAGCGTGCTATGGCTCTCAACTCCCTTTCAAAAGAAAAACCTCCTGTTCCCCTCAAAACTCTGTAATCCCTTCAATATATCGTCGTGTTTGTGCCATACTGCGCATGTTAATTGTTAATTATTAATTGTTAATTGAATGTATCCCCCAGAAATCCAG
>CAVHKB010000080.1:0-10465 GCA_963636305.1 Prevotella sp. P5-108
ACTGTAGAGCCATAGCGTGCTATGGCTCTCGACTCCCCTTCAACAGACAAACACCCTGTTCCCCTCAAAACAATGTAAACCCCTCTATCCAATAATTTATGTTAATTGTTAATTATTAATTGTTAATTAAATTCCACTCTATAATTTATGACTAATTCATGTCAATACGGCAACGCCGTCCGTCAACAAAAAAACCTCCCCTGCATACTAATTGTTAATTATTAATTGTTAATTGAATTGTTAATTGTTAATTATTAATTGCCAATTTCCCCCTCCCTCTCCCCATCCACAAAAAAAAGAGACTGCCAGAAAACTCCTATCTGACAGCCTCTCTTTTCGGTCCTCTGAACACGCAAATCGCTTGCGGACAGAAAACCTACAAAGCAAAATAATCAGTGTGCAAAATTTAATTTGCTTATCATCGTACGCGCTCGCAATAACTGCCGTCGCGGGTATCTACTCGGATAATCTCACCTTCATTGATAAACAAGGGTACGCGAATCTCTACTCCTGTTTCCAATTTTGCAGGCTTCAATGTATTGGTTGCCGTATCTCCTCGTAAACCAGGCTCTGTATAAGTCACTTGCAACTCTACCTTCGTCGGCAGTTCTGCAAACAACACGGTATCCGACGACGCATCCGACACTACATCTACAACCATTCCCTCTTTCAGAAAATCTACACCCGTTATTAAGTCGTGCGCAATAGGTATCTGCTCGTATGTTTCCTGATTCATAAATATATAATCAGCACCCTCTTGATACAAGTATTGATACGGGCGACGCTCAACACGGACGTCCTCAAGTTTCTCACCGATATTAAAACGGCGTTCCAATACACGACCATCTACTACATCTTTGAACTTTACTCGCATTATCGTGTTTCCCTTACCGGGCTTCACATGGAGGAATTCGATTACAAAATACAGGCGCCCATCCATGCGGATACAAACACCGTTCTTAATGTCTTGAGAATTAATCATATTCTTTATCTTTTACGGTTTAACCAAATTTTTTCAAGCGGCAAAGGTACTACTATTTTCGCATTCCGCCAAACACTTCACCATAGTTCTTATAGAATTCCGTCACAGCATATATACCCTTGCGGAATATCTCCAAGTCAAAACTCTCATTAGGAGAATGTATCGCGTCCGACTCCAAACCGAATCCCATCAATATCGTTTTCGTCTGCAACACCTGCTCAAAAGTGGCAATAATAGGAATACTGCCGCCCCTCCGTGCTGCTATGGGTCTTCTGCCGAACGCAGTTGCAAAAGCCTTCTCCGCCGCTTTGTAGGCAGGCAAATCTATCGGACACAAATAACCTTGCCCACCATGCATTGGCTTCACCGTCACTCGCACACTGCTCGGAGCAATCGAATGAATATAATCCTCAAACTGACGCGATATGACACGGTAATCCTGATTGGCAACCAATCGACACGACACCTTTGCATAAGCCTTGCTCGGCAATACCGTCTTGCTACCCTCACCCGTATATCCACCCCATATACCGCATATATCAAACGACGGACGACATGAGTTGCGCTCTAATGTCATATACCCTTTCTCTCCGAACAACGCATCCACACCTATACGCGCCTTATACGCCTCTTCATCAAACGGTATGGACGCAACCATCTGACGCTCTTCTTCCGACATAGGTACTACATCGTCATAAAAATGTGGAATACATATCCTGCCATCCTCATCCACTACACGCGACAACATTCCGCACAACACGTTTATCGGATTGGCTACCGCTCCACCAAAATGACCGCTATGCAAATCCCTGTTTGGACCTGTAACCTCTATCTCCCAATAAGCCAATCCTCGTAAACCGGTCGTCAGCGAAGGCGTCTCTTTGCCTATCATACTCGTATCCGACACCAAGATAATATCTGCTTTCAGCAATTCTTTATGCTCCGTACAAAACTGCTCAAGCGACGGAGAACCTATCTCCTCTTCTCCCTCAAGAATAAACTTCACATTCACACCCTCATCCTTACCCCATACATGTTTCGTCATATATTCAAAGGCCTTCACCTGAATCATCGCCTGACCTTTATCATCGTCCGCACCACGCGCATACAACCGCTCTCCCTCTATCGTTCCCTCAAAGGGATTACTACGCCACTCCTCTATCGGCTCCACAGGCATCACATCATAATGGGCATATACCAACACGGTCGGTCCTTCTGCACACGCTATACGCTCTGCATACACAATAGGATTGCCCGCCGAAGGCATCACCTCCGCACGAGTAGCACCCGACATTAGCAACAACTCACGCCAACGCTCGGCACAGCGAACCATATCCTGCGAATGTTCTGGCTGACACGAAATACTCTGAATCCTCAATAGACTCTTCCACTCTTCTACAAAACGAGGAAAACCTTCCTCAATAAATCGGTGTATATCCATAGTACAATCTGTTTTTAAGTATGCATACATACAGAAACAGCACTACAATGGCACTCCGTACCATCGTAATGCTGTCAACCATACTGCATATCTTGCTCTTCATGCAAGCAAAGATAATACATTTTCAATATACCTGCAAAATATCAGCCTTTCTTTTTCGCAACAGCCAGCGTAACTGCACACACTATCAGCACGATTCCAAACACGGAACGAACTGTCAGTTGCTCTCCAAACACCAATACGCCTATAAAGACCGCCGTCAGAGGCTCCATAGCCCCCATAATCGCCGTCTGTGTAGAACCGATATTCTGAATGGCTATCGTCGTTAAAGTAAGCGACAACGCAGTGGAAAACAGCGCAGAACCGACACTGTAACCCCAATGCAAACCCTGTGGAAACACTACACTGCCTTGGATAAGCAACGCTACTGCCAAACCGATTCCACCTGCCAAAAGAGCATAAAAAGTAACCTTAACAGGTGGCATCTGCGTAATATGACCCTTATTGATAAACACCAAATAAGCAGCATACATCAGCGTCGAAAAAACCACCAATACAATACCCTCCCCACTGACATAGGAAACACCGCTCATATCACACAACACAAATACTCCTATCGTCGCAAGAAACAGGCAACCCCACACTATATACGACACACGCTCATGATACACAAAAGCCATCAGCAACGCAGTAAGTATAGGGTACAAAAACAGTATCGTACTCGCTATTCCCGCATCCATATATCGGTACGACTCATACAGCAGCAACGACGAAAGCATCATCAAAATACCCAATGCAAACAATTGTAGTGCCTCCGCACGAGTAAGATGGAAATCTATATGTTTAATCAGCATGGGAATAGCCAACATAGGAAGACTCAGAATATAACGGAAGAAAAGCACTGATACAGCGTCCATCCCGTCTGCATACAAGGGCAATGCAAACAACGGGTTCAGACCATAAAAAGCAGCGGCTAATATACCGCATACATAACCGATAATTCTTCTACCTTGCATAGTGTCAAAAAAAGCGCACAAAGGTAGTCTTTTTTAGGGAGAACAACAAGACAAAAGAAAAAAAGAAAAAGACGGCAGCAACCGTCTTTCTGTCAATCAATAAGAACAATCAAACGAATCAGCCTACACACTCTTTCCCCGCTTAAACGCTCTGCATACATCCGACAAACCGCACTCCTTGCAACGAGGATGTCTTGCCGTACAAACATACCGACCGTGTAATAACAACCAGTGATGAGCCTTAGGGATAAGTTCTGCGGGGATATATCTGACCAGCATCTTTTCGGTTTGGACTGGCGAACGACTGCCCTTGGTCAGTCCTATACGCTCCGACACTCGGAAGATATGCGTATCTACTGCCATCGTAGGCTGTTGGTAAACAATAGCACATACAACATTAGCAGTCTTACGGCCTACACCTGCAAGCGTCATCAAATCTTCTCTGCTATCAGGTACCTGCGAGCCGAAACGCTCTACAAGTGTACTTGCCATCTGCACTAAATGCTGCGCCTTACTGTTAGGGTACGACACCGAATGAATATACGCCAACACTTCCTCCACCGTACTTTCTGCCAATGCCTCTGCTGTGGGAAACGCTGCAAACAAGGCAGGAGTAACTTGATTCACTCTTTTATCTGTACACTGTGCAGATAACATCACCGCCACTAACAACTGGAACGGATTGTCGTAGTGCAATTCACTCTCGGCATAAGGCATATTCTTCTCGCACCAAGCAAGCACATACCGATAACGCTCCTGCGTAGTCATTTCGGTTGTTCCTCCTCCTTCATCCGTCGGTAAGAACGAGACAAATATACCAGCAAGCACGTTACTTGCTGCTGCATAAGTTGGGTCTCCAACGAAATCTCTTTCTTCTGCATATGCAACAGCATAATGTTATAGAGGAAATCAAACATCATCTCTATATCACTCACCTCCGGATTAGGAGTCCTACTCTTCAGGACAACAAGCGATGGCTCTATACTTATCAAAGCGGCACGATAGGTCGCATCTTCCTGCAACTGTGCATGCATCTCCTCTGCTTCCATCAACGCTATCTTGGCAATCTGCGTATGTCCTCCCTCCATCACACCTTCTTCGCGCATCATTGCACGAAGGTCCGATAGAAAAACATTGTCACCAAGCACATCATCGCTATGAAATGCACGCACAACATCTTCCATCATCCACAGATGAAGAATATATTCAGCCAAATTATCCCTCTTTGTCATAACAAAAACTCAATGTATATACTTTCCGTTTCCGACTAAAATTCCTCCGACAAAAACGACTCAATCTCTCGTCTGTCCTTCTTTGTAGGACGGCCCGTGCCTCTTTCTCTATTCGATTGAGCCGCTATCTTCGCCAATTCAAGCAACTCCAATTGGTCGGCACTCGTTATATCTTGCATATACTCCGCCACCAACTTCGCGCCCAAACGGTTCTCCGATAGTCGCAAGATGCGGTAAGTACACACTATCGGACTACGGCGCAAGGTAAAAACATCGCCCTCTCGAAATGTGTTCGACGGTTTCAATACCTGCCCATTCCTTTTGACCCACCCTTTTTTACAAGCCTCTGAAGCAAGAGAACGCGTCTTAAACAGGCGCATGGCAAATAGATATTTATCAACACGGACCTCCATCAATGCTTGTTGTAGGCATTCATTGTGCGCTCTACACCCTGCAAACAAAAAGACACGATAATATCACTGCACACCGACAAACGCTCGGGCAACTGTTCACTTTCCTCGTCATTCCAATGACCTAACACATAACCCACTTGTGCGCCACGAACAAACTCACTGCCTATACCGAAACGCAAACGGGCATACTCTTGTGTCATAATACACTCTTGTATATTCTTCAAGCCATTATGTCCGCCGTCCGAACCTTTGGAACGCAAACGAAGTGTACCGAAAGGTAATGCCAAATCATCTACTAACACCAACAAATGTTCTACCGCGATATTCTCTTTCTGCAACCAATAACGAACAGCCATACCCGATAGATTCATAAAAGTAGAAGGCTTCAGCAATATTATTTCCGCATTCTTTACTCGGCAAGTAGCCACTGCACCATACCGCGCATCACGAAACGACACACCCTGCTTCTCGGCAAAAGCATCCACTATGCTGAAACCGATATTGTGGCGAGTACCGACATACTCGTCACCTATATTCCCTAATCCTACTACCAAGTATTTCATAATATGCCTATATAGGGCAAATTTCGACCGGCACCATTGTCATCAAGCCCGCAACCTACAAAGAAATCAGTCGTACCGTCTTCTATACCATAATGCAACGATACACCCTCTTCGGTATTTGCACACGAACGCTTCAAAAGAGTAAAATACTCCACACCTGCTGCACCCCGTTCCATAAGCAAACAATGTATCTTGTTCACCGTATGACCCGTATCGCATATATCGTCTATCACTATCACACGACGCCCCGATACATCTCCCAAACTGTTCTCTGCAATATGTATCTCACCTTGCTGCTTGCCCGAATAACTTGTGGCTTTAACATAGCGTATATCTACTGGAATAGACAAATCAAATAGCAAACGGCTACTCAAATAGATACCCCCATCCATCACCACCACAACTATCGTATGGGCTGTAAGATACTGCTTCAAATCGGTCTGCAAACGACCTATAGCCTCCGACACTTGCTCCGCAGAGTATTTAACTTGATAGTTCATAATAGTTATATTTATTGCTCAATAACGATGTATCGTATAGTAATCGGCATCTATAGAAACACAGAGAGTGAAAAGTCTCGAGCGACCTTTCACTCTCTATAGAACATCTGCCTACGCTTATGCCTTTGCCGCTGCAGCAGAAGCACGAGTAGCCTTCACCTGTGCTACTACAAGGCTCTTTGCATTCATTACCTCCAAATTTTCGAAGTGCAAGTCACTTACGAAAATCTTCTTACCTAAACCCAATTCAGTAACATCAATGGTCAAACGGTCGGGGAAATTCTTATAAAGACCGCGTACATTCAGTTTGCGTATTTCCATTGACAACTTACCACCTGCTTTCACACCTTCTGCGTGACCCGTCAGTTGAATAGGTATTGCTACTGTCACAGGCTTATCTTCTACAACCTCCAAGAAATCGATGTGCAACAGATTTTCTGATACCGGATGAAACTGCAACTCTTTAACTATAGCGTTGTGAACTGCACCGTCAATAGTAAGTTCTACGACCATCGTATCAGGAGTATAGATGAGTTTGCGTACATCTGCTACTGATACTGTGAAAGTTACATTCTTGCCATTACCATAGAGGTTGCAAGGAACAAGCTCTTGCCGACGAAGTGCCTTTGCGGCTTTTTTGCCGTACTCTGAACGGAGAGTACCTGACAGTTGAAATGTCTTCATTTGTTTTGTTGTGTTACTTTTATTCGAGCAGAAAAGTTCTATGCTGTGGATGCTGCTCTACTTACCATCACACTGGTTCGTTCGGTCGGTGCTTGTTTGATAGGCAAATACTACTCAAAACTTCATCGTCGGTACATCGTTTGTACTTCGGTGTGTAGGAAAAAGCGGTTCGACTATCGTCTTACCGCTCATTCACTTATCGCATTAACCATTAAAACCGTTATATGTTGTCTAACCTGGAATCGAACCAAGATCTTCAGAACCAAAATCTGACGTAATAGCCTTTATACCATTAGACAGCAAGAGTGTTCCTCTCATTTGCGGCTGCAAAGGTACAATAGTTTTTTCATACACACAAGAGTACACTTATTTTTTATTTCAAAAATGCACTCATTCTCCCATGAACTACCTACTACTCTACTATAAATCTCTCATAAACGCGCTTTCTTTCTACTACGCCAAACATATAATAGTACCATTATGCTCATTAGTATCCAGGGGATATTACCTACAGGCGTAGCACCTGGGTCTCCCATACCATCTTCTGGTTTAGCACGACGTATGACACTTGCAGTGACATCCTCGGTATAAGGGTTCTCGGCACCTACTGCAGTTATTCTGCTACTATAGTTCGACCGACTGAAATTCTCCATTACATAATAGGTTTGAGGTGCATCCATCGTATATATATTCCCGAAAGGATATACTTGCCGGTTTAGAGTACCATCGTAGAATGTTCTATCGTTCTGTATTCGAGTAGAAGAAATAGCATATAAGCCGTTGGTATTGTTGTTGGCCGTTGCTGCAAGCGGCAACAGACATACAATAATCAGTAGAAGTGGGCAGAATGTCCGACGATGCATAAGTTGTTGAAACATATTTGTTTTATTTATATTATGTTGTGTTGTTTTCTGTTGTTATTGATTGGTGATATTTAGCGTGACAGTGTTTTTAGCACGCGCTGTCCCTCTGCCGTACGCAAAAGAATGGTATATACACCTTTCTGCGTTGCAGGTATCTGGATGATACCACCTTGGGCAGTAGTATTGAGCAAGAGGCGTCCTAATACATCGTATATATATACTTCTGCTCCTGCTGCAATGTTGTCGAGATAGAGTATGCCGTCGCGACAGAGTATCTCTGGATTATCGCTATTGGTGTATATATCCTCCGTAAGTACTTGAGAGGTGCGGCGTATATCCAAGCCATATCCTTCTATCGTCCCTTTTTGGTCGGCGGAGATAGTATAATCGCTGTTGAGTAGATTTGCCACTACAGCATTATGATAGAGCAGATAGACTGCCTCTGCACCACTGATGTCGCTTGTTGCTGCGTTGAGCGAAAGCGTATAGTTGCCTGCTTGTGGCAGATAGAGCCCTAATTGGATGTTGCGTGCTACAGCGTCGGGAACAGCGAGGTACGCCATTTTACCGAGCATGGCATCATTGATATAGAGTTGAGGTTTGTCTTGTGCTGCATACATCTTCAAGAGGTCATCGCCTATCTCATAAGCAGCAGTGTACTGATTACCTACCAATACACCTGCATTGTCGCAGAGAGCAGGGTTGTTGCCTGTAATACGCAACTCTGCAAGTATAGGCTTGTCGGCAGGTTGTGTGCAGGCAGGTACAGCGGGTAAAGAACGACTGTTCTTGCTGTAAGTGAGGGTAAGTGTATTATCGTTGCCGTCGGTTGGGTCGACGGTTTGTACAAAGTATGCCGTAAACGGGCGCAAGGTCGTAGCAGTGGCGAGTGCTTGTGTATAGGTGTTTTTACCTTCGCCGTCGGGTATAGATACATACACATGACCTGTTTCGGTCTGTTCTCCTGTTGAGGTGTTTATTTTGCCCATGCTTACATTCGTGTTGTTCAGTCCGTCGCCGTCGGTAGCATTACCGAAGAGAGATATATAAGGCGAGCCTATAAAGTTCCAGCCGTGATGTCGGGAGTCCGATGTTAGATTGTCGTTCCAACTATAGACTGAGGTTGATTTGCTGTCGGTACCTTCGGTGTAGGTACTACTGCTTTTGGGCGTAAAACAGATAGAGCGTGTAATACTCTCGTCGGTATAGAACAGGGCTATTATATAACCGGTGTTGGCTTTTAGTTCGTCGGAGGCAGACATCATCTTCCAGTGTAGTCCTGTTTTCCCTAAATCGGCGGAGGTTGCTGCTTGTTGGCGTCCTTGTCCGTCGTAGTACTTTATTCCCCAGTCGGTACCAAATTCGCCCAATTCTAATCCGTTCTCCTCTACTATTTCGGATATTTTGCAATCGTAGGGCAGAGAGAATGGGTACCAATACTTACCGTCGATGCGTTTGATATGCACGAGTTTACCTATTGATATGGCAGCATTGCCGTCGGTGTTATTGACAATGGCATAAGACACATCGTCGTTTTGAGCATACATATTCAATGTTTGCAGCGTGAACGATTGGTTCTCGGGGATAGAAAGAGAGCTGCCAGGATAGAGATAGATGTTAGCAAACTCGGTGCGTCCACTTGCGTTGTAGGATAGAGAGGCGTTGTTCAGTACCAGTACATCGCAAGACTTACATACCGTCGATGAATGCTTTAGGAAGAGTGTATCGTTGTTGGTATCGGTAGAGTTCATTACCATAAGCGGTACAGTTTGTTCTTTGGTTGCTATTGTTACGCCGTTGCTTTTTATATTCAAGCGAACAGTGTTGCAGGCAACATTATCTAACCTGGGTACTGGAATGGTGTAGGTACCGTCGTTGTTTTTATAGCCTTGTATTGTGGGTAGTCCGCCTATCGAATCGTAAGATACCGTATTATCATTAGTTACCTTGCGTTCGATGACTACGCTTACATCGGTGTAGTCTGCATCCAGGTTCAAGGTCAGTTGGTTCTGGTTCCATTCGGCTATGCTTATCAGACTCTCGCTGCAAGTTACAGTGGAGGACACTTCTTTCTGCATTGTATCTATTTCTACGCCTGTAAATGTTATGTACCCACTATAGTCGATGTTGCGAGATTTGGCAGCGTATGCACGCACATAGACGCTTTTGGTTATCTTGCCTGCATTTTTGCCCGTTTTAGTAGGAGAGATAGTCAGTTCGTTGGCGTATTGGGTTCCGTCGGTCTTATTAGTAGATACCAAAAATCCTTCGGGTGCAGTTACTGTTATGTTCGCAGTCAGGTTGTAGGCATTAGAAAATGAGATTGTAGAAGCAGAGGACATGCTTGTTGTGTCGCCGCAGGCTACTGTGAAGGTGTTGTTATCTATAGTCGGCGTATCGAATACTGGGGTTTTAGTTACTGTGATAGTTGCAGAGGCTGACTTATCACAAGTTTCGGTGTATGTAGCGTAGATGGTGTATTCGCCTGCCGCTGTAGCAGTGAAAGTTGTTCCATTGAATGTCGCCCCTTCTGCTGGCGTGACACTATATGCCCACGAACCTCCGTCGTTGCCGCCTTGTTGTGTGCAGGTGACTGCTGTTGTTGCCGTACCATCTGCGCCCAAGTTTAGTTCGGCGGAGGTTGGTGTTACGGTTACCTCTGCTTGGTCGGTGCAGCAAGCAGAGATGTAAGCCGTTGCAGCAGAGCCACTACTTTTGAACATATAAAATTGTGTGTAACTTGAATTGTTTTTATAACAACGATATAATGG
>CAVHKB010000081.1:0-10440 GCA_963636305.1 Prevotella sp. P5-108
GTTAATTCCCTCCGCCCTCCCTCAAAAAACTCCCCACATTCAACCAAACACAACATTTTTATCCCCCTATTCCAATATCTTTTGCAACCTATTTGCAAACAAAAAAAACTTATCTTATCTTTGCGCCAACTATTATGTTTGTTGATTTCAAATGGAGGGCAATAACTAATGAGCAAAAAATCGGTTCTTTTGATTCTCACTGGCGGAACTATCGCCATGACGCAAGACCCCGCTACGGGCGCACTACGACCTACCGGCATCGAAGAAGTCAAACGCTATATGCCCGAGTTGTTCCAAGATAACATCCTCGTCGATATTTACTCTTTCAATCCCCTCATCGACTCTTCAAACATCACACCCCCTGTATGGGGCAAACTCGCTACCGTTATCTACGAAAACTACAATCTCTACGATGGTTTCGTCGTACTTCATGGCACCGACACAATGTCCTACTCCGCTTCTGCTCTCAGTTTCATGCTGCGCAACTTGGGCAAACCCGTCGTCTTCACAGGGGCGCAATTACCTATGGGACTCATACGCAGCGATGCACGCGAGAACCTACTTACCGCCATCGAAATAGCCGTCGAACAAGATGAAGAGGGACAAGCACTTGTACCCGAAGTCTCTATATTCTTCGGCGACCGACTCTACAGAGGAAATCGAACCACCAAGAAAAATGCAGAATTCTTTTCTGCATTCAAATCCTATAACTACGAACCCCTTGCATTTGCCGGCGTGCATATTCGCTACAATACGCACCTTATACACTACCCCGATCCGCACAAACCATTGCAATTGTGGACTACTTTCGACAAGAATGTCGCTATTCTCAAGATTTTCCCAGGCATATCCCGCCAAGTTGTCGAAGCCATGCTGAATATACCCGACCTCCGTGCCATCGTTCTCGAAACCTACGGGACTGGTAATGCCCCAAGCGAAACATGGCTCTACGAGGATCTCAAAAATGCTATCGCTAAAGGGTTGATTGTAGTCAACAAAACTCAATGTAGTGCGGGCTTTGTTGAAATGGGACGATATGAAACAAGCCTCAACCTTCTTGAAGCAGGCGTCATCAGCGGCAGAGACATCACTACCGAAGCCGTTCTAACCAAGTTGATGTATCTGCTCGGCGAATACGGAGACGATACCGACAAAGTGAAGGACGACCTCAAAATATCACTCTGCGGAGAAATGACAATGGAAGAAATATAAAACCAATAAATATCAATGCTATGAATATCGAAGAATTGACTCCTAAAGGTGTTTGGACTAATTTCAAACACATCACACAAATCCCTCGTCCGACAGGAACGAAAAAAGCAATAGGCGACTTTCTCGTCAACTACGGGAAATCATTGGGATTGGAAACCATACAAGACCAAATAGGCAATGTTCTTATTCGCAAACCCGCATCACAAGGAATGGAGAACCATCCTGGCGTAATCCTGCAAGGTCACATGGATATGGTTCCGCAAAAGAACGGAGATGTCACCTTCGATTTCGAGAAAGACCCTATCCAAGCCTATGTCGATGGAGAATGGGTAACAGCAAATGGGACAACGCTCGGTGCCGACAACGGTATAGGTGTCGCTTCCGCATTGGCAGTATTGGCGGACAAAACTGCAGTCCATCCTCCTTTGGAAGTGCTTGTCACCGTTGACGAAGAAACAGGCATGTATGGCGCATTCGCCATCGATGGCGGTTGGTTGCAGGGCAAAACATTGCTCAATCTCGACAGCGAAACCGAAGGAGAACTCTACATCGGATGCGCAGGAGGAGTGGATACCACCGTCAAATTCCAATATGTACCTGTTCCTGCCATCGAAGACGATATCGCATTGCATATCTCTCTCAAAGGCCTCAAAGGAGGACACTCTGGATGTGACATCAAAATGCAACGCGCAAATGCCAATAAACTCATGTTCCGTTTTCTGAAAGATGCTGTTGCTAACTACGAAGCACGATTGGCGTCCGTATCAGGTGGAAGCCTGCGCAATGCTATACCGCGCGAAGCAGAGGCACTGATAACAATTCCCCAAGACGCTCTCGACGACCTTATGCAACTCGTAGAAGACTACGAAGACTTGTTCATCTCTGAATACGACGGCGTAGAAGACAACATACAGTTTACCGCGCAACGCGCAGATATGCCCAAAGAACTTATACCCGAAGAAATACAAGACAGCCTCATTCACTCTGTTACGGCTTGTCCTGACGGCGTATTCCGAATGATACCCGAAATGCCTGATGTGGTCGAAACATCCAACAACCTCGCACTTATCTCCACCGAACAGAACACCGTCACTATCCAATGCCTCACCCGTAGTTCCATAGAGAGTCGTAAAGAGGAACTACGACAGATAATCGATAGTTGCTTCGCTCTCGCAGGAGCAAAAATCGAATTCTCTGGCAGTTATCCTGGTTGGAAACCCAATGTACACTCCAAAGTGCTGCAACTCATGCAGGAAACCTACCGCGAGGAATTCCATACGGAACCGCGTGTCATCACCATTCACGCAGGTCTGGAGTGCGGTATAATCGGGCGCAACTATCAAGGAATGGATATGATATCTTTCGGACCTACAATAGAGCATCCCCATTCACCCGACGAGAGAGTAAATATCAAAAGCGTGGAAAACTTCTATCATTTCATATTGGCTACCCTGCGCAAACTGTAGCATTCACAATAGCAATAACATCGGAGGCTGTCTGACAATCGTAGGCAGCCTCTTTTTTGTCCGATACACAACCGTCATACCATAAACGGTTCCTACTGCTGTATTCTGTGCATCTCTCTTTCTCTGTGGTTGCACCAACCTGCCATGCACCATACTCGCTTTTTTCTGGCACAGAGTTTGCACTACCCCCGTACAAACAACCTAAAAAGTATAATTATGAAAAAGTTCTTCCGATTTCTATGCCTTGCCCTATGTATGTGCGGCATAAGTGCATTAACAGCCTATTGGGTGGTCAAATCACAATCTACCGTCGCCGATATAGTCGTCAAATCACAAGATTCCACCCGCCTTTATATTCCCGTCGAATATGCAAAGTTCGCTAATGTTCCTACTGCAGGTGAAACCGATTTCACCGTAGCAGCCGACTTGTCTGTAGGTGCGGTCGTCCATGTCAAAACGACCATCCCTTCACAGTATAACAACTATTCTTCCGACCCTTTCTTTGAGTTCTTCTTCGGAAGACCGCAACAACGAGAAATGCCCTACCAAATGGCATCGGGTTCAGGAGTAATCATCTCCCCAGATGGATACATCGTCACCAATAACCATGTCATCGATAAAGCCAAGAACATTGAAGTCGTACTTAACGATAAACGCTCTTTTGCTGCAACATTGGTAGGTACTGACCCTAATACCGATATAGCCCTGCTTAAAATTGACGCTACCGACCTGCCTATCATCATCATGGGTAATTCCGACGACCTTCGTGTCGGAGAGTGGGTACTCGCAGTAGGCAACCCTTTCAACCTCACATCTACCGTAACGGCGGGTATAGTCAGTGCCAAAGCACGAAACATCAATATACTTGACGGAGAGATGAAAATCGAGTCATTCATACAAACCGATGCCGCAGTAAACCCGGGCAATTCAGGTGGCGCGTTGGTAAATACAAAGGGCGAATTGGTAGGTATCAATACCGCTATCGCCTCACAGACAGGCTCCTACAGCGGATATTCTTTCGCAGTTCCTACTGGTATCGTCCAAAAAGTAGTATCAGATCTCAAACAGTACGGAGTAGTACAACGCGCCATACTGGGTGTCTCAATACAGGAAATAACCGACGAACTCAAAAAGGAGAAAAACCTGACCACTTTGCAAGGTGCATATATAGCCGCTGTAGCCGAGAACGGAGCGGCATACAAAGCCGGTATTCAAGCAGGAGATGTTATTACCAAAATCGATAACACCACCATCCATTCTGCTACCGACCTCCAGGAACAAGTAGGACGACATCGTCCCGGCGATAAAGTAACCATCACTCTGCTGCGGGCAGGAAAAGAACAAAACGTAACGGCTGAACTGACCAATCGTAGTGGAGGAATAGAACTCGTACAAAAGCCGCAAGACCTCGCTGTCTTGGGTGCGCAGTTCAAGGAGATAAATAACAATATCAAACAACAACTCCGTATCAACTATGGAGTCCAGGTGACTGCTCTCAAAAACGGTAAACTCAAAAAAGCAGGAGTACCCGACAATTTCATTATTCTAAAGGCCAACAATCGTACAATGCGTTCTGTCGAGGACCTTTCACAAGTGCTGAACGATGCACTCCAGGCACAAGAACAAGACAAAGTGCTGTTTCTGGCAGGAGTCAAACCTAACGGCAAAGTCGCATACTACGCCGTCAATCTTTCCGAATAGGATAGGGCATCCTGACTATATCAACCCGATTAGTTTGAAACAGGCATATCAGACTAATCGGGCTTCGTGTTCTTATACATAGTCCGTCGATTATTCCGTAAACACATCACAATACATCTTCATCTATCCTTCGCTTTGTCTTTATCTTGTCTGTTTAAGAAATTTGCACTACCTTTGTAGCGTCCTTATTATATGCCAATTTGGCACTGCTTGCTTTGGCGCATTTTTTGTAAATGTACTAATAGAGAGAATAATTTTTTGAAACAAACATACTAAATGAAGAAAACAGAAACGACGGTCGAACAACTCAAAGATGCTATAATTGAGGCTATTCGTAACAAAAAAGGCAAACATATCGCTATCATCGATATGCGTACACTCGAATCTGCCCCATGCCCTATGTTTATTGTGGCACAAGGAAACACCAATACCCAAGTGTCGGCTATCGCTAATGAGATAGAAGACTTTGTACGCAAACAAACAGGAGAAAAGGTTCTTGCTGTCGTAGGACAGGAAAATGCCGAGTGGATTGCTATGGACTATGCTGATATTATCGTGCATATATTCCAACCGCAATTGCGTGAATTCTACGACATCGAACACCTTTGGGGCGATGCACAGATAATGCTGCTTCCCGACGAAGACTAATACTTAAACAACATATCTATGAACGAACAGAACAATAGGCAACAGCGTAATATGCGCCCGCAGAAAGGAAAAAAGAAAGGTCCAAGTCTGTCGTGGCTGTATATCGCTATCATCATATTCCTTTTAGGAAGTTATTTCTTCTCCAACGATTCTTCTGTTTCAAAGGATATCTCCTATACACAACTCCAATCCTATATAGAACAAAATTGCATCGAGTCTATCGTGGTCTATGATAATGGAACCGTCAAGGCTACAGTGGCAAAAGATGCCGAAGGAGTAGTGTTCTCATCTGTACCCGAAAAGACAGCCGAAGCAAAACAGTTGCGAATATCTGTCGCCATACCTTCTGTAGAGGAATTCAATAAATACATGACAGAGGTTAATTCGCAACGGCAAGCCGACAATAAAAAGACAATCGACTTGACATTCGAAAAGGAACACGATTGGTGGATTATTCTCATCAATGTGCTGCCTTTCTTGCTATTGGTGCTATTCTTTGTCATGATGAGCCGTGGACCTATGGGCGGAGGTGCTGGTATATTCAGTGTAGGAAAAGCCAAAGCACAAGTCTTCGACAAAGACAAAAAAGATAAAGTCACTTTCAAAGATGTCGCAGGCTTGGCAGGAGCAAAACAAGAGGTCGAAGAAATAGTCTCTTTCCTTAAGAACCCCAAGAAATATACAAACTTGGGTGGTAAAATACCTAAAGGCGCACTATTGGTCGGACCTCCGGGTACAGGTAAAACACTGTTGGCTAAAGCAGTGGCAGGCGAAGCAAATGTACCATTCTTCTCTATGTCAGGCTCAGATTTCGTAGAGATGTTCGTTGGAGTAGGCGCATCCCGTGTACGCGACTTGTTCCGTCAAGCCAAAGAAGCAGCACCGTCCATCATCTTTATCGATGAGATTGATGCTGTGGGCAGAGCAAGAGGAAAGAACATAATGAGTGGAGGCAACGACGAACGCGAATCAACACTCAATCAGTTGCTCACTGAAATGGATGGCTTTGGTACTAACTCTGGCGTTATAATCTTGGCAGCCACCAATAGGGCTGATGTACTTGACGCTGCACTCTTGCGTGCAGGAAGGTTCGACCGACAGATACATGTCGAACTCCCCGACTTGCAAGAACGCAAGGAGATATTTGGAGTACACCTCCGTCCTATTCATCTTGACGATACGGTCGATGTCAATTTCTTGGCAAAGCAAACACCGGGCTTCTCTGGAGCAGATATAGCCAATGTATGCAACGAGGCAGCACTTATTGCAGCGCGCCATGATAAAAAGGCAGTAGGTAAACAGGACTTCATGGATGCTGTCGACCGTATCATAGGAGGCTTGGAACGCAAAACGAAGATTATGACTGAAGACGAGAAACGCTCTATCGCCTATCATGAAGCAGGACACGCTACTATATCCTGGATGCTTCGATGGGCTAATCCTCTTGTCAAGGTTACAATCGTACCTCGTGGCATATCCTTAGGTGCCGCATGGTATCTGCCGGAAGAACGGCAACTGACCAATCGTGAACATCTCTTGGATGAAATGTGTGCTACGCTCGGTGGACGGGCGGCTGAAGAAGAGTTCCTCTCGCAAACAAGCACAGGTGCTCTCAACGACCTTGAACGGGTAACCAAGCAAGCCTATGCAATGGTCGCTTACTACGGTATGAGCGATAAATTGGCAAACTTGAGTTACTACGACTCTACCGGACGCTCCGATTATGGGTTCGCAAAGCCTTATTCCGAGAAAACAGCCGAAACCATCGACAAGGAAGCAAGCATCATCATCTCTCAACAGATGAAACGAGCCAAAGAGATATTGGCTCAGAACGCCGAAGGACACCATCGCATAGCAGAATTGCTTATCGAGAAAGAAGTCATCACCGCCGAGGATGTGGAGAATATCTTAGGTCCGCGCCCCTGGAAATCACGCCAGGACGAAATTATCGAAGACAACGAGGCGGCATTGGCAGCAGAAAAGAAAGAAGAACCGACCGAACAACAACAAAACAGCGCAGCAGAACCACCTGCTGATGAAGCAAATTCACAAGAACAAAAAACTGAATAGTCGTATGAAAAAAATCATTTTATCTGTAGCAACCATCGCACTGTGTGCTATGGCTTATGCTCAACAGCCTCAGCAACTGCCTATCGACTCTGCAGTACGCATCGGGCATCTGGAGAACGGACTGACCTATTACATTCGGCATAACGAATACCCTAAACAACGCTGCGAGTTCCATATCGCTCAAGCAGTTGGGGCTATCCTCGAAGAAGACAATCAAGACGGATTGGCGCACTTCTTGGAACACATGGCGTTCAATGGTACAGAGCATTTCCCAGGTAAAGGCATAATAAATTATTTCGAATCCATAGGCGTGAACTTCGGAGGAAACATCAATGCCTATACCTCTCTCGATGAAACGGTATACCGCCTCTCAGATGTGCCGACGGTTCGAACAGGAATCATCGACTCTGCTCTCCTCGTCATGCACGACTGGGCGTGTGGATTATCCCTCCTCCCCGAAGAGATCGATGCCGAGCGTGGCGTCATCCGTGAAGAGTGGCGCACAGGTGCCGACGCCAACCGCCGTATGTGGAAAAAGAGTCTCGAACTCCAATTTCCTGGTAGCCAATATGCAAAACGCGATGTGATAGGTGATACGGCCGTCATCAATAACTTTGCCTACGATGCCCTCCGCGATTACTATACGAAATGGTATGGTCCCGACAACCAGGCTGTTATCGTCATTGGTGACATCAATGTCGATACCATCGAAGCAAAGATAAAAGCACTCTGGGCAGATGTTCCCGAACGCACTAACCGCGGCGAAAGACCTATCTACTCCGTCGCAGATAACAACGAGCCTATTGTGGCTGTCGTAACAGATGCCGAAGCCCAAATAACTCGTATATCGGTCATATTCAAAAAAGACCCTCTGCCCCAAGCATTCAGAGGGACCGACATGAACTATGTCCTCGATGTAACCCACTCCCTCATTATGGATATGATCAACAACCGAATGTCGGAACTCTCCCTCGACCCTAACGCATCCTTTGTGGCAGGAGGGGCTTTCTATGGCGAGTTAGTCAAAGCCAAAGATGCTTTCACTGCTATCTATATCGCTAAAACTGGCAAAGAGAAACAAGCCTACTCCGACCTGCTCTTCCAGTTGGAAAAGATTCGCCGTTATGGCTTTACCAACGCCGAACTCGAACGAGTAAAGGCTGAAACTCTGTCCGCTTACGAGAAATCCTACAACGAAAGGAACAGTACACGCAATATCACCTATGTTCAAGAGTGTAAGAACCATTTCTTGGACGGAGAAGTCATGCCTGGCGTTGAATGGGAATACGATGCAATAAAGCAAATCCTTCCCAATCTGAATATCAACGATGTCAACACCGTCGCACAAGCGTTAATCACCGACAACAATGTGATTGTTTCCATTCAGGCTCCCGATAATGTGCAACTGCCGTCTGAACAGGAAATACGCGACGGACTGAAACAAATGTCCTCCCTCCAAATAGAGGCACCCCAAGAAGAAACAATGCGCACTACATTGGTCGAGAAAGAACCAAAGACAGGTAAAATTAAGAAAGTCCTCCACAACGACATACTCGGTACTACTGAGTGGACTCTCTCCAACGGGGTTCGCGTTATCCTGAAGCCTACCACATTCAAGCAGGACGAAATACGCTTCTCTGCTTTCTCCTACGGAGGAACATCACTCATCAATAATCTGTCAGACCTCCCATCTGCTTCTTTGGCTACCGATATTGTGGCTTATTCAGGCTTGGGCGATTTCTCTTACAACGACCTGCAGAAAGCATTGGCAGGAAAACATGTCAGCCTCGCACCCTCTATCGGTCAACTCTCCGAGTCAATGAGTGGCACTTCCACTATCAAGGACTTGGAAACACTACTGCAGTTGAACTATCTCTACTTCACCTCTCCCCGACGCGACGAAGATGCGTTCAAAACGCTCATTTCCTTGTTGGAAACATCGTTGGAGAACAAACAGCAGAGTCCCCAATCAATATGGTACGACTCCATTAACATAATGGCATCTAATTACTCCCCCCGTACTGTCATTTGGACCAAAGAAAAACTCCAAGAAGTAGATCTCGACCGTGCATTGACCATCTATCAACAACGGTTCGCCAATCCGGCTGACTTCACTTTCACTTTCACGGGCTGTATCAATCCCGACGACAAAGACTTCCAGAAGTTAGTCTGCAAATGGCTGGGAGGAATGAAAACCTCTAAAGCACGCGAGAACTTTGCCGACAATAATGAACGCGCGCCGAAGGGAGTACAGAAAAACTATTTCACGTGGCGTATGCAGACTCGGACTGCCTCCAACTATATCCAATACACCTCCTACGACATCCCCTATACTATGGCCAACCGCTTCAATATGATTGCCATTGGCAGGATATTGGACATCCGTTATCTCGAGTCTATCCGCGAACAGGAAGGAGGCTCCTATGGCGTAGGAGTACAAGGCTCATTGGGTCGTAACCCCGTTCCGTGTGCCGAACTCTTTATGATGTTCGACACCGACCCTCTGCGCCAGGAACATCTGATTTCTATCATACATAAGGAAATCGAAACCATCATCAACGATGGTCCTTTGGCAGAAGACCTCGACAAGGTGAAAAAATCGTTCTTGAAAGACTACGAGGAAGACATTGAAACGAATGGCTATTGGTCTTCCACCATACTGCCACGCTACTACCGCTATGGCGAGAACTACATCACTTCTTACCAAGATGCAGTACAGGGTATCACTGCCGAAACCATTCAACAAACGCTCAAGAAGTTAGTTGGTTCAGGTAATATGTTTGAGGTGGTCATGACCCCCGAATAAGAGATACCTGCCATTACATAAAGAAAGAGACTGCCTGTTGCTTACAGACAGCCTCTTTCTTTATCCCCGTTTATTACTTCCTTTATATCCGTTTATTTCTTTCTTTATAACCGTTCATTACTCCCTTAATCACCCGCCGCTCCCCTCAAAGTACCCGTATCGCCATAGCCCGCTATGACTCTCATATCATCTACGCATGTTAATTGTTAACTGTTAATTGTTAATTGCATCGTTTATGCCCGCTGTAGAGCCATAGCGTGCTATGGCTCTCAACTCCCTTTCAAAAGACAAACAATATGTTCCCCTTAAAACCCTATAACCCCCTCAATATATCGTCGTGTTTGTACCATTCCCTGCATATTAATTGTTAATTCTTAATTGTTAATTGAATGTATCCCCCAGACATCCAGAATCCCCAGACCCTCCAACCGCCTGTCATCCACCGTCGTCCCATGCCCGTCGCTTGTAACTTCGCCCTTGTTAACTGTAGAGCCATAGCGTGCTATGGCTCTCAACTCCCCTTCGCAGAACAAACAA
>CAVHKB010000082.1:0-10405 GCA_963636305.1 Prevotella sp. P5-108
TATGCAGCACAAGAACCTGTCTATCTACGGCACGCCCACGCTCATCGTCTGTGCGCTGCACCCTTTCCCAAAGATAGTAGTCGGCACACGGGCGTGCCAAAACTACAGAAGCAAACAACCAACTTAAAAATCGGATTTACAAGTCCGTCATTTATTTACAAGTCTATGACACGAGAGCATATGATTAGTCGGTGGGAGGAGATAATCCCCACCGTATTCAGAGCAGAGGACACCATCCGCCCCCGCTTGCAGGAGATACGAAACAACGAACCTGATAAAGAGAAAGCGACACAGCAGTACATCCGAGCCATAGCGGAGGAGATAGTCAGCCGCACCTCCGACGAGCAGTTGTCCGCTATCAACGAAGAAGAGTACTAACGCCACCGCCTATGCAAACGATACGCTTATTTGAAGCCTTTGCAGGCTACGGGTCGCAACTAATGGCAATGCGGAGATTAGAGCGGGCTTTCCCTGCTCTAATCAAAGTAGAGCCGATAGGTATCAGCGAGATAGACAAGTACGCTCTTGCAGCATACAAAGCCGTTCACGGAGAGGTCAAGAACTACGGCGACATCAGCCAAATAGATTGGTCGCAAGTGCCTGACTTTGACCTATTCACTTACTCCTCGCCCTGTCAAGACTTTTCGGTAGCGGGCTTGCAGCGTGGCGGAGAGAAAGGCAGCGGCACTCGTTCCTCTCTCCTATGGGAGTGCGAGCGTGCAATAGTTGCCAAACGCCCCAAGTACTTACTTTTCGAGAATGTGTCAGCCCTCGTGAGTGATAAGTTTGTCCGCCTATTCAACCAATGGCAGTTGCTCCTCGAGCAGTACGGCTACACGAATTTCACAAAGGTACTTAATGCAAAGGACTATGGAGTGCCACAGAACCGAGAGCGGGTGTTTATGGTATCTATCCTAAATTGCGACAAGCCGTACTACTTTCCGCAACCGATACCGCTTACAAGACGCTTGCGTGATGTACTCGAAACAAATGTACCGGATGAGTACTACCTATCCGAGCGTTGCCTCAACGGCTTGCAGGCGCACAACGAGAACCACCAAGCCAAAGGCACGGGGTTTATCTTCAAGCCAAAGGAGGGCGGAGAGGTCGCCAATGCCTTACGAGCCAACGGCGCATTTGCACCAACCGACAACTCAATCAAAGTGGTAGCAACTCTCGTGGGCGGGAAGTGGGACAAGACAATCAATTGCAACAAGCGAGTAGTCAGTCCCGACGGTATAGCCCAAACACAGACTGCGGGGGGGGGCGGTAACCTCGAAACAAAGATTTTAGTATGACACGCTTACAACAATTCTTGCGGGAAAATGTATGGAAAGGCGAGGATGGTTTAGACCTATACAACCGCACTTACTTTTCCGACATTCACCCCACAATAACAACACGCTATTCAGCAGACAACAACAAATTCATTATGGGAACAGCAAAGCATATAGAACCAATCAACGAGTACCCCGACGGCACGAGCCGTACGATAAAAGCGCAGTACGCACAGACGAGCAGTGCCAACCTCAAAAGGGATGATAGTTTCGGAGCAACGGGAGCGACAGACGGCTTTCGTGTCCGCAAACTAACGCCAAAGGAGTGCTTTCGTCTTATGGGCGTAGAGGACACAGACGCAGACAAGATGATAGGCGTGCTATCCAAGTCCCGCTGCTACCAAGTAGCAGGCAACAGTATCGTGGTCGATGTCCTTGAGGCTATCTTCCGACAACTGTTCATTGAGAACACAAACACGAACCAACAAACAGAATTATTCTAAACTATGGGAGGCAAGCATAAACCTGAAACTCGTGCGGCGTGGCGGGCTGCCAACCGAGAGCATATTCGTGCGTATTCCCAAGATTACAACCGCCGCTATTACCATGCCCATCGCAAGAAGTTACTTGCAAAAAATAAGATATGGCAAAAAGAGGTAGGCTGCACCGAGGAGTTCAAGGAAAGGTATCGAGAACGCAAGCGCAGGTATGAGCGAGCGTATTATGCCGCCCACCGCGAGGAGCGACTTGCCAAAAGCAAGGAAAGTCAACGCCGCTACTATCAAGAACACCGAGAGGAGATACTGCGCTATCAGCGGGAGAGGAAACGCAGGCTGCAAAGCCAAATAGTCCCCGCAGAACCCACTCAACCGGCACTGCCAACACCTACGCAGCCACTTCCGACAATCGCTCCACAAGTCCCCATACAACCCAAGCACCCCATCCACGACACAAGCACGGCTACCGGAAAACTTCAGCAGGATATACAGCAGTTATATGACGATGTAGCCGCCAGAGTAGCAGAAATGGAGAAGCTATTCAACGGGTGGGAGTAGAGAACCCTACCGAAACCTATTTACCGCCAACAAATAACCCATCTTAAAATAGTACCAAAACTAACAAAAAAAGTATCATAATTAAATATAAATATTGCATTCATAGTACTATCTTTGCACTCAAATATGAACCATGGCGCAAACTCTCGCAGGGAGTAACGCTGTAAAAATGAATAGATTATGTTTCCTTGGGGTGCAATAGTAGGATTAGCAGGGCAAGCCGTCAGCGGCGTTGCCTCGTCTTATAATAACAAACGGTCGCAGTCGTCGGCAGACGCAGAGGCGGCTCGGCAGGAGGCCTATTATATGGCTCAGGCTATGCAAGACCCGCTCACACGCAGCCAGAATGCCAAGTTATTGGCGCAGTACGACCGTAAGGCGCTGCAGCAGGTAGATAATGCGCAAGGAGTGGCAACTGTCACTGGCGCAACGCCCGAATACACGCTCGGTGTGCAAAAAGCGGTAGCAGGAGGGCGTGCTGACCTCATGAGCGGTATTGCAAGCGAAGCAAGCGAACGCCGCGACAAGTACGAGGATAAGGCAGAATTAGCTCGCCATCAAAAAGAGTTGGATGACCAGCAACGCCGTGCGGAGCGTAATACAACCTACGCCAATCTCGCAGCCAATGCTGCAAGTGCAGCAGGCAGTATCATCGATAGTTACGGAGCAAGTGGCACTTCTCGTAGCACGGATGATATGACCAAGGCCGCACCGCAGCAGACTGATGTTTCTGTTAGTGCCCCCCCTACTACGCTTGATAATGAAGTAAGTAAAATGAATTCAGGTCTTGCAGCTATAAAAGCCAAAAATGGTTGGCGATAAACATCCCCCACGACTATGACGGAAGAAGAGAAGAAAGCCCAAGAGGAGGCACAAGCCGAGCAGGCGCAATCGGCAGCCGCTCAAGCCGCCGCCACCGCGCAAAAGGTGCGGCTCAATAACTCGTCTGTTACCACGCACGGTGATAAGGTGTCCGAAACCACGCACGGCGATACGGTCAGCACCACCACGCACACGCCTAAAGTGACCACGCATACCGAGAGCCGCACAAGCGGGTTCTACAATCCCGACGGCACGCCCAACGAGGCAGCACAGCGTATGTACGATGAGGGCAAAGCCGACTATGCCAAAACCCTGCATATCAACCCCGATACGGGTCGCGTCGACCGCCGCTTTGTGTCGGAGATATTGGGTGTCGACCCCGAGGTTATGCGCAAGCAGCGTGAGCAGGAAATGGAACTCAACCGCTCCAAGCAGAAAGAGAGCGCATTGTATAACTCGCTTGCCGTGTTGGGGGATATGATTACCACCGCCACGGGAGGCAATGTGTGGAAACGCGATGCCAACAAGCACGCCAAGGACGCGCACGATGATAACCTCAAGTTGCAGAAAGAGCAGGCGGCGGAGGACGAAGCCAACAATGCCAAACTGCGTGCGCCGGAGAAAGAGTACGCCGAGGCGATAGCCAAATTGAAAGACACAGTGGATAAGGCGTACGCCGTTAAGACCTCCCAAACCACCGAGCAGGGGAACACCACCACCCAAACAACCAAGCAGGGCAACGACCGAACTGTAACAAAGCAAGGGAATAATGTTACGACGGGACATCATGATGTTCTCCCCCGTGGTGCAGCTAATGGCAGCAGAAGCGGCTCGGGTAGTGGTAGCAGTACCACAAAGACAGTCAAGATACAAGTCAAGAATGCCGACGGCACAATCTCATCTGAGGACTTCCATATCCCGGCAAATGATTTTGACGCTATGGGGCGTTACTTGTCGGCCGCTTACAATAATCTTACAGAGCAAGATAAGAATAACGTCAATAAGGTACTCACGGCCAACGGCATAATGCCGCGTGATACAGGCACGGGGAAAAATACCTACGATGGTGCGGACTTGCTTTCGAGTGGCATTGTATTCGATGACCCGCAGGTGCGTGCCGAATTTATCAAGGTCATTCGTCAGGATGGCAGCCGCTCTACAGAGGAGAAGCAGCGTATTATCGACATAATGCAGCAATATCCGTTAGAGGATGAGAAAAAGAAAAGCTGGTGGCAGCGATTCAAAGAAAAGATGGGATGGGCTGATAATGGCGGGTTTAACCCCGAAACAAGTGCAGAAGAAGAACAAAACATTGCAGAAACAGAAGGCGGACTATAAACCTTATAGGCTATATGGCAACAATTACAGACATATACAAGAAAGCCGTTGATAACGGCGTGTTATCCAACAAAGTGAGTGAGGAGCGTTTTTCACAAATGCTCCAAAACGATGACGAGCGTAAAGCCTATTGGGAGTTTGCGCAAAAGAAAAAGCCGGGGTTTTATTCTTCGGACTATGACACATTCTCCAATAACTCTTCTGCATTGTTTGCGGCACAGAAGCAGCAGGAAGCTAAGGAGCAAGCTGTTGAGCAACCCGCCCAAACAGCAGACACAACCGCTACTAATCCAAGCGTAGCCGAACATCCTGCTCCAACCAATGAGAGCGAGTATCAAGCCAATCTCGCAGTACAAAATGATGACGCAACGCCATTGCCCGAAGCTGCAACGACTGCAACTACAACAACGCAAAAGAAAGAGGGAAAGAAAGGCGGGATAAAGGCATTTTTTCAGTCTATCGGTGCGCACGACCCGTATTCAAATAAGACCGAGCAGTATCAACGTGAGCAAGCCGAGCAAGAGAAACAGCGCCAAGAGGCAGAAGCAAAGCAGAAAGAGGCGGCGGAGAATATCGAGAAGCGCCTTCCTATGTTCGAGGCGCAATGGAATGGAAAAGATGGTAAGGAGGGCGACGCGGCTCGATTCGACAGAGTAATTCAGTCTGCTACCGATAAAGCAGAAGCGGCTGCAAGCAAAATCGTTCATGATTACGAAACGCCCTATTCGGAACTCGGTGCGTTGGGACTAAACGCAAAGCGTGCCTACAACAAAGAGGCATCGCCCGACGTTATCATGGAGGCGCTTACCAAGTCGCTCGACGAGGACTACCAAGCCGCACTTGCCGCACTCAACAAAAAGACCGGTGGAAATACCGACGCTACTATGACGCGTCCGATGAGCGATAAGGAGCTGGCAGCGATGTACGAACAAGCGGGAATAATGTCACCGGAGGATTATTCGTGGTATCGTCAGTATGTGCAGGGCAAAATGCAGGAGAAATTAGCTGACATGAATGTGCCGCAAGGTAAGATGGACTACTTTGTTAATAAGTTCATGCAGAGTAATCTTATCGGTCAGTTGGCTACATTATACACCGATACCCCCTATCAGCGTGCAGCAAAAGCACAAGGCATTGAAACCTACGAGAAAGAAAATGATAATTTCGGCACGAAAGCAATCGGCTTTGGCGCAGATGTCGCCGGACTATTGGCAGACCCGACTATGCTTGTTATGCCTATGGCGGGTAGTGCGCTTGGCGGTGCTGCCGTACGAGGTGTAGCAAGCAGAACGCTCGGAAAAGTAGGCTATGCGACCGCAGAAGATATTGCAGCACGCGCGATGACCCAACGCGGCATATTGCGTACTGCAAATCGTTTGGCTGGTAGTGCCTTCACCTTTGCCGGAATAGACGCCACTCACGATGTAGTCAATCAATTGTATCAACCTATCTACAACGAGGAGACGGGCAAGTATGAGGACGGCAATTGGCACCCATGGCAGACCGTTAAGGCAGCTGCAAAAGGCTCTATCACGGGTACGCTGTTCGGAGCTACGGGACTTTTGGGCGACCATGTGCAGCATGTAGTAGGCGAGGCGTGGAACAAGTCGGTAGGTGTTATAGCAGGAAAAGCTACGCACTTTGTCGGTGGTACAAATGCTATGGTCGGCTCGTCTGTTGTATCGCAGATATTGCAGGGTAAGAACTTTGCAGACATCAACTGGGGTGAGGAGTATGCCAATGCAGCAGCCATGCAGTTGGTATTCGATATACAAGGTGGCGTGCGTAACTTGGAGCATATATACCAAGAAGCAGCAGGGCACGGCAAGTCTATATCTCTGCCGCAAGCCTTTGTGGTTAATTGGCAACGTATGAAAGCCGACCCTTATGCAGGAAGCTTTACTCCTGAGGAAATAGAGCAGTTCAATAAGGCAGGCTATAAGGGGGATAGTGGCTATGAGATATTGCTTAACCTCAATGGCGGTAAGGAATACAAGAACCTGAATGAATTATATAAGGTCTTAGAGCGTGTCTCGGAAGACCCGACCATCGATACGCAAGCGAAGTATCGTCTTGCAAGTCTTGTGTATGGCAAGGTAGAGGGGAATGTGCGCCCCGTTAAGACTGACCTATTCAAAGATGAACAGGGAAATTATGTCGTACGCACGTATGATACGGCAGGGCAGAATTACGAAACTCGCAAATTCAAAGATGAGCAGCGAGCAAGGGACTTTGCCGCAGAGCGTCGTAACGAAACACAGAATAATCTTAGATATTGGGCGGAGGGCATAGTTCGCAACGCGGCGTTTGCGCAAGAATTGCAGACTATTACGAACCAAGCATTAGTCGAGATACAGAAAAAGTTCCCGCAATATACAGCAGAGCAAATCTATGATATAATGCGAGAGGCATTGCTCAAACCGCACCCTGAAAGAGGAAAGGCGCTTGTTCAAGACACAGATAGAGCTGCTATTCGCACGCTTTTTGAGGACTACATAAGCAAGCATAGACCTGCATATAGTAATAAATTGGGTATAATACGGCATGAAGTTGCAGCCCGCTTTGGTATTACGATTGACGAGGTTAAAAATATAGTAGGCAAAGACTATCGAGACTTAGACTTTGGCGAGCGAGGTATATTTGATGACTATGTGTCGCGCCTTGAGGAGGCAATTCGTGCAGCACGCCCCAAAGCAGAGGAGGAGAGGGAAGACGGTCAAAAACCGCAGAATGAGAATAACAATCACTATAAATGGCCGCGTGCTAAATACACTACGGAAAGAGCCGACGACCTGCACGAGACGAGCGAGGACACGCAGTATTATGTTTCACTTGCTGATGACCCTACTAAGAGGGGATATGTAGTAAGCGGCAATGTGGTAGCCGGAGCGTTAGGACCGGGGCGGGCAATCCACGATGATGACCCTTGGAAATACGAGAGCGAACCTGAGGAGCGCAATATCACAACTATGGAAAGTCATGGCAGTAGCGCCATTACGAATAATGATATCGTTACTGTGCGGTTTGAGGATGGAACTATCAAACAATTACCGGCGAACCATCTAAACTTAATAGACCAATTTGTAAGGAATAATCAGGAAGCACTACAGAAAATATCAAGTGGGTATGAGCTAATGGTGCTTTCTCAAAAGTTTCATACCGGGCAGAATGTCGAAATGGCGGACGCCAATGGCACAGTTTATACTTCGCATGTTGTAAGTGTTTCTAATGCAGGAGTAGAGGTTGAGATATTAGACCCATATGGTAATCCAACAACAACGATTATTCCGGCGCACGAAGCTCTAACAAGGTTAAGACCGATAGAGCAGCAAGGAGGCAACCAACAATATCAAGAGGGGTTAGAGCATTATTTTGACCCCAATAGCGATGTTACAACTATATATCGTTTTAGTGACGGCACTGCCACATTTGTAGATGAACAGGGTAATCCCATTCTTGACGAGCAGGGTAATTTTATAACTACAAGCTCGGAGGAGTTTGATAATATAGTTAAAGACTATGCCCTAACTCGTAGTGATGATGAAACTCTGTTTAACGATGCGAGTGCCGGAGGAAAGCAGCCGGATGGACAGAAAGTACCGAATATCGATACGATGTCCCCTGACGAATTCGGGGCAAGTACTATCGAATATTTTGGAGACAAGACTGCAGCAGTTGCCTATTTGGAAGCCGAACGCGATAAGGCAAAGAATGATGTTAGCAGATTGGGCGGGCAGAAAATCACAAAATACACAGACATTGCGGACTTTAAGGTACAGAACGACGCATTGCAGGCACAGAAAAACGCTGCGGCAGAGCGATTGAGCAAATTAGAGCAAGCTCTTACTGCAGCAAATCAGTATAAGACCAAGGAAGAACAAGAAGCAGAAGCAGCTCGTAAGGCAGAGGAGGCTCGTAAGGCAGAGGAGGCTCGTAAGGCAGAGGAGGCTCGTAAGGCAGAGGCAGCTCGTAAGGCAGAAGCAGCTCGTAAGGCAGAGGAGGCTCGTAAGGCAGAGGCAGCTCGTAAGGCAGAAGCAGCTCGTAAGGCAGAGGAGGCTCGTAAGGCAGAGGCAGCTCGTAAGGCAGAAGCAGCTCGTAAGGCAGAGGAGGCTCGTAAGGCAGAGGCAGCTCGTAAGGCAGAAGCAGCTCGTAAGGCAGAGGAGGCTCGTAAGGCAGAGGCAGCTCGTAAGGCAGAAGCAGCTCGTAAGGCAGAGGAGGCTCGTAAGAAAGCGGCAGACGCCAACCATAATGCCAATAACCAACAAAAAAGCGGGCAAGCTGGTAACAGTAAGCAAGAGAATAAGATATTCACAGAGGACGCATACGAAGCAGTCCGCCGCCGTATGCACGAGCGTCTGAACAGGTTGAACGCCGGGTTAGACCCCGAGATGTTGTCGGACGGTCTATTTTTGGCAGGCTACCATGTAGAGAAAGGCGCACGCAAGTTCGCTGACTTTGCCAAGCGTATGATAGAGGAATTTGGCGAAAAGATACGCCCCTACCTCAAATCATTCTATAATGGCTTGCGTGATATGCCGGAAGCAGAAGAGTTCTCCAAAGAGATGGACGACTATGCTACCGTTGCGCAGTTTGATGTCAAGACATTATCGCTTGAGTCTCCTGTCCAATATAGGGTAGGGGACAAGGTTCAATATGTTCGGGAAAATGGAAAAACAGTAGATGTTACTATTGAAAAAGTATATTCCGATGGCTACTACGACCTAAAGTATGAAGCTGTCCCGTATATGCCGACCATATTGACGCACATGCCACCAGATGTAGTAAAATCTGCTGAAACACAGGAAAATACTTTGCCAAGTGAGGAAAAAGATGTACCTTTGCGGGAGACGCAGAAACGATACGAGTGCAATGGCAAATCGGTTGTTGTAGATAAGGAGGACTATAATACCTATATCACAGATGAGGCAAAGGCTTTGTTCGCAGAGTTATCGCAGCAAGGTGCTAAACCTATGGCTGTGCCTACATCGGCATACATATCGTATGCCTCTATGGATGGCGTAAAGATACCCGCCGAGGTATTATTGCAAGACCCGAATATAGAAGCTGCACAGGCAAAAATTGACGCACGGAACGGGCAAAGCCTTGAGCTGACGGATGAACAAGTTGCAGAATATGCAATGCGTTTGTTAGACGCAGACCACGGCAGTGCAGTTCTTAATGCCAAAGGTAAGATAAACAAACGCAATGGCGAGGAGGATTTCAGCGGGGAGGTCGCACAAGAGCGCAAGGCTTTGTTTGTTATCGGTCGCCCCGCAGGAGGAAAGAGCAGTGTATATGCGAACCCGCTTTCGGCTCAAAATAAGGCGCGTATCATCGATAGCGATGTCGTTAAGCCGTGGCTTGACGGGTTCGACGGTGGCGATGGTGCAGGTTATGTGCAGGAGGCGAGTGCAAGAGTTGCCGATGTGGCGCTGCAAGCTGCAATGAAGCGCGGCGATAATGTCGTCATCCCAAAGATAGGTGGTGGCAGTATTATAAGAATGGCAGCAGACTTGCGCAATGCAGGCTACTCTGTTGAGTTATACTATAACGAGGTATCGGAGGAATCTTCAATTATGCGAGCCTCCGCACGCTTTGCAGAAACGGGACGCTACCTTGCTATTGGTTATCTTAAGAGTATAGGTAATAAGGCAGAGAAAACCTTTGTCAACTACGCAAATAAAACATTAAAGGAGGTTCAAGATGAGAGACCCGAATTATTTAAGCCCGCAGGAGAAACTAATGTTGGCGGATATGGAGAGAACGCCGGACACGGAGCAGATGAAACGCTGCCAAAAGATTCTCGAACAGAAAATGGCTATTTCTTCGCAAAAGCCGAGTGGAAAAACAATGATGTAGCCTTTGGCGAACCTACCAAGTTGGTATGGTCGTCCGAGAGCGATGAGCCTATTC
>CAVHKB010000083.1:0-10290 GCA_963636305.1 Prevotella sp. P5-108
CTATATTCGTCCTATATGCGTCCTATATAAATCGTATATAAAACCTTTGTACGATATAGTATTTACTGGGCTTGGCAGAGGGCAATCGCATTGCAACAGCCGTAGAGCGGTATGTATTTTGCAATTTCTGCGGGAGGAAAAAGATTACAAAATTTTTACATAGTTGACCCGTTTCCCGACGGATTGGCGGTTTGGTCGTGCTGAATGTAGTTCAGCAGTTCCTGCGCGGCGGTTTCCTGGTTGATGTTTTTGAGTACGCACTCTTTTCCTTTGTAGAGCGATACTTTTCCCCGCGCCGCACCTACATAGCCATAATCAGCATCCGCCATTTCTCCTGGACCATTGACAATACATCCCATGACGGCAATTTTGTAGTGCGGAAGGGTAGGGTCTTCGGAGAGTCGTTGCTTGACTTGTGCAATGGTTTTCTCAAGGTCGAACAATGTTCTTCCACAGCCCGGACAAGAGATGAATTCCGTTTTATATCGCTTGATGCCAGCCGCCTGGAGGATATCTTGTGCGAGGTTGTTCAGTTGTTGTGAGGTAAAGTTCGGGTTGTGCAACTCCAATTGTTTGCAGTCGTTGTCCCAGAGCAGTCGAGCGGAGTCCGCTGCGGCATAGAGGGAGAAGAGGGTCCAGTTGCTTTCGTCGCTATAGAGGTGCAGACGATGGTTGCTGTCGTCGAAGTCGATGGTAAGATGCCCGTTGTAACGGACAGAGTTGGCGTCGGCGAAGTAGTCGCGCAGTGCGATGGCGACGGGTATTTCCTTTTCGGGTTCTTCGCTGAGGCTGACCCGAATGGTATCGCCAATTCCCTTGGCGAGCAATGCTCCGATGCCTACGGCAGATTTGATACGGCCGTCTTCTCCTTCGCCTGCTTCGGTGACGCCGAGGTGGAGCGGGAATGCCATGTTTTCTTTCTCCATTTGACGGACCAACAGACGCACTGTGTTGACCATTATTCGTGTGTTGCTGGCTTTGATGGAGATGACGATGTTGTAGAATTGTTGTTGTACGGCGATTCGCAGGAACTCCATAACGCTTTCGACCATGCCTTGAGGAGTGTCGCCATATCGTGACATGATACGGTCAGATAGGCTGCCATGATTGACTCCCAAGCGAATGGCACAGTGGTGTTGCCGACATATAGACAAGAGATGGGAGAAGCGTTGTTCCAGTCGCTGCAGTTCCTGTTGGTAGGTGCTTTCGGTATAGTCGATATGTCGGAATTTGCGTGCGGGGTCGATGTAGTTGCCGGGGTTGATGCGTACTTTCTCTACGACGCAAGCAGCGGCATCTGCCACAGCGGCTTGGAAATGTACATCTGCCACCAAAGGAATGGAATGTACGGTTTGATGAATCTGCTTTAGCGATTCGACCTCGCGCAATCCTTGTGTGGTGAAACGGAGCAGTTCGGCACCAGCCTGTATGCATCGTTGTGCCTGTTGGATGGAAGCATCGATGTCGTTCGTGGAAGTGTTCGCCATAGTTTGTATGCGTACAGGATAATCGCTGCCGATAGGGAGGTTGCCTACCTGTGTACAGGTGGTTTGCCGACGCTTGTATGTCAGAGGAATAATCATGATGTTTGTTTTATTGCAGGAACTTATTGTTATAGAGTAAGATACCTATGTTGATGCCTACATTCCAGTTGTTGGCGGGAATGGAGTAGTAGTTGGCATAGATTGCCGCTGAGCCTCGTTGGAAAGTATAGACCATGCTACTTTCCGCGATGAAATGCACATCGTTGAAGGGTTGGGAATAGTAGGGCATATTGTTGTCGTCCATTCGTATAGTCTGAATGGGTGCGAAGGCATATCCTTCGAGTCGTATCTGCCAATTGTCGGTGATAAGAAAAACAGGCTTGATACCTGCGGCGAGGTATTGGTTGGCACTGAAGTCGATGTTTTTGACCGCCTTACTATGCGGGGTAGGGGCATATTGCTGTGCTTGGAGGATAGTTGCCGTGTAATTGCTCAGGAACGGACGGATGGAGTAGAAGGCTTCGGTTTCGAAGCCGAGCGAGAAGTGACGGGCAAGTCGGAAATAGCCATCGTAGTGTCCACAGGCTTGCATCCAGAGTGAGAAGTTGTTCTTGGTGTTGGTATAGTCGTATTGCTCCGAGACGGAGTTTTCGACTCCTCCCGGCATCATTAGGCTGACATTCCAACGATGCCCTTTGGTAGGGTAGGTCTGGTGGTCAAGAGAGTTCCCGTTGAGTTGTAGGTAGATGTTAAAGAGCGAATACCGACTGTTGTCGCGAGTGGAGTCGTTGAGGGTGGTATATCGTCCGATGCTGTATTTATCCATGAGTCCTGCTCCTCCTATGCCGATTTCCATTCGTGCTTTCATGGTCAGCGGCATTCCGACGGACAGTTTGCCATAGAGTTCCATCTGCTGAAAGGATAGTGGTCGGTTCTCGAAGGAGAAGAAGCGGACATCGTTGGTATAGTTAAAGCGGTGTGCAACGACTTCTGCTTTGAGGTAGCACAAGGGGGTAAAGTCGAATCGTGCGGACGCAGCGACAGACATATAGGTCCGTCCTATCTGCGTATTGAACCTGGCTTCGAGGGGAAATTGAATCAGGTCGTGATAGCCTACACCGAAGTAGAACTGTGTAGGGGTGGAGGTAGATATGTTTCCGCCGACTCCTACCTGCAACTGGTCACGGGTTCGGATATCCAGGTTCAGCCGAAATGCTGCGAGGGTGGAATCGTATTCGGCATGGGGAATGACTTCGGAGATGACCCCGTCGGAGATGAGACAATAGTAGTTGTTCAGGAATTCGTCGTAGGTAAGGTTGATGTCTTTTTTCCGTCCCAAGAAGACCTTTCGGAGGTAGTTCTCTTGTTCTTTGCTGATGCCACTGAAGTGTATATCGCGGAAGACGAGCGGAGGGACTTTGCTGCGGAATGCTTTGCGTTTCTGCGCCAGTTGTTCTTGCGTTTGCCGCTGCTTGACACTTTGTTTTATCTCATCGATATGCGCCATAGTAGAGTCGTAGCCTAACTGTACAAGCGTTTCCACTTGAGAGAAGTCCCAACTGTTGATTTTGTCCCAACTGAAGTTGAGCAGCAGTCCATCGTTGAGGGAATAGTCGGTGTCGTGAACAATCATCTTCTCGATAAGAGCGATGATGTTTCTTTTATCGGGTTTGCCGCTATTGTGACTGACATTGCTACCAATGATGTAGGAAGGTCGGAACTCGGATTGCGCCACATCGACGGGGAAGTTGTTGTAGATGCCACCATCGTAGAGGATAGAGCCTTGGTAGTCGACAGGACGGAACATGAAAGGGAACGACATACTGGCACGGATAGCATCGCCTAAGTCCCCGTGAGAGAAGATGACGGGTTGTTTCTTGTAGATGTCGGAAGCGACACATCGGAAGGGAATCATGAGGTTGTCGAAATTGCCGTTGATGGCACCATTAGTTGCTCCGCACATTTCCAGTACAGCGATATTCATCAACTGCGGATTGGAGAAGTTGGTAGGCAGTAGGTAGGGTGTCAGTGACACTTTCTTTTTGGTATTGTCGTGCCTATAGGTGTTGACAGCATTGACGGATGTGACCGCATAGACAGAGTCTTTTGTGTGTATTTTAGCCGAGACGCTGAACCAAGCGGGAGTGGGTTCACCTTGACGGTAGTAGTACTTGTTTTTGGAGTCGATTTCTCCCAAGAACCATTGTCGGAACTTCTCCGAGCCGATGAGAGAGGCTATTTCGTCGGTGGTCCATCCACTTGCATACAACCCACCGACGATGGCACCCATAGAGGTTCCGGCAATATAGTCGATGGGAATATCATTCTCTTCGAGTGCCTTGATGACCCCGATATGCGTGATGCCTTTTGCTGAGCCTCCGCTCAACACCAAAGCCACACCTCCGTCCGCCAAGCAGGAACAAACGGAGAGAATGCAACAAAGGATTGAGATGAGAAGCGGGTGTATTCGCATGGTGATGTTCAGTTTCAGTATAGGTTAAGGTCGGATAAACGCAGTTGGTGGTTGGATGTCTTCAGTTGCTCAGGCAAGTATTAACTCTGGTAAATGGGAACATAAGAACAATGCAATTCAGGTGAACAACAGTGTACCGCCCAAGCCTACGGTGAATGTAACAACAATACCCATAAGGTATCCGACAATGACTTCAGCCTGTGTATGAGCGTTAAGGTATAACCGAGCCAACATAACCATCCAACCTATGAGCAGGATAGCAAGCCATAAGCCATAGGGGAAGACTGCCCTATAGTAAGAAAAGGCAAGAACACTGCCCAGCAATGCTCCCATCATGGTAAGATGTGCGCTGATTTTCCAACGGAGATTAATAAGTGTAACCAAAATGAGACAAATGATAGCCCCAATAGTCAGCCAGTTGATTATAGGGGGCATGCTAACAACTTTGTACAGGAAGAAAAACCACATGATAGCCGATATTAATCCGTAGAAATAGGGGATATATCTGCTTTCCTTGTTCGGCATATACGCTTGTCGGATATCTCCCTTCCACAACAGAAGCAATGCCGAAAACGGGATGAAAAAGGTCAGAAGGAATGTGCCTAAAACTACGACGACATACCAACGCCAAGGGATAATTGCAGGCTGCGAAGAGGCTACCGTCTTGCAAAATAACACCATAGCGTAAGTTGGAACCAACATCGGGTGAAGCAAAAGGCTTATTATTTGAGCAAATCGTTTGATGATACAGAGATATAGTGGCAAGGGTTCTTATATTATGACGCGCAATCTGGCAACGGGAATATGCAGTTGCTTGCGATATTTGGCAACGGTTCTTCTGGCGATATTAAATCCTTTCTCTCTCAATGCATCTACCAGTTCGTCGTCATTAAGCGGGTTCAGTTTATCTTCATGGGTAACAATATCTATCAACGCATTCTTTATTGCCCTTGTTGCCACTTCCTCGCCGCTATCATTGATAATTGATTCCGAGAAGAAAAACTTCAAAGGGAACACGCCAAAGTGTGTCTGTACATATTTTGAGTTGGAGACACGAGATATAGTGGATATATCATAGCCCGTCCTATCGGCTACATCCTTCAGTATCATGGGCTTGAGCAGATTTTCGTCTCCTTCAAGAAAGAATTCCCTTTGCATCTGCACTATCGCAGTCATGGTCTTCGTTAGCGTCTCGTTGCGTTGTCGTACGGCATCAATAAACCATCGCGCAGAGTCTATTCGGTCTTTGATAAACGATATAGCCTCCTTCTCTTCTCTTGTATGTGTACTTTGCTTCTGGTAGTTTTGCAGTATCTGATTAAATTCACTGTTGATATGTAATTCCGGTATATTACCGTTATTCAACGATATACTGATATTGTCACCTTCAACCTCCACAATAAAGTCCGGTATAATAGTGTGTCCCGAGTAGAAATCTTGCTGCAAGGAATTGCCTGGCTTGGGCGTCAGATGCCGTATCTCTGTCTCTGCATCTCTCAGTTGTTGCTCCGTGATACCCAATCGCTCAAGAATACGCGTATAGTGGTGAGTGGCGAAATCCTTGTAGTATTTCTCTAATATCTTGGTTGCCAACACCACACTGGGCGTTTGCTGTCTTCGGCGCAACTGTAGCAATAGGCATTCCTGTAGATCTCCCGCACACACTCCTGCAGGCTCAAAGTTGTATTGGATAGTATGGATAATATCCATCATCTCCTTGTCGCTGATGTCTATGTTCGCATGAAATGCCAAATCGTCTGCCAATGCCTCCGGAGAACGGCTCAGATAACCATTCTCATCAATATTCCCCAATACATATTGCGCAATCTTTCGCTTCTCTTCATCAAGCGGAAGCAATCCCAATTGCCCCTGCAGATATTCCTGAAAACTCTCACCTACCGAAAACGGCGAATCTTCTTGCTTGTCGTCTGGCGACGAGTTGTTGCTGTGCAACATATAATCTGGCGTATCATCGTCCGAAATGTAGTCACTCAAATCGAAGTCTTCGTTTTGCAAGGCATCTTCCCCTTCATTCTCTTCTGTGTACTCCTCGTTCAGATTCTCCTCCTTCTCATCATCCGCACGCTCTAAACCTGGATTCTCCTCCAACTCACGGTCTATTCTCTGTTCCAACTCCAATGTAGTGTACTCCAGCACCCTCACCTCCTGAATCTGCATCGGGGTGAGTGTCGTACGCTGTTTCAGAGCAGCCTCTTGTGTTAATGATGCCTTACTTGCCATGCATAAATAGCGTTATTGTGTTAACTCATTGATAGCCCCAATGATATAATCTTGCTGCTCCGTGTCTAACTCGGTGTGCATAGGTATGCTCAACACACATTGCGCCAACCTCTCTGCCACAGGAAAATCTCCTCGCTTGTAGCGTGGGTCCTGATAGGCTTTCTGCAGATGCAAAGGCACAGGATAATAGATCATCGAAGGAATCCCCCTTTCGGCTAAACCCTCCCGTAAGGCATCTCTCGAACCCTCCACTATGCGCAGCGTGTACTGATGAAATACATGCGTAGAGTAGGGTGCTTTCACGGGCGTCAGCAGATGAGTATTCTCTGCCAACCCTTTGCTATAGTATTCAGCCGCTTTCTGTCGCCGCTGCGTATAATCCTCCAAATGCGGCAATTTCGCATTCAATACCGCTGCCTGTATACTGTCTAATCGCGAGTTAACACCCACAGTGTCATGATGATACCGAACCACCATCCCGTGATTGGCTATAGCACGCATTCGCTCTGCCAATTCGTCGTTATTGGTAAAGATAGCCCCTCCGTCACCGTAACAACCCAAGTTCTTCGAGGGAAAGAACGAAGTGCAACCAATATCTCCTATGCAACCCGCTTTCTGCCGACGACCATCGCTGAACATATAGGTGGCATTGATGGCTTGGCACGCGTCCTCTACCACGTAAAGATGATGCTCTTCCGCTATCTGCAGTATCTCCTCCATATTCGCGCATTGACCGAACAGATGAACAGGCACTATCGCTTTCGTCTTAGGAGTAATGGCACGACGAACCGATTCCACCGACATATTAAAGGTATCCCAATCCACATCCACCACCACTGGCGTCAGGTGCAACAATGCGGCCACCTCCGCTGTCGCAATAAAGGTAAAGGTAGGAGTAATCACTTCATCGCCGGGCTGCAAACCTAACCCCATCAAGGCAATAAGCAATGCATCCGTTCCGTTCCCCACAGGAATAACATGACGCACGCCTAAAAACGACTCTAAGTTATGCTGAAAATCAGTTACCTGCTTCCCTTTGACAAAGGACGCACTGTCTATCACCTCCTGAATACCTGCGTCTATATCTCTTTCTATCGCCTTGTACTGCGACTGCAAATCAACCATCTGTATCTTTCTCATATCGGTCTTGTTTTTAATGTTCTATTATGTATTCAACTTCTTGCGGACTAACCCTGTAACCTAATATATAAGGACTGTCCGTCACAACTTCCAACGGCAACAAACTGCTCTCGCTCTGCGGAAAAGCACAACGCACTTCCACATCGCTCTCGTCCACTTCATTAAAATGAACCATCTCCACTTTCACTACCACTTCCGCAACTGCCGGAAAGGTCCGCAAATGAACCCCCTTCGGCACGCCCGTCGCTGTAACTGGCACCGTGAACGATTTCTCCGTGTACTGACCCGCAAAGGCATACACTCGCACACTCGGACTGCCTGCACGAGAACCTTTCGGCACTATCAGTGGCACTTCTGCACAGAAACTGTCCTTCACATTGTGAAATACCTGCTTCTCCGTATATACATACTGAATGGTGTCCAATATCTCTTTCGGAGCGTAAATAGTCACGCGCTCTGGCTTCACAACCGCTTTCCCCGTTATCTGATACTGAACCGCTGGCTGCAACTGCCCCGTGAATATAACCTTCACTTCCTTGTGCTTCTCTTTGTGAAAATCACGCACAATGGTCTCCGGCTCTATACGCTGCAACTTCGTCGTCCCCTTCAATTGGTCCGTAATCCGCTGACGGATCTGTTCCGAATAGATGGTCACCTGACCCGCTGCACCCTTCAGTTGGGTTGACAAGTCAAATTGTATCGGCGAGAAATTCGTTCTCTTGTACTCCCGTAACCGCCTGCCCTGATCGCGTACCACAATACGGATACTCTGCGGCAATGGGTCATTGAACACCACATTCTCCGCTATCCCAATGTACTCTATCGGAATATCCACCGTCCGTTCCCGCACAGAGTTCATCGAATGACCGAACCATAGCACGGTGGCAAAGAGCAGAAACCAGCAGAATGTACCTAAATTCCTGTCCTGAAAAAATGTCCTTACCTTGCGAAGCAATCTACGAACCTTCACCTTTAATCTGGCAGTCTGCATACTTCTATCCCTCAATGGAACGGGTCTGATATGTCACAACAACCACCGGCCGCTATGCTTTCTCTGGGGCTGCTTTCTCGGCATCCTCTGCACTCACATACACCGAACCTTTATCCACCTTTATGGTGATGTCCTTGGCTATCTCTACAATAAAAGTACTCTCATTCACTTCCTTGATAATACCGTAAATACCGCCGGCCGTCACCACTTTGTCACCTTTCTTCAAGGCGTCGCGTTGTTTTTTCAACTCCTTCTGTCGCTTCGTCTGTGGACGAATCATAAAGAAATAGAACACCACAAAAATCAGTAGCATCATTATCCAAAACGACCAACCGCCACCTTGAGCCTGTGCTGCAGACTCCTGCAATAGAATGTAATTAAGCATAGTATTTTCTGTTTTTTATATTAGTATTTTCTTTCCTCGTTCCCTCTATTCAACCATAACCGCCTTATATAGTTTGTTCTCACGCTTGAGCGACGAAACAACCTCCTCCAATATACCGTTGATAAACATCGGACTGTTCTCCGACGAATACTCTCGGGCTATGTCTATATATTCGTTCATCGACACTTGCAACTCAATCTTCGGAAAGGTCATAATCTCTGCAATCGCAACCTTTAGGATGACCATATCCATATAGGAAAGACGATCTTTCTCCCAGTTCTTCAAACAAGACTCAATGCGATGCTCATACTCGTCCGAATGCAACAGAACACTCTCCAACAAGGTCTTGCCGAAATCACGCTCACGACCCTTGTTCGTCAGTTCTTCACCACTGCTCTTGTCACTCTGGAATACCGCAAGCAACTCCTGCTCTGCACCGTTCTCTTCCTTGAAACGCTTGATGGTTTTCACTACATAACTGATTACCAAATCCGACTCTACCGTCCAGTCACGACCATCCAACGCAATCTCTAACTCCTCAAGCGCATTACCCAACTCCTCATTGTCCGTCAGCAGAAGACCGAATATCTTCTTCCATACCGTCTTGTCACTCGCATAAGACGACTCCTCACTCTTCATGTATGCATCGTATATCGGCGACTCTGTAATCTGCCTGTATAGTATATTCAGCGACTCATGGGCGGCGTCCCAACCTAAATTCCGTTCCGCTAATCCCCTGCGGAGGGTCTTGTTCTCAAACACTTGCTGCGCGAATCGGTTGTTGACAAACCGCAAGTTCGCGTGGAACGGTGTGTGCAGAATCTTCGCACGGTCCTCCATCTCCTCTATACGCGTCTGCGCATAACGCGTCAACTCGTTAACTAAGTCAAACAATAACAGATACAAATTGTATGTGTCCTCGTACGACTTCTCCAACAAATCCTCCCATAAGGACATCGACATCTTCTTCAACAATGGGTCACCCCCGTCTGCAGCATGTTCATTGTCCCTGTCCTGAAAGTATGCAAACGCTATCTGCAATACTTTTATCCGAACCAATGTCCGGTTAACGAGGGTCATATTCTTTTCGGCGGAACCCTCCGTTCTCTGTTCGCTCATAATGTACTTCTCTTTCTCTTGTAATAGTGCGGAATAACCCTGCAAAATTACACTAATTTTTGAGAAGATACAAATGATATGGACTGAAATTTCAATATATTTTGCCTGCCACAACACACACCCTCCCTTTCCCTCTCTTCACCCTGCCCTCCGTCTTCTGTTCCGATTTCTTAAATAATATAAATCTCCTTCCTCACGCAACAATCCCTCCTCCGCTTCCCCTGCCTGTCAGTTGCCCTCCGCCAACCCCACTATTTCCTACCACTTCCAAAGGATTTATATACGATTTATATAGGACGCATATAGGACGAACATAGGATGAATATAGGAAGAACATCGGAAAAACCACCCAACCTTGCATGTTAATTGTTAACTGTTAATTGTTAATTAAATCCATACATATTAATTGTTAATTATTAATTGTTAATTGAATATATCCCCCAGACATCCAGAATCC
>CAVHKB010000084.1:0-10274 GCA_963636305.1 Prevotella sp. P5-108
TGTTCTACTTGCGAAAGAGAGTTGAGAGCCATAGCACGCTATGGCTCTACAGCCATTTTGCAATTAACAATTAATAATTAACAATTAATATGCAGGGATTTAATTAACAATTAACAGTTAACAATTAACATGCAGAATTGGGATGCTTATCCTATGTTTTTTCTATGCTCTTCCTATATTCATCCTATATTCGTCCTATATGCGTCCTATATAAAACCTATATAAATCCTTTGGAAGTGGTAGGAAACACTGGGCTTGGCGGAGGGCAGTTTTGAGGGAGAGGTTGGGGAAGGGTTGGGGAGAGATCGGGGAAAGGTTGGGGCGTGGTTAGGGTGTGTGGAGGGAGTTTTGAGGAACTTAATAGAATTTATGTGCGAAGCCGATAGAGAGCATCTCCTTGAACTGCAGTTTTGCGCGTTGTCCGTCTGCGGGAATGGCGGTATTGTCGTATCGTGGGTGCAACATGACCCGTGCGGAGAGGAAACGGTTGATGATGAAATTGCATACGATTTCCCAATCGATTTCGACACGATGATAGTTGGTATAGAAATAGAATTTGCTGTCGAGTGCAATCTCGCGGACAGGTTTCCAGGTCCAATCGACACGGACGGAACTACCTAAGTCGTTGAGAATTTTGGTGCCGGAGGTAATACCAAAAGCCGTAGAAGACACATATGAGGTGTCGTTGGCATATATCATTTTGTAGGTGAGGGGAGCAAAGACAATGGACAGTCCTTGCACGGGTTTATAGTCGAGACCTAACGAGAGATTGAGTCGTATAGGGGTGAGCGGTCCCGTTTTAAGGGTCATCTGATTGGCTTTCCAGGTATTGAAGAACTGCGTCTGCAATTCAGCCGACAGAAGGTAAGAGAACTTGCCAAAGGCTTTGAATCCGACTTTGGTGTAGATGCGAAAGAGGTCGTCGTTGGTATTTACCTTTCTGAGAGAGTCGCCGTTAACAGTATTAAAGCCCATTCTCCATTCGAGAGAACTCTCCCAAGTGAAGTTTTTCCGATTGTCGTAGAGCATATTTCCCTGCACGATAGAGAGGAAGGCAAAGTTGGAATTGCCACCAGCATACCAGTTCTGTGAGACATAGTTCTGGGAGATTTGTGCCATAGTGGTAAGTTCCCTGCGCCAGAGAGAGAATCGGTCTTTGATTGCTCTTAACCTATCAAGTCGGTCTTCTTCCGCATCTTTGACAAGAGATTTTTCGGGAATCCATAGAGCAGACTGCCCTTGCGCATGAATGACTTCCGGTGCAGTGTAGGCGATAGAGTCGAACATACCGACATAGAGGTCGGTGTGTTGTCGGGTGATGTATCGTCGTGCCTCTTGCCGAATGGAGTAAACGGAGAGGGGTTGCGTGGTGGTATCGGACAGGGATTTCCAGCGCATCCCTTGATAATAGAGGGGGCATGCCAGAGGATAGACACCACCTGCCTGTTGCACTCGTTTGGCAATGGTGATAGAATCGCGAAAGCCTATATGGAATGTGTCAGGTGATATGTAGGTGGTATCGCTGAGTAAGCGTTGGCGGAAGAGGGAGTCTTGTTGGTGTGCCAGTTGTTTTCCCTGCTCGGCAAGGAGTCGGAAGAGGAAGTCGTCTTCGGTGGCAGTATGCAGCAAGTCGGCAGGTCGGAGCGTGTCGGGATAGAGCAAGGGGGAGTCTTGCGCCGCAGCAGAGAGCGCAAAAGCAAGACATGAGATACACAGCAAGAACCTAAAGCGAATGGACATACCTATTGATGGGAGGTCGGTTTGTTTTTCTTCTTTGTTGTGTTGTTCTTGGTAGGGACGGTATTGGTGACGGGTTCGGTTTGCAAAGCGGCATCGACATCAAGGGGTCGCTTGAAGGCTCGAATGACGAGATAGATACCCCACACGATGAAGGGGATGCTGAGCCACTGTCCCATGTTGAGGAACATTGAAGACTCAAACGCTTCTTGGTCTAACTTAATGAACTCCAAGCAAAAGCGTGTGAGGAAGATAATGATGAGGAAAGTGCCGAAAATCAGTCCGTTGCGTCGGTACAGGCGACCTTTCCAGTACATGAGCCAAGTGACAATGAACGCGACAATGCAATAGAGCATTTCGTAGATTTGCGTGGGATGGCAAGGTTGAGTATCGCCGTTGTTGACAAAGAGGAAGCCCCATGGCATATCGGTGGGATTGCCATAGATTTCGGAGTTCATGAGGTTGCCGAGCCTGATGCAAGTGGCAGTTATACAGACGCCAATGACGAGCCTGTCGAAAATCCAGTAGATGCCTTTGTGGAAGTGTTTCTTATCGAGGAGGAGTGCTGCGATGATGAGTCCGATTGCTCCTCCGTGCGAAGAGAGTCCCCCCTCCCATATTTTGAGCAAGTTGAGTGGGTGTTCGATGTAGGGATTGCGGTAGTTGAAGGTCATTCCCAAGAAATGCAAGGGTTCCAACCGCAATGCGGAGGCGTCGTGCCATTCGTAGAAATAGCAATGCCCGAGCCGAGCGCCGATGATAACACCTAAGACCATGTATATGAACAACTTGTCGGTCCACTCATCGGGATAATGTTCGTTCTTGTAGATGCGTTGTTGCACGAGCAAGCAGAACCATATTCCGAGTGCCCACAAGATGCCGTACCACCTTACTTGCAAGGACCCCAACGAGAAAGCGACAGGGTCAACAGCCCATGTTATGTAGTTGAGTATCATGTTAGTTCATCGTTTTTCGGCGAATAGAGATTGGATTGTCGGCATCATAAATTGCGTCCGTGACAGTTCTTATACTTCTTGCCGCTTCCACAGGGGCAGGGGTCGTTACGGCCTATTTTCTTCTCGACACGGATAGGTTCTGGCTTTTGGATCTCACGGGTATCGCGCTGGGCGGCATTGCCCATAGGACGCTGTTCAGCAGAGTCTTTCTGCGTACGATATTTGCTATAGTCCTGACGCTGCTGGGCTTGTGCTTGGCGCACCTGTTCAGGTTCGCGTACAGGTATTTGCCCGCGCAACAAGATGGCGATGGCACGGCGATTGAAGTTGTTTAGCATTGCCGAGAAGAGGTTGAAGGACTCCAACTTATAGATCAATAGCGGGTCTTTCTGCTCGTAAGATGCGTTCTGTACCGATTGTTTCAAGTCGTCTAATTGGCGCAAGTGTTCTTTCCACTCATCGTCGATGACATATAACAAGGTCCGTTTCTCGAACTCCCGTACGACCTCTTTACATTCGGTTTCGTAGGCGGCTTTGAGATTTGTCGCCACATTGTAGACTTTCTTTCCGTCGGTGATAGGGATAAGCACATTCTCATATTGGGAGCCTTTTGTTTCATAGATATTCTTAATGACAGGGTATGCAATAGTTGCCAACTTGTCCATCTTGCGCTTGAAGATATCCAATGCAGACTCAACCAATTGCTCCACCAACACTTCGGACTTCTTACCACGGAACTCTTCATCTGAGAAAGGCACCTCCATAGCAAAGACCTGCATTACTTCCATCTGCAAACCTTCATAGTCGAGCGAGTCATAGTTATTGGCAATAATAGACTCGGCGGTATCATAAATCATATTGGTAATATCTACGCCCAACCTTTCTCCCATAAGGGCATGATGTCGCTTCGCATATATCACATTACGCTGTTGATTCATGACATCATCATATTCAAGCAACCGTTTACGGATGCCGAAATTGTTTTCCTCCACCTTCTTTTGCGCACGCTCTATAGAGTTAGATATCATCTTATGCTCTATCATCTCCCCTTCCTCAAATCCCATTCTATCCATCAAACCGGCTATACGCTCCGAACCAAACATTCGCATCAAATCATCCTCCAACGACACATAGAACACCGATGAACCCGGATCGCCTTGTCGTCCCGCACGCCCACGCAACTGACGGTCCACACGACGGCTCTCGTGGCGTTCTGTACCAACAATAGCCAATCCTCCCGCCTCTTTCACCTCCGGCGTCAGTTTAATATCCGTTCCACGACCTGCCATATTAGTCGCTATCGTGACTGTACCCGTACGACCCGCTTCTGCCACTATATCGGCTTCTCGCTGGTGCAACTTTGCATTCAAGACATTATGCGATATCTTCCGAATGTTCAGCATGCGGGAAAGAAGTTCACTTATCTCTACAGATGTCGTTCCCACCAACACCGGACGACCTGCTTCATGCAGACGGACTATCTCCTCTATCACTGCATTGTACTTCTCACGCTTTGTCCGATACACTCGGTCGTTCATATCTATTCGAGCAATAGGACGATTCGTCGGAATAACCACCACATCCAACTTATAGATATTCCAGAACTCACCGGCCTCCGTCTCCGCCGTTCCCGTCATACCCGACAGCTTATGATACATACGGAAGTAGTTCTGAAGAGTTATTGTCGCAAAAGTCTGCGTGGCTGCCTCCACCTTCACATTCTCTTTCGCCTCCACTGCCTGATGCAAACCATCCGACCAACGGCGACCTTCCATTATACGACCCGTCTGCTCATCCACTATCTTCACCTCCCCGTCCATTATGACATAATCCACATCCTTCTCAAAAAGCGTATAAGCCTTCAACAACTGGTTCACCGTATGAACACGCTCCGACTTAATAGCATACTGCTCTAATATCTCGTCCTTCTTCTGTTGCTTCTCCTCTACCGACAGATTCGACTTCTCTATCTCCGCTATTTCCGAACCCACATCCGGCAGAACAAAGAAAGTCGGGTCGTCCGTAGAACCTGTCAATGTATCTATACCCTTGTCCGTCAGTTCTATCGTCTTGTTCTTTTCATCTATAACAAAATATAACTCATCCGTCGCTATATGCATGTTCTTATTGTTCTCCTGCATATAGAACTCCTCCGTCTTCTGCATACGCACCTTGTTTCCCGGCTCCGATAGGAACTTAATCAATGCCTTGTTCTTCGGCATACCCTTGTAAGAACGGAACAATGCCAACTCTCCTTCCTCTGCTGTCGCCTTGTCTTCCGAACCCATCTTCTCACGAGCCTCGGCCAACAACTTCGTCGTCAATGTCTGCTGCGTACGAACCAACAACTCCACACGATGCTTGTACTCATCAAACAACTGCTCCTCACCCTTCGGCACAGGACCACTGATAATCAACGGCGTACGAGCATCATCTATCAACACCGAGTCCACCTCGTCCACTATGGCGAAATTATGCTTGCGCTGTACCAAATCCAAAGGAGATGTAGCCATATTGTCACGCAAGTAATCGAAACCGAACTCGTTGTTCGTTCCGAATGTTATATCACAAGCATAAGCCTTCCTCCGCTCATCGGAGTTCGGACGATACTTGTCTATACAATCTACCGACAATCCATGAAACATATACAATGGACCCATCCACTCCGAATCTCGCTTCGCCAGATAATCGTTAACAGTAACAACATGCACCCCCTCATGTGTCAGCGCATTCAAAAACACCGGCAAGGTCGCTACTAAAGTCTTTCCTTCACCCGTCGCCATCTCGGCTATCTTACCCTGATGAAGTACTACGCCACCTATCAACTGCACATCATAATGCACCATGTCCCATGTTATCTCATTACCTCCTGCCACCCAGTGATTCTGATAAATAGCCTTATCGCCCTCTATATGCACAAAATCATGCGTCGCGGCAAGGTCTCGGTCAAAATCGTTAGCACTCACCTCTATGAACTCGCTTTCCGCAAAACGACGGGCTGTGTCCTTCACAATGGCAAACGCCTCCGGAAGTATCTCCAACAACACTTTCTCGTAAGTGTCAGCAATGTCCTTCTCCAATTTGTCCACCTCTCGGTAAACCTTCTCACGCTTCTCTATCTCTATCTCCTCCACACTCGCCTTCAGTTCCGCAATACGCTGCTTGTCTTGCGATACCGCATCAACCAAACGCTGCTTCAAAACCTCCGTACGCGCACGAAGAGCATCATTACTCAATCCCTCTATCTCAGGGTAAATAGCCTTGACTTTGTCCACATAAGGCATTATCTCTCGCAAGTCTCGCTGCGACTTGTTACCGAACATCTTACTCAAAAACTCGATGAATCCCATATCTTTTGTTGTATGTTTATTATTCTTTTCCACTCGCCTCCGTCGCACCCAACCGTCGCTATTCCTCCGACTGCGGCACACTGAAGCAATTTAAGGTACAAAGGTACGGCTTTTTTACAATATACACAATCTTACTATGCCAAAAAACACCAAAATAAGACCGACACCCTACCCAAACAAACCCTACCCCACTAACAATCCCTACCCAAAACATAAAATCTCCCTCACAAATCGTTAACTGCTATGAAAAATATCCATCCCGAATTGTTAATTGTTATAAACATATTACCAAACAAAAAGAGTACCTTTCCCGTCCCCGTACGAAAAAAGTACCCTCCGCCAAGCCCTGTATTTCCTACCCATCCCAAACGATTTATATAGGTTTTATATAGGACGCATATAGGACGAATATAGGAAGAATATAGGAAGAGCATTCCAACTGGCATGAAAAATCGCACTCATTTTATGCGTTCTTCATTCCTGTTTTCAACGATGAATGTCTTATCGTTATTCCGCCTTTCGTTCGACTGGGTCGATAAAATATCTTATCCATTGAGCATAAAACGAGTATTCGTATGGAAAAAAACAGCAAAATCTATGTCGCAGGACACCGTGGTATGGTGGGAAGTGCCATCGTGCGGGAACTGCAACGGCAGGGATATACCAACATCATCACCCGTACACACAAGGAATTAGATCTCTGTCGGCAAGAGGCTGTAGAGCAATTCTTTCGGCAGGAACAACCTGAATATGTCTTTCTTGCGGCTGCCAAAGTGGGAGGAATTGTGGCGAATCAAAGCGCACTCGCTGATTTCCTCTACGACAATATGATACTCGAAATGAATGTCATACACGCTGCTTGGCAGAACAACTGCAAAAAGTTGGAGTTTCTTGGTTCGAGTTGCATCTATCCCCGTATGGCTCCGCAACCGATGAAAGAAGACTGTCTGTTGACCGGCACACTCGAGAAAACCAATGAAGCGTATGCACTCGCTAAAATCTCCGGTCTTAAATACTGCGAGTTCCTTAATCGGCAGTATGCTACCGACTATATCTCTGTAATGCCGACCAATCTGTATGGACCGAACGACAATTACCACCCCGAACATTCACATGTACTTCCTGCACTGATACGCCGTTTTCACGAGGCAAAAGAGAGTGGGGCAGAGTGTGTCACCTGCTGGGGCGATGGTTCTCCGTTACGGGAATTCCTCTATGTCGATGATTTGGCAAACCTTTGTGTCTTCCTGATGAATAACTACTCCGGCAACGAAACCGTCAATGCCGGTACAGGAAAGGAACTGACCATCAAATCGCTTACAGAATTGGTGGCAAAAGTAGTGGGATACAAAGGGCGTATCCTGTGGGATACCACCCGCCCGAACGGTACTCCGCGCAAGTTATTGGATGTATCTAAGGCAACTGCGCTCGGTTGGACTTACAGCACCGAGTTAGAAGACGGCATTAGGCTTACCTACGAGGATTTCCTACATAACCCTATGCGTGCAGAGAGATGAGAACATTGTGGCTTATATTCTATTATGCCTTTGCACGCTATTTGCCTAAATCGACAAAGCCGCTGTTAGGACATGTAGCCTTAAGGTTACGCTATCAATGTGCAAAGCATTTGTTTGCGGAGTGCGGCAAACAAGTCAATGTCGAACAAGGGGCATACTTTGGTAACGGCAGGAATATCCGTGTAGGAAACAATGTCGGAATAGGGAAAGATTTCTGCACCCACAACCGTCCTCTAAAGATATACGATAGACTATTGATGGGCGAAGAGGTATTGTTTCTGGGGGGGGGCATTCATTCGCAGACCCTAATGTACCAATAGGCTCTATACCAGAAACCGAAGAAGAAAGACGAACGCCTTTGGAAATATGCGGTGATGTATGGATAGGCGCACGCGCAATAGTCTTACCTGGTTGCAAAAGAATAGGCGCACATAGCATAATCGGTGCAGGAGCGGTAGTGACACACGATGTACCTGACTATGCCATAGTAGCCGGAAATCCGGCTCGTATTATCCGAATGCGCAAATAAAGAGTGGCAAGACAAAGAATTTGTAATTAGTAACAACCCATATATATCGTACAAAGCAGGATATAAACAAAAGAGCAGTATTCAATGACCATCCTCATCATAGCAGCGGATAAGGGCGGACGCTTTGCTCCCTTTGTGGAGGAGCAGATAGCCGCCTTGCAAGACCTCAAGCACGAGGTAGTGCGCTATGCTGTACATGGTAAGGGAATACAGGGCTACTTGCGTGAGATACCTCGCCTACGCCAAACAATACGCACTCTCCGCCCCGACATCATCCATGCCCACTACGGCCTCTGTGGTCTGCTCGCCAATCTATCTACTATCCACTATCAACACTCAACTAAACCACGTCTCTCAACTCAAAACACGAAACACTCTATTCCCGTAATCACCACCTATCACGGCAGCGACATCAATACCCCTCGTGTGTTGCGGCTATCTCGTATAGCGATGCACCTCTCGGCATGGAATATCTTTGTATCGAGGGCGAATATACGCACGGCACGGGCAGCGGACAAGTCCTTTGCCCCTTGGGCGTACAGAGGGGACAACTACTCCCTGCTACCCTGTGGCGTTACGCTCTCCGACGACCAATTACTCTCCCGTGCAGAGGCACGCAAGCGTCTGGCAGAAGCGAATGTGCCATGCACTATCTCTGACGGTAAGATGTGCAAGTCAGTACCCTTCAGCGAAATACAGCACCAACATCTTGTCCTCTTCGCCGGTGCCTTCTCCAATCCCGTAAAGGACATAAAATTAGCAGAGGAAACTATAACCCTCTCCAACAGCGTAAGTGCCTCCAAAGTAGGGGCTACGGGAGGTCTTGGAGGTATATTGCTTTCCCTCTGCGGCTACACCCGTACCGAGGTCAATTGGCTGATGTGTGCTGCGGATTGTCTGTTGCTTACCAGTCGCAGTGAGGGAAGCCCGCAGGTGGTGAAAGAAGCAATGGCGTGTGGTTGCCCGATAGTATCTGTCGATGTAGGTGATGTTCGTGAGCGGGTAGAGGGCATAGAGGGCTGCTATATCGCCAACTCCCGTACTCCGCAAGAGTTAGCAGACTTGCTGCGAACAGCACTCCAAATTACCCCCCCCCTACTATTCGCAGAGAACAACCATTCCAAGTCTTATACAGACGCCACTCCACAAGACTGTACGCTGCACGCACCTACGGACACTCTGTCGTGCCGTACAGACGCTCGTCGGCACTTGCTCTCGCAGGGGCTTACCAATCCGCAGGTGGCGCGTACGCTGTCTGCTCTCTATGCTGCACTCTTGCAGCGATAGCCGTTCTACTTGTTTTACTCTATTTCCCCGTCCTTACCCCGCTCCCCGCAGGGCAAGGTGCTGTGCATTATGAAAGTACTGATTGTCTGCAGCAGGCGGTATTATGCGCCTTATACCGAGTATGTCGCCCCGTTCATCTATGAGCAGGTGCAGGCACTGCGGGCGCACGGGGTGGAGTTTGAGTACTACCTGATTGCAGGCGGATGGCGGGGGTATGTGCGTGCGCTATGGGGAATACCCAAAGCAGTGCGTTCTTTCCGCCCCGACATAGTGCATGGGCATAGCGGCTTGTGCTGCTTGGTCGCCGCCTTAGCCACAAAACTATGCACCACATTCTCCACTAACCACTCTAAACTGCACTCAACACTAAACTCTCAATCCTCAACTATAAAAGCATTCTCCACTTTCCACGGCAGCGATATAAACTAAAGAGTGGAAAGATTGAGATTTGTAATTAGTAACAACCCATATATATAGTGGAAAACAGAATATAAGCAAAAGAGCAGTATTCAATGAAAATTCTCATCATAGCAGCGGATTATGGCGGACACTTTGTTCCCTTTGTAGAGGAGCAGATAGCCGCCTTGCAAGACCTCTCGCACGAGGTAGTGCGCTATGCTGTACACGGTAAAGGGATGCTGGGTTACCTGCGTGAGATACCCCGCCTGCGCCAAACGATACGCACCTGCCGCCCCGACATCATCCACGCCCACTACGGACTCTGCGGTCTCCTTGCCAATATAGCCATTCTAACCACCCCCTCTTTGAGGGGGTATGGGGGAAGTCCAACTAAAGTAATCACCACCTATCACGGCAGCGACATCAATACGCCCCGTGTATTAAGGCTATCTCGTATAGCGATGCACCTCTCGGCATGGAATATCTTTGTATCGAGGGC
>CAVHKB010000085.1:0-10218 GCA_963636305.1 Prevotella sp. P5-108
AACGATATCTCCCGCGGCGAAGGCCGCACCGTCCTCTTTGTAAGCCATAATATGGAAAGTGTGCAGCGACTATGTACAAAGGGCGTCTTGTTGAAAAATGGAATGTTGGAATACCAAGGAACAATCGATGATACCATTTCTTTGTATCAAAAAATGTACGTCCTACATAATCGTAAAGAATGGCTTAATCCATTAGGGCGTGAGGTCGAGGGGCTTCGTATAAATTATTTTTCGTTGGAAACAGATGGAAAAGTCTTAGATAGAAATATTGGTCTCAATGATGAGTTGTTTGTGGATATTGATTTTGATTTGCGGAAAGAAATTCCGGATATGACTCTTGGTGTTTCAGTTTTTGATGAACGAGGACGTTATATATATCGGGCTTTAGATGTTGATGTAGATGATGAATTTAATAAGAAACTGAAAATTGGACATAATAGGATTCGAGCGAAACTTCCTACGCAAATACTTCGTTCCGGTTTGTATAATGTTCAACTAGATGCAAGCCATCATAATGTGAATTGGCTCTATGATCCGTATAATGAAACTGAGAGTACATTGACTTTCATTGTAGACCAAACCAGTTCTTTTTCGAAAATGTTCTGCACGGCGGCAGTTATCGCCCCAAGAGTAGAATGGGAAGCAATATGAGAAAAAGCATATTATTTGTGCCAGCATGGTTCCCGTGTTCTTTTTTCGAGGAACAGCAGTGTGTGTATGCCGATGAGTATGCTGTGTATAATATTGTAGGCAACTGCTCATGGCTTTCGAAGAAAAAGCAATTAAAAAGTTTGATTCACTTGAAAAAAATTTTCAATGTAGATACCATAATAGAAGGTAATTTGTGCCGTATAAACATTACTTGTCCTAAATATAAATCTGTACAATGTACTGAAAAAGCAATAAGGAAAGTGGCTGATAAAGTGGGAGAGGTGATCCTTTCTCTCATGGACGGCAGAATTCCAAACTATGTTTATATTCAGTCTATATCTGATTTATCCATTTTTGTTGTGGATTGGGCAAAGCGTAATGGCATTAAAATAGTATTGGCAGAGCATCTTATTTATGTACGTCATTCCATTAATTATGTATCCTATAGGAAGGAACAATTGTACAAATTAGCTGATAAAGTATTCTGTGTCAGCAATTATTTATATCGGAATCTATTGACAAGTGGTTTCTGTATGAAATCAGTTTCCATTGTTGGAAATTTAGTGAATAATTACGGAATTCCTAAGGATTGGGCGAAAGTTGAAAAGAATGGGCGTGTTATGTTTGTGGCGGGGCATTTTGCAGACAAAGATATGTCTACATTTTTTGCTGTTGCACGATGTTTACAATTGCAGTCTATTGCCATAGATGTTTTTGGTTTAATTGGGAATGAATTGATTGATGGCAAGCAGTTGAAGAATTGGGTTGGAGATAATGTTACCTTTATGGGGAGACTGCCGCACAATGAATTATTGGAACAGTATAGTGGGTATTCTTTATTACTGTCTACAAGTATTTCTGAAACATTTGGATTGTCTGTGGCAGAAGCAATTGCACATGGTACGCCTGTCGTGTGCACTGATAGTGGGGGCATTAGAGATTTTGTGAATGAGGAGAACGGGGCGGTTGTATCTATAAAAAATGTAGATGCATTGGTTGGAGCGATAGAAAAAACAATGTCAATGAGGTATGATTATAAACACATCTCTCAACAAATAATTGATAGGTATGGATATGAGCAATTTCGAAAGAATGTATTTCTAGAATCTACTAATTGATGTGTGATGAGTTGTTAATTTATAGTGTCTTACTGTAATATTGCGGAAAAATATCAATAATCAAGTTATGCAATCAACGCCACTTCTCGCTATTAAGTGTTGTGTATACAATCATGAACCCTATCTGCGCGATTGTCTTGATGGTATTATTATGCAGCAGACAAATTTTTCTTTTGTTGCTGTTGTACATGATGATGCTTCAACTGACAATTCTGCCGCTATTATAAGAGAGTATGCGGGCAAATATCCTAGTATCATAAAACCAATCTACGAGGTCGAAAATCAGTATTCTAAGCCTAATCGTGCTCTAGGTAAACTAATGAATGATGCTATTAACGCTACAGGCGCTAAATATGTGGCAATTTGCGAAGGAGACGATTATTGGACAGATCCGAATAAATTGCAGAAACAAGTTGATTTTATGGAGCTGCATCCGGAATGTACAGTCTCATTTCATCGTTGCAACATATTACAGTATGAAGAACAAAAATGGCGTGCAGACAAATGTGATGTGTATCTAAAATCTGCTGATGAATATGTGGAATTGACAATACCCATGTATTTGTCAGTTTGGGTTACACAGCCTTGTACTATGATATATCGAGCCGGTACATATATGGGTGAAGATAAACCATACAGATTTTATAAGGACCAACATCGGATTTTCCATCTTCTTGATATGGGGAAAGGGTATATACTTAATTTTAACGGAGCGGTCTATCGCGAGAATATGGGCGGGGTGCATGGAAGAAGACCAATCTTAGAACAATCTCGTTTGGCGGTATCGGTTGCTAAAGAGTTGTATGAGAATAATGGAAAGTCAGCGGTATTGAAGAATAATTTAGTACGAACGCTTGATTGGGCAATAGATTGCGAGAAAAGGTTAAAATACATGAATAGGGGTGGGGTGTATTCCTTTGTATATCAGCGATTTATGCTTACAAAATCGTTCAAAAAAGCGATTAAACAACTTATATTGTAATGGCATCGCAAAAGTGAAAACAATTTCCAATTGTTGGTCTGTATATTGCAGATATTTCGACAGCTTAGTTGTTGTTTTGCCTTTATAAACCATTTATTGGAATGAATTCGCTTAAGTTGTCAATTATAGTGCCATTCTACAATGTAGAGAAATACATTGAACAATGCATCCGCTCGTTGTATGAACAGGATATACCGCAAGATGAATATGAGGTGATATGTGTGGATGATTGTTCGCTTGATGGGACACGCACCATTGTAGAAAAATTACAGAAGGAGTTTTTGTCTTTGAGATTGGTATGTCATAATGACAATAAGAAACAGGGAGGGGCACGCAATACAGGATTGAAAATAGCACAGGGGGAATATGTTTGGTATGTAGATTCGGATGATTATATTTGTCCGAACATTTTGGGAAGATTACTATATACAGCGCTTTCAGAGCAGTTATCGGCCTTGCATTTTGATTATTTGATAGATAGCGATGGAAGAATACAATCCGGAGCAAAACATCCTTCGACCGAATGTCACAGGGGTAGCGATTTGTTCTTTTCGCCATTATTTGTTTGGTGGCAGGACTTTATTTCACCATGGCAGGTTATAGTAAGACGCGATTTCTTATTACAACATAGTCTATTTTTTGAGGAAGGTGTTCAATATGAGGATACGGATTATTCTATTAAGTTGTATGCCTTACTCGAAGATGTGAAACATATAAATTTACGTCCCTATATCTATCGTAAAAACCCTAATTCAATTACACAGAAACAGTATGGGATAGATCATATTAGATATTGGATATTATTGTGTATCAGGTTGCATAAGTTAAAGATACAATATTGTACGAATGAATATGATGCAAGATTTCAATCTGTAATAAAAGCATTAATTAAAGATTATTTGATACAGTCAATGAGAGTATATAGACAGATTCCCACTGCAGAGCGGAAAGAGATATGTAAGTTTTTGAGACAACAGAAAGCCTTTTATCTTTATTCTTATCTATCATTGAAACAGATTTATACGGTATTATTTTTGTAGGCAGACATAGTATCTAATAAGCAAAAAACATTATTATTATGAAGCAATCATCATCTCTGTGGTCAGTGTGTTACGGATTATTATTAGATTTGTACTCTAAATATGGAAATCGGAAACCTACTAATGAGGAGTTAGGGGCGTTGTTAGAAACAATCAAGTCGGCTATGGATGAGGATATAGATAATTGTGATGCTGTACAAGATAAGTTTGCCGCCAAGATAACAATAGATATGTTTTGTAAACTGACAGAAACAATATTAAGACAAGAATAAGCAGATATACTATTATAAGTGTTTTGTTGAAAATAGAAATAAGTAATAATATGTTGACTAATTTTGTTTGTACTTCCAAAATAGTATTTTTTACAGCAGCCTTGTTACATGGAGAACTAAACAATTCTAAATCATAAACCTATGGATAATTCTGATTTGAGAGAAAGACAAGCCATTTTGAATATGGCTTCGCGAGATGCCTCTGTGGGCTATCTAAAGGCGATAAGTGCGAATGTAGAGGTTACGATACTTCGTGGGGAAAATATCGTGCGTATTAAAGACGGAAAAGAAGAGGTTATTGGCTCGGTAAAGCAGCCGTATCCATCTCCCAAGCCCGGTACACAATATATATTGAAATGATGCGTAGATTACGGATATTAGCAGGGCCAAATGGCTCTGGCAAGACCTCGGTATATCAAGAACTCTGTGAACAGTTTCATTGGGGCGTGTTTGTGAATGCGGATGAGATAGAACGACATCTAAAAGATGAAGGTTATATTGATTGCCGTGAATATGCTGTCGCCTTGCTTGACAAAGACCGATTTTTAGCATCCTATAAATCTTACTTTTCTACTGTTGTTACACAATGTGGAATTGATAATATATTAGTGGAGGATGACTGCATCCGTGTTATAAATGTAGAAAAGGTTGACTCGTATTTTGCAGCTTTTGTGGCGACCTACATAAGAGAGTATTTATTGGATAGTGGCGTTTCGTTTTCTTTTGAGACAGTCTTGTCGCATCCGAGTAAGTTGAATTTTATGGAGGAAGCGCACCGCAAAGGGTATCGTGTGTATTTGTATTATGTATCTACACAATCGGCAGATATCAATATCGGGCGTGTGCATACTAGGGCATTGGAAGGAGGTCATGATGTGCCGGAATGCAAAATAAGAGAACGGTATGTGCGATCGTTACAGAACCTATATCAAGCAGTAAAACACTCGGATAGAGCCTATTTGTTTGATAATAGTGGAAAACACTTTGAACTATTAGCAGAGTATAATGCAGTGAATGATAGTATTCGACTCCATAGTTCGAAAAACTGGTTACAAACTTATCTCCTCAATGGCAATATATCGAAAGAAGTAGAAAATACGGACTTATAATCTTTTTTCTTGCACATTCTGTTTGTTACACATTATGCCGGATTTTATGGAGCCAACAAATCGATGCTGGCTTTGATAATGTTGTTGCGTGAACGGCATAATGTGCAAGCAACGGTGTTGCTACCTCATACAGGAGCAATGTGTAGTCAGCTGAAGCACAATGACATTCCGTACTTGGTGTCTCACTATTATTGGTGGGTAAATGATAACAAGGGGCTATTCCAAAAACTGCTCAATAAGCGCAAACAATGGATAAACTATTGTCGCGTTCATCGAATAGTGAATGCATTGGATAAGCAACATTTTGATTTGGTCTATTCCAATTCTGTTACGATAGATATAGGTATTTTTATCGCTGAACGCTTGCATATCCCTCATGTATGGCATTTCCGAGAAAGCCTCGTGCAGTTTAATCTATCCCTATCCCTATCCCTATCCCTATCCCTATCCCTATTGCATCGACAAGTTAATAGTGTCTATATACTTATTTCGCAGTATATGATGGATTATTATCGTTCCTATCTGCCCGCTGACAGAATGCATCGCATCTACAATGGCGTTTCCTTGCCGCATGGCATTAGTAGAAAGCAACCGAATAGACTTGTTAATTGTTTGAAAGTGGTGTGTATAGGGGTGCTATGTGAACAGAAAAACCAACTTGAACTATTGCGAGCGCAAGCCATTTTACACCGAAGAGGAATCAAAATAGAAACCTATTTTATGGGTTCGGCAAAAGCGGATTATCTACAACAGATGGAACAAACCATCGCCCAAAACAATCTTTTGGCTTATGCACACATCATTGGACATACGGATGATATCTATACTGTCTTGCAAGATATGAATGTGGGGGTGGTATGCGCACACGATGAAGCATTTGGGCGAGTAACCATAGAAGAGATGTTGATGCGCATGCCTGTCGTGGTAAGTCAGTCGGGAGCGAATGCAGAGTTATTGCGAAACGGAATAGATGGGGCGATATACCCTCTTGGCGATGCAGAAGCACTTGCAGGTATTTTGCAACAATATGTAGAACACCCTGATACGTTACAGGAGCAGGGGAATAGTGCCTATCAATATGCGATAGCGCATTTTTCGGCAGAACAAAACGCAGAACAAATATATCAACTCATTACGAATAGTAAATACTGATTCTTACTATGTGCGGAATTTCAGCGGTATATCGGTATACGCATACCACAGAACAAGATGTGCAACGCATAAAAGCAATGAATAATGCCATGCGCTATCGTGGACCGGATGATGAAGGCGTATGGCACGATGAGCATTATGTGGCAGGGCAAGTGCGACTCTCGATAATTGGGATAGAAAAAGGCAAACAGCCCTTATTCAACGAAGACCGTTCGCTTGTCTTGATTTGCAATGGGGAGATATACAATTATGTAGAACTCAAGCGACAACTCATAGAGAAAGGACATCGGTTTATGTCCGAGAGTGATTCGGAAACAATCATTCATCTATATGAAGAATATGGTGCAGATTGCTTGCAGTATATTCGAGGTATGTTTGCGTTTTGCTTATATGACACAAAAACACAAGAAGTCTTTGCCGCTCGGGACAGGATAGGAGAAAAAACGCTCTATTATGCTGAAATTCCTTGCGGTGTGGTATTCTCTACCGAGTTGAAAGCTATTCTACAACAATATATTGAACAGCCCCAAGTTGATATTCAGCAATTGGCGTCCCCGATTCGTTATACGGCCCCGATAGACAATGAGAAAACGTATATCCGACAGATTAAGCGTTTGGGGAATGGAGAATATCTGTTGGTCAATGCAAATGGCAGTCGGTGTTATCGGTATTGGGATAGGCATATTCTTCGTAACAATGTGCTAACCGATATTTCATTCGCCGAGGCGAAACAAAAGACAGAGGCACTGCTGCGTGAGTCGGTGGAACTCTGTTTGCGTAGTGATGTGCCGGTAGCCGTTATGTTGAGTGGCGGTATCGACTCTAGTCTTGTGGCAAAATTTGCAAAAGATAGTGGACATGAAGTGCATACGATAACAGCCGGCTATAAGGGAACATTTGATTGCGATGAGCGTAGCGTTGCGAAACAATTTGCCAAAGAGCAAGGATTTGTCTATCATGAGATAGAATTGGATGAGTCGGATTTTAATGATTGCTTCGATGAATTTACGCAATACATCGATGAACCTATCACCGATTCGGCAGCACTCGCTCAATGGGCACTCTACAAGAAAGTGCGTAACCTCGGATTTAAGGTGTTACTTGGCGGAATGGGAGGCGATGAGATATTCTATGGCTATCCCTATTGGAATAGTCTTGGAGAGTCATACGCTGTGCGGCGTTATCATGAGTCATTGTTCCCACTAAAGAAACATAAGCAACAATATATTCACTTCTTGGCACATAATTGGCGAAAGATATTGTATGCCAATCATCCATATGAGATAAATGACAAGTCGTTGTGCTACTGGATGCGAAACGACTACTATCGTTTTGCTCAGGACGCTACTTGTACCTACCAAAACGAAACATTTTCCATAAAAGATGTTTCGCTGAATATGCCATTCCCTAATTTGCCGTTAGGACAGGAAATAGATGGCGTGTACGATTTCCAGATAGACAACATTATGACACGAGCTTATCTCTATCTATCGGATAGGGAAGGTATGGGAAATTCATTGGAGATACGTAGCCCGCTATTGGATTATAAATTGGTAGAGTTCGTGTCAACACTCCCGATGGAGATCAAATATAAACATGGCGTGCCGAAGTATTTCCTCAAGGAAGTGCTACGCGGGATAATCCCTGATTATATTCTCTTTGCACGCAAGCGTGGTTTTACGCCGCCTACTTCTTTTGTACAAGATGTGGTGAATAACTATCAATACCAATTTTTCACCTCTTCCTATAAATTCTATAATTCTGTGTTGGCAGACCGTGTTTGTTCATTGCTTCTAAAATAATTACTATGTCGCTCGCCCCCATTGCACTTTTTGTATATAATCGTCCGGAACATACCCGCAAGACTTTACAGGCACTGCAACAAAACAAACTTGCGTGTGAGAGTGTGTTGCATATCTATGCCGATGGACTGAAAGAAAATGCCACAGAAGATATTAAACAGCGTGTAACTGAAGTGCGAAATCTGATTCGTTCGCAACAATGGTGTGGCAAAGTAGTACTTCACGAATCGGAACAAAACAAAGGTTTGTATCTGTCCGTGCGACAAGGTGTAACCGAGGTGGTGGAGCAATACGGCAAAGTGATAGTGATGGAAGATGACTTGCAGACATCACCTGCATTTCTGTCGTATATGAATGGAGCGTTGGATTTTTACGAAAAGTATAAATCGGTGTTCTCTATTAGTGGGTATAATTATCCGGCAAAGCGTATGACATTTCCCGCGGATTATGCATACGACACGTATGTGTGCCTGCGTAACTCATCGTGGGGGTGGGCTACATGGGCAGACCGGTGGCAGCAAGTAGATTGGAATGTGAAGGCATACGACACAATCAAAAAAACACCGGCGATGCGTGAGGCTTTGAACCGTATGGGGGATGATGAATTTGAGATGTTGCAGCAACGCATGGAAGGTGTGCTGAATATATGGTCTATTCAATTTACCATTGCTCATTTTGTAAATCATGCAGTGGCTATCTATCCGGTTTGCTCGTATGTGCATAATATCGGCAATGATGGATCCGGTGAGAACTGTGGGGTGACGCAAACATTGGATAATTCGGTGTTATCCGCCAATGAATCGCTCCGCTTTGTGGATGTGCTGTACGAGGATGGTCGTATTATAAATGCATTTTATAATGTGCATTGTCGAGTTCGCCGTCCGATATGGCAGAAGATAGTGAATACCATCTATCGTAAAATGGGCAAACAAGTTCCATTCGTAATAAAGAAAAAAATATATGAATAAGATTCATACTAAAATTGCATTTTGTATAGGAATAGTGTTATTGGCATTGTTGGGTATTTATGTATATTTGTTCTATCCGCAACAGCAAATGCCGGTAGGAAAACCTGTTGTGGTAACTACGCCGGATACCTCGATTTACCATAATGACTGTTTGCACCCGTGTATTCGCTATTCAGCAGGCTCCTACTATATGGCGCAGTCTCCATACTACGCATGGAATAACAAAATAGAAAATCCACTCTTTTATCAATCGAATGATTATCACAGATGGAATAATGGAGTGGTGCTGGCAAATACGCCACTTACCGGGTATAATTCAGACCCATGTATTATGTTGGAAGGGGACAAAACATTCTATTTGTGGCGAGAGTGTTTTACTCCATTGTGTGACTCTTTGCATTGTTGTAATGCCATCGTTGGGGTATATATAAAAGATAGTATATTGTTATCAAAGCAAGTGCTTGCAATAAATGAGCCTTCCTCTTCGGATTTGGTGCAATGTCCTATTTTGATGAAACGAATAAGGGGGGGGGGCAATATGCTGATAGTCAGCACGTTAGAGGCGATAGCCTAAATTTTCTGTATGCTGTTTGGTATCAATATGAACCCACACGGATTGGTAAAGGGATTTCAATATGGCAGAGTAAATCGCTATCGAAGCCTGATTTTGAGTTGCTGGATACTATTCAGGTGCCGACTGTTTATACGGTAGATAGGTGCAAGCAACTGAAGATATTTGGTCATATTTTTTATATTCCCAAGCCTTTGAAGCACGACATTTGGCATTTTGATTTATTCGAATACGAACATAAACTTTATATGGTCTCTGTGGCAGAGAAAGGAGATAACATCATGCTTTCTGTATCGGAAGACTATCTGCATTTTACGACCTACCGTCGTCCGTTGGTGAATAATCACTATTCGGAAAATTACATAGGATATAGACAGTATTTTTACAAACCTACTGCATTTATCCAAAATGACTCGCTATATGTGTTCTACACTGCTAACGCCAAAGATGACCCAAGTAGGAATCAACTTTTTGTGACAAGCGAATCAGTTGATAAGACTCTTCATTGAATAGAGTGGGGAAATCTCTATTTCCTTTCTGTTTGAGTGGGGAA
>CAVHKB010000086.1:0-9954 GCA_963636305.1 Prevotella sp. P5-108
TGCTATGGCTCTCAACTCCCTTTCGCAGGTAAAACTCTATGTTCCCAAAGAACCAAACAACGCCCCTCTACCGAATAATTCATGTTAATTCTTACCTATTAATTGTCAATTAAACCTTTATGCCTAATTTATGTCAATACGGCAACGCCGTCCGTCCACCAACATACGCGCAGCGAAAATACGCCCCCGCAACCATACGCAATTGAAACAGCAAAATTTGCTCTTACAAACAAGATTTACTACCTTTGCACTCCTACAACGTAACAATATCTTCAACAATGGAGAAACTCAAAAACAGAAAATGGAAGGTCTTGGATAGCCAATACCTCGCCAAAGAAGGAGACTGGTTTACTGTTCGAAGAGAACGAGTACAATTACCCTCTGGAGTTATCATACCCCATTGGTATATCATGGAATTTCCCGACTGGGTCAATGTAATCGCTATCACAAAAGACAACAAATTCCTGCTCATTAGCCAATATCGGCATGCACTCGGCGAAACACACTACGAACTGTGTGCTGGAGTCATCGATAAAACCGACTCTTCTCCACTTGCAGCCGCACAACGGGAATTGATGGAAGAAACAGGCTTCGGTGGAGGAGAATGGAGCGAATTTATGTGCTTGTCGCCTAATCCCACCAACCATACCAATCACTCCTACACATTCTTAGCCATCGGAGTAGAACAATTGCACGAACCAAACATGGAACCATCAGAAGACATACTCACACATCTATTCACTAAAGACCAACTCTACCAACTACTCGACAGAGGCGAAATAATACAGGCATTGCATAGCGCACCCTTATGGAAGTATTTTGCCAAACATCCTGAATGAACTGTCAATCTGGCGACAAAATAACGCTCTTCGGTGTTTCTTATACCCTGCAACTACGCAACAATCTGCGGGCAAACACCGTGCAACAAGTGGGCAACGAAATCATTCTCTCCTGCAATCCGCACTTCTCCCCTGCTACTCGGAAGAAATGTCTTGACTGCTACCTTGCCAAACAATTGACTCTTCTAATGAACAACCTACTGCCCAAATGGCAAAAGGCTATGAATGAGTATAATGTCAGGTTTAGTCTTCGTACAATGAACACACGATGGGGCAGTTGTACTCCAACCAAACGCACAATACGCTTCAGCACTCTGCTTGCCTCAAAACCACAGGAACAAATAGAGTATGTTATCGTACACGAACTCGCACACCTCAAAGAACCTAACCACAGCCATGCTTTTTGGAAGATTGTAGAACAGTATATACCCGATTACAAAGAACTACGATACAAACTGAATCATGAACACAACAATACAAATCCGTAAAGCAACCTGCGCCGATGCACCCTTCCTTGCACAATGCGTCGTGGCTGCATTAGGCGACGACTTCGCTTCTTACCTCAACGACCCTGCAAAAATGCAGACAATCACTTCCGTATGCCAACGAAGCGACACACTCTATTCGTGGACTAATGCATGGATCGCTCTATACAATAACGAGGTGGCAGGTGCCATAGTCGGATACGATGGCAAGCAATATGCCAGTATGAGGCTTGTTACTTTCCAACTACTGGCTGACTTGCTCGACGAAGAAACAAAGCAAATGGCTGCCGAAACACAAGAAGGGGAGTACTATCTCGATAGCATCGCCGTCAAACCGCAATTCCGTAACAGAGGAATAGCACGACAACTGCTCTTGCACGCTATTAACTACTTCACAACACAAAAGCGACAACCAGTCACCTTGGTCGTTCTGCCCGACAACCAGGCACGACGCTTATACGAGTCTGTCGGATTCAAACCAGATACGAACATCTTTCTTTTTGGCGAAGACTATCTTCGCTGCAAGTATCTGCCCGTATAACTGTTCTGACACTTCATCAACATTTCAGGCGTACCGCTAAATACGATATTGCCTCCTTCTTCGCCGCCTTCAGGTCCCAAGTCTATTACATGGTCCGCCGACATAATAACGGCAGGATTATGTTCTATCACAATAACAGTATGCCCCTTGCTGATAAGGGCATTCAACGCACCCAATAGCAACCGTATATCATGATAGTGCAAACCTGTTGTCGGCTCATCAAACACAAATATAGTAGGTTCGATGCGCTCATTGGCAAGAAAGGTCGCTAATTTGACACGCTGATTTTCACCGCCCGAAAGAGTACTGCTCGACTGACCTAATTTAATATAACCTATACCCACGTCTTGTAGTGGCTTCAAACGCTTCACTATCTTCTTCTCTGTACTGCCCTTTCCTTCACCAAAGAAGTCTATGGCTTGGTTGACAGTCATCTCAAGAACATCATATATATTCTTACCGCGATAAGTAACGTCCAATATATCACGCTTAAACCGCCGACCATGACAATGCTCACAAGTAAGCACAATATCTGCCATAAACTGCATCTCTATGGTTATAGTACCTTCTCCCTTACACTCTTCACAACGCCCGCCTGGAGTATTGAACGAAAAATGTGCAGCATTGAACCCCATTTGCTGGGCGTAAGATTGTTCTGCAAACAATTTGCGTATCTCGTCGTATGCTTTTATGTAAGTCACCGGATTACTACGGGTCGATACTCCGATAGGGTTCTGGTCAACATACTCTATATTGCTCACCAAATGCAGACTGCCCTGTAAACAATCAAAGTCACCCGTATAATCTGCTACTCCGCCAAAATACTTCTTCAATGCAGGATATAGCACTTTGCCTACCAAACTCGATTTGCCGCTACCCGATACGCCTGTAACAACCGTAAAGACATTCAACGGGAAACGAACATCCAAGTTCTTTAGATTATTCTCACAAACACCCTTCAACTCTATATAATTGTTCCATGCACGACGGAACTGCGGAGGGGCTATCACTTCTTTGCCTGTCAAAAAGTCAAGAGTATAGGAGTGACCTAATGGCTTGTTCAACGATGGGTCATCCGAACGGTATTGCCCCGTCCATACTATTTCGCCACCACCTTGTCCCGCCTCTGGACCTACATCAATAATGTAATCTGCTGAACGAATAATTTCCTCGTCATGCTCCGCTACTACCACCGTATTCCCTATATCACGCAATTCTTTCAACACCCCAATAAGACGCTCCGTATCACGAGGGTGAAGTCCTATACTCGGCTCGTCTAATATATACAGCGACCCTACTAAACTGCTACCTAAAGATTTGGCAAGGCTAATACGCTGACTCTCTCCACCTGATAGCGTACTCGAAAGACGGTTCAATGTAAGATAATTCAACCCGACTTCATCCATAAAACGAAGACGCGAGGTCACTTCTTGCAGCAACTGTTTGGCTATCGTCTTTTCTGTTTGATTAAGACGAAGACGGTCAAACCACACAATAAGGTCGCTAATGGGCATATTGACCAACTCACTGATACTCTTTCCTCCAAGTTTGACATACGATGTTTCCTGCCGCAAACGATTTCCGTTGCACATCGGACACAGCGTCTTGCCACGGTATCTCGACAACATAACACGGTATTGTATTTTAGCAAACTGTTGTTCTTCCAACATCTTGAAAAAATCGTTCAACCCGTGAAAATAATTATTACCAGTCCAGAGCAACTGTTTCTGCTCGGCACTGAGTGCATAAAAAGGCGTATGAATAGGGAAGTCAAATAATGAGGCGTTCTCTATTAGTGCCTGATTCCATAATCCCATCTTCTCTCCACGCCAACAGGCAATAGCACCCTGATAGATACTAAGCGACTTGTTCGGAATAACAAGATTCGGATCTATTCCCATAATGTTACCAAAACCGTTGCATTCAGGACAAGCACCAAAAGGATTGTTGAAGTCAAAAAAATGCTCGGTTGGCTCAATAAACTGCATTCCGTCTGCCTCAAAACGAATAGAGAACTTCTTAAGAGTTCCGTCGGCTAATTGTATGCAACAGCAACCATCTCCCTCAAAGAATGCAGTCTGAACCGAATCTGCAAAACGGTTAAGAGTACTCTGCTGCCTATCTGTCACAATACGGTCAATAAGCAGGTATATCTTTTCTTTCTTATTGTCTGCAGAAATCTTCTCTATTTCATTCAAACGAACAATATCCTTGCCTATCACTATTCTGCTGAATCCTTGTTCCTGCCATATATGCGCTTGCTTCGATAACGATAATTTATTCGTATCTACTGGCGACAACAGCATAAGGCGGGTGCCTTCTTCAAACGAAGATATATAAGCCACAACATCACTTACAGAATGCTTTTTAACTTCCTGCCCCGATACAGGAGAGATAGTGTGACCTATACGGGCATACAGAAGTTTCAAATAATCATATATCTCCGTCACTGTTCCTACCGTAGAGCGAGGATTCTTTGCCAATGTTTTCTGCTGGATTGCAATAGCGGGGGGAATACCATCAATAAAGTCAACTTCTGGTTTCTGCATACGACCAAGAAACTGGCGAGCATACGAAGACAGACTTTCTACGTATCTGCGTTGTCCTTCGGCATATAGTGTGTCGAATGCAAGACTTGACTTGCCGCTACCTGAAAGACCGGTAATAACTACAAACCGATTACGAGGAATGCAGACATCTACATTCTTCAAGTTATTTGTATGCGCACCTTTTATATGGATAAACCCTTCTTCCACTTATTCTGCTCAAGACTTGCTAAGAATAACTTCGTGTAGTTGTCTTGCCTGTTTCATACTTTCCTCGTTATTCACATCAATCAACTCTTTAGGTAAACGAGGGATGCGTATTCGAGTACCAATTGGTATACGATTGGGGTCGGGTAGAACCGACTTGTTTGCTTCATAGATATATACCCAAAAGTCGGGAGAACCATAATACTTGCGCGATAGCCAAGTCAAACGACTACCTTCTGTAAGTGTTACGGTCGTAATAAAATCAGTATAGGTGCGTTCTTTATGTACAATACTCTTTTCTTTTGAAGAAGATTCGTCCTCCTTCAATTCTTCTTTATGCATAGAAAGCGAATCCTTTTCACTATCAACCGAAAGCGTATCAACCACTATTGCATCATACTCACTACTATTATCCATGCTCTGTACTACTTCGGTAGTTGTTTCATTTTTGTCAAGAAGACTATCTGCCCACGCAGTTATTTTGTGTTGTAGAAAGAAATAGCAGCCTACTAAAAACACGCAAAAACAGAGTATGGTTATTCCTGCCACTTTCCATGGTTGAAAGGGCTTCTCTTTATGCTTTTTCGCAGGTTCTTCGTCTTTAACAGGTTCTTCTTTCCTGGTTGATTCTTCTGTTACTACTACCTCTTCTTTCTTTTCTTCGTACGGAGTGGCTTCCTCGGTCGGTGTTGTTTCCTCTTTGCTTTGTTCTTCGTTGCTGGTAATAGCATCCAATTCAGCAAGGATATCCTTTATTTCTTCGACCTGTTCTCCTAATTTCTCCATAGGGTCTATCTCTACTTTTGCTTGCTGTTGACTCTCATCAATAACAATAGGCTCAAGGTGTGCAAAAGGTTCATTGATACGCTCTCTAAGGAGAGAGTCAGGAACAAAGATGACTTTATTATAGCCTTCTATTAGAATAGGCTCCCCTGTTTGTACATTAATGCTTTTGCGAGGCTCGTTCCACTGTACTTTGAAAGTACCAAGACCGTTGATTTTAACTGACTTGTCCGTGCGTAATCCCTCTATAATAGACTGGAACAATGTATCAACAAACTCGCCACAAACTTTCTCCGATAATGTGGTGTGGTTACTCAATAGTTTGCGTAATCCAGCAAGTGTAATTCTTTCTTCTCCCATCATGCTCCTATTCTCCTTTCAGTAAAGTATCTTTTAGTTTGCTATTCTGTTTGAAAGACAATTGAAGTTTAGGGGGTGTAAGTGTTCTTATGCCTGTTTTAGGGTTTACATTTACTCTCTCGTTCTTCTTACGCACCTGCAAATCTCCAAAGTTCTGTATATGAATACTCTTTCCATTAAGAAGATTTTCCGTTAAGACTTCCGTTGTACTTTTAAGCAGTTCGCTGACTTGCTCTTTGCTTAATGGAATCTGCCGACTAATTCTTTCGATTATCTGTTGTGTAGTCATACTAAGATGATATTACTGTTTACTTATGTTGTGCGAGTTCTCCATATAGGTCAAAAGTTTCTGCATCCGTAATGCGTATAAGGTAGAACTCTCCGACTGTGAGTGCTGTATCTTTGGGAATAAGTACTTCTCCGTCTACTTCAGGAGAGTCGTATTCTGTGCGTCCTATATAAAATTCGGATTCCTCTCTATCGATTATGACACGCAGTACAGAGCCAATTTTTTGCGCGTTGATTGATGCGGCTATCTCTTCCTGTACGGACATGACAGTATCCACTCTCTCTAATTTGGTTTGTTGCGGTATATCGTCGATATAATGCCTATTGGCGTAGGTGCCTTCTTCGTCGGAATAAGCAAAAGCACCCAATCGTTCAAAACGCATTTCTCGTACGAACTGAATCAATTCTTCCACATCGGCTTGTTCTTCTCCCGGATGACCCAATAGCAATGTTGTACGGATGTGAATACCTGGCACCTCTTCCCGAATACGCTTTATAAGAGCATAAGTATCCGCTTTTGTTATATGCCTGCGCATACGCTTAAGCATATTATCAGTAATGTGCTGTAGTGCGATGTCGATGTATTTGCATATATTATCCCGTTCACGCATTACAGGCAATATATCGAACGGAAATCCAGCCGGGTATGCATAATGCAGACGGATCCATTCCACTCCCTTAATATCAGCGAGCCTCTGTAGTAACTCTGCCAAGCGACACTCGCCATAGATATCAATACCATAGTAGGAAAGGTCTTGCGCTATTACTTGAAACTCCTTTACTCCTTGTTCTACGAGCCAATGCGCCTCCGTGAGAATATCTTCGATGGGTCGTGATATATGCTTTCCTGTGATGAGCGGGATAGCACAATAGGAACACATTCTGTTGCATCCCTCTGAAATTTTCAAGTAGGCATAGTGCTTTGGAGTAGTAAGAACTCTCTCTGAAAGGATGTCGGATTGATATGCTTTCCCCAAGTCACTGACCAACTGCATAAAATCGAACTTGCCATAATACTTATCCACTTCAGGTATTTCTATTTGAAGAGTTTGCATATACCTTTCAGAAAGGCAGCCCATGACATAGAGTTGCTTTAGTTGGTGTTTCTTCTTACGCTGTGCGAACTGTAGAATGGTGTTGATACTTTCTTCCTTTGCGTCTCCTATAAAGCCGCAAGTATTGATGACGGCAATTTCTCCTTGCGGCTTATCGCTATCGTGTACACAACGATAGCCTACAGCGGTCAGTTGGCGCATAAGACGCTCTGCGTCTACGAGATTCTTACTGCAGCCAAGTGTAACAATGTCTATTTCGTTGGAGTGCATACTTAGTTGCCTAATTCAGACTGGAACTTTATACGGACCAAGCGTATTTCAATTTCCGTAAAATCGTCTTCGCCCAATGCTTCAAGTGCTTTCTGTATATTGTCGGTTTCAGCCGTTTTGAAGTAGTCGTATATTTCCTCCTCTTTATCAGGGTCGACAATTTCTTCGATAAAGTAGTTGATATTTATCTTTGTACCGGAGTAAACGATGGCTTCGATCTCCTGCAGCAGTTCGTCCATGTCCATTCCTTTTGACAAGGCTAAATCGTCGAGGTCAACTTGTCGGTCGATGGCTTGAATGATGGATATTTTCAGTTGTGAGCGTTTTGCGACCGTTCTTACACGAAGGTCTTCGGGGCGTATGATATCGTTCTCTTCAACATATTCCTTGATAACCTTAATGAACTCTTCTCCATAGCGTTTTGCTTTTCCTATGCCCACACCTGGAATGTTCTGAAGTTCTTCGATGCTGATAGGATAACTTGTTGCCATGGCTTCGAGTGAGGGATCTTGGAACAATACGAAAGGAGGTACATCCAATTTTTTGGACAATTTCTTTCGAAGGTCTTTCAATATGGAAAACAATACTTCATCAGCGGCCGAGCAACCTCCTATGTTTGGTTCGGGTACATCGTCCTCTTCTCCTTCGGTGTCTTCTACAGGCACTTTGAATTCTGTAGGTTTCTTCAGGAAATGCTTTCCCTCTGCTGTTACTTTCAGGTCTCCATAGGATTCGATATCTTTTTTGATGTATCCTTGGAGCATAGCCTGACGAATTATAGCAAGCAGTGTTGCGTCGTCCTCATCATTAGCACTGCTGAAATTTTCCAATTCGTTATGTTTGTAGGATAAGACAGCAGAGGTTTCGTTTCCTTTCAGTATGTCGATGATATGTTCCGCCTTGAATTTCTCGTTCAGTTGGAGTATTGTTTCGATAATAAGTTGACACAACTCGGTAGCGTCTATCCATTTATAGGTGTGCTTGCAATTATCGCAGTTGCCGCAATTGTCTTCGGGATATTCTTCGCCGAAGTAGTGCAGGAGGAGTTTTCGCCGACAGAGTGTTGATTCTGCATAACTCTGTGTTTCGAAGAGCAACTGATTGCCTATTTCCTGTTCAGCAATAGGTTTCCCTTGTATGAACTTGCGTAGTCGTTCGATGTCCTTAACAGAGTAGTAGCAGATGCATTGTCCTTCGCCGCCATCTCTACCAGCGCGTCCTGTTTCCTGGTAGTATCCTTCGAGCGATTTTGGAATATCGTAGTGTACTACAAAGCGTACATCCGGTTTATCGATGCCCATACCAAATGCGATGGTGGCTACAATGACTTGTACTTTTTCCATCAAGAAAGCATCTTGGTTTTCGCTTCGTTGTGTGGAGTCCATACCTGCATGGTACGGTAGTGCTTTGATGTCGTTGACTTGTAATGTCTGCGCCAGTTCTTCGACTGTTTTCCGACTAAGGCAGTAGATTATACCGGATTTGCCTTCCATTTGCCGAATATAGCGAATGAGGTCTTTGTCGACATCGTCGGTTTTAGGTCTTATTTCGTAGTATAGATTAGGGCGGTTAAAAGAAGACTTGAATACTTTTGCTTTCAACATTCCAAGGTTCTTTTGGATGTCGTGCTGCACTTTAGGAGTAGCGGTTGCAGTCAGTGCGATGATAGGTGCTTTGCCTATCCGTTGTACGATGGGTGAGATACGCCGATATTCGGGTCGGAAATCGTGTCCCCATTCACTGATGCAGTGTGCTTCGTCGACTGCGTAAAAAGAGATTTTGACCTGTTGTAGGAAATCGATGTTTTCGTCTTTGTTGAGCGATTCGGGAGCGACATAGAGGAGTTTGGTTTTTCCTTTCAGGATGTCTTCTTTAACGGCAATGATTTCCGCCTTTGAGAGCGAAGAGTTGATGAAGTGTGCGATGCCATTCTCTTCGCTAAAGTTGCGCATAGCATCGACTTGGTTTTTCATCAGTGCTATGAGTGGTGAGATGACGATAGCGGTACCCTCCATGAGTAGTGAGGGCAACTGATAGCAGAGGCTCTTGCCACCGCCAGTCGGCATAAGGACGAAAGTGTCGTTTCCGTCCATCAAGTTTTCTATTATGGCCTCTTGATTACCTTTGAAGGTATCAAAACCAAAGTTTTGACGCAGCGCAGTTATTAGTTGTTCGTGTCTTTCCATTAAGTGAATGTGTGTATTCAAAGTTGATTTCGTGTGCAAAGATACAATAAAAAAAATAGTACGCAAATACTATGCAATAAAAGAGTCAAAATAAAGTGAAATATTCTACTTTTGGTTGCGGATGGAGGGAGGGTGGGGGGAATTAACAATTAATAATTAACAGGTAATATGCGGGGGAGCAATTAACAATTAACAGTTAACAATTAACATGCAGAGATGGGAGGGTTGTTTTTCGACGGACGGCGGTGCCGTATTGGGATGAATTAGCCATAAATTATGGAGAGGGATTTAATTGACAATTAAGAATTAACAATTAACATAAATTATTGGGTAGAGGGATAAAGTATGGTTCTTTTGGAACATATTGTTTTTTCTGCGAAAGGGAGTTGAGAGC
>CAVHKB010000087.1:0-9739 GCA_963636305.1 Prevotella sp. P5-108
AGAACGAAGCGCAATAAACGCTATTAAACTATGTCTTTTGCGGATGGTTTCCCATTCGCACTGCAAAAGTACTGCTTTTTTTCAATACACGCAAGGCTTTCCCAATCTCTGCCGGCTTTTCCACTCCCAATTGTCTTTCCCAATCCGACTGCTTTATATGGGAGGCACTCGCAGAATACAAAAGCAGAGGCGGCCCCGTCGGGCAACCTCTGCTAAAACTACTTCTTAGTGCTAAGAAACTAACCTCCGTTTATTTCTCGTCCTCCACTGCGGCTTGGGCATCTGTATGCAGATATCAAAACGGGGGGATACCACCAAGCATATTATTGCTTGGTGGTTATTTTGAGTACTTGTCGTTGGTTGTCGATTTCGATTTTGCCGAGTCGTTGGAGGACGGACTGCCCGAGCAGCAAGGGTGCGCGTTGGTTGCCCACTACCGAGGCACGGACGGCTTTGAGTTCCAAGCCACCAAAGTCTATCTTCTGCAAGATGATGTTTGTGCCAATGGAGATACTGCCGTCGGCAGTGATATAGGCGGAGTTGCCCACGATGTCTTTTCGGCTAAGATAGCCGTTCTTGTACATAAAACTGGCTTCTGTCTGCGAGATCGACACATCGCTTGCACCTGTGTCGAAGACAAAGGTCAGTGGCAGCCCGTTGATAGAACACTTTATCGTGGCAACTCCGTTTGTTGCAGAGAATGGAATCTCTACTACTCGTTCAGTCTGCACGGCATCTTGCGTAGTGGAATCCAAACGCGAGATACGCTCCTGCACACGGGTTTCATAGATAGTCAACAGACTGTCAAAATGAACATTACGCCGCATTTGCACATATCGGAGAAATGCCGTACCTTTGCAACCGAAAACATAAAAGGCGTTTATTGGCGCATGGTTCAGGCGGATTGGAATCTCGCAAATTCTATTAACAAGCCGGACTACGCAACGATAGATGTCCCCGCAGTATGAGTATATCTCTTATTCATACGCTTCGTCGGGCCATATTCGGAAGGCTCTGCGTTGTCGTATGCAGGAGAGAGATTGGATTACTCGCAGGCGTGGGCTTCGCGTTGCCGGTTCTCTTGTTAAGGGCAATGCGAGAGCCTCAATCCGTGGAACGGCAACAGTCGATTTCCACGCTTTTTGTGTTTGTACCCCAAGGAGTATAAACATAAAACAGGACAAGCCTATGAAGTAGTTTCCAGCCCCGTGTGCATACCTTGAAAAACAGGGGACAGAGAGCAAGCCGTATCTGTCTTTGTATGCGCATATCTTACCGCTCGGCGCACATGGAGTGATTGCGAAAAGCCATAACCAAGTGAGTAGCAACTAAATACAGAACAACAAAATGAAAACAACAAAATTATTAGCGATTCTTTGCGCGTCTGCAGTATGCGGGCAAGCCTATGCAGCACAAGTGGGCGACCTGATGTTAGTCGACGGTATTCCTGCCGTTGTAATCTCAATCGACGAAACCGGACAGCACGGCTTGGTCTGCTCATCCATTGCCCTCTCGAATTACGGTCTTGAACTGACGACCGAACAAGTGATGGAAGATTACGGTATTTCCGAAGACGAGGCTAAAGACAAAGTGCTGTCGAACCTGAATACACCCGTATTGATGTACATGGACAAGGACGACAAACAGGAAAAGAAAGCCATAAAGGACTTGGCAACATCCAACTCTATTTACGGCAAAGAGAATGCGGAACAGATACGGACTTATTGCGAAACGAACGATATTGATATGGCAACCTATTTTCCAGAGCAGTATTGGGCAATGCAGATGGGCGACGGCTGGTTTATTCCCGGTGTATATGAATTGGAACAGTATGCGGCATTCCTTAGAAATGGCAAATACGGAGTCGGTAGTGGGAAAGAAGCCGAACTTAATGGACAGGATATAAAGGATATTTCCGCAAAGATTAAAGAGGTGCTTGACCAATCCACCGAAAAATATGGCACCGGCATCAGATTGTATAGCAAGATTCAATCTTCCACTTTAATCGAAAGTTCCTATAAAAAATCCAAGGAGGGTAAAAGGAAAGTTGAAAGGCAAAATAAAAGCAATGTGTTAATTGCTATTATGTCAGCAGCACGCTCTTCTGAATATCTTCAGTTAGCCCTATTGTGTAATGGAACTCAGTCGCATGGGCAATTCTCTTTTATAAGCGATGGCACATACGATACACCTGTCTTCGCAGTCAAAGAGTTCTAACAAATCATTATGAAAACGACTAAGTTTTATTCCATTATACTGCTTTGCGGGATAGCACTTTTCACCTCCTGTTCAACAGCCTGTTGGAGTACTACGCCAATGCGTACAACTTTGTGAAGAATATCAACGAATAGCCGCGGAGGCACACAAATCCTTCCGACAGACAAGGTTGCCCGCTCCCGCAGTGCGGCAACCTTCTCTGTGTATGCCCCGCAAAGCCCGGCGACGAACGGCACACCATTGCGATTCTTTGCGGATTCCCTTACTGAAGTATGAAATATAGACGGTTGTGTTGCAGAGTATTACGAAGATATTATCTATCGCTTATTCTGGCAGATATCAAAATATGGGGATACCACCAAGCATATTATTGCTTGGTGGTTATCTTGAGTACTTGTCGTTGGTTGTCGATTTCGATTTTGCCGAGTCGTTGGAGGACTGACTGCCCGAGCAGCAAGGGTGCGCGTTGGTTGCCCACTACCGAGGCACGGACGGCTTTGAGTTCCAAGCCACCAAAGTCTATCTTCTGCAAGATGATGTTTGTGCCAATGGAGATACTGCCGTCGGCAGTGATATAGGCGGAGTTGCCCACGATGTCTTTCTTGCTCAGGTAGCCGTTTTTGTACATAAAACTGGCTTCTGTCTGCGAGATTGACACATCGCTTGCACCTGTGTCGAAGACAAAGGTCAGTGGCAATCCGTTGATAGAACACTTTATCGTGGCAACTCCGTTTGTTGCAGAGAACGGAATTTCTACTACTCGTTCAGTCTGCACGGCATCTTGCGTAGTGGAATCCAATCGCGAGATACGCTCCTGCACACGGGTTTCATAGATAGTCAACAGACTGTCGAAACGTGCGCCATGGAGGTTACGGAAGTCTATATCGCGGCGGGCATACGCATACTGCGCATTGTTGTTCTCAAGTTCCTGTGTCAGCAGACGGAATGCGTCCTCTGTTTTGCCCTGCAGGGCATACAGGCAAGCGGCATTGTATGTTTCCCCGTGTGTGAGACTATCTGCCAGGACAAGGCTATCCATTATATGTGTAGCCAATGAGTCTTGCCCCATAAAGTGCAAGGCAAAGCAGGCAGCATCATCGTTTCCGTTCATCACTCTCTCGAAGTCCATACGCGCCGCCACAGTATCGCCCATTTCCCAATAGCAGCGTCCGCGCATTTGGCGCAAATGGGGATACGAGGCGAGAGCAATCGCCATATCATAGTCCTCTATCGCTTTTTGATACTGCCCCGAAAACAGATATGATTGTCCGCGGTCGTTGTAATAATCCACGTTGGTCGGTTCTTTCTCAATCATTGTGTTGAGGTCACGGAACATTTGTTCTGTACTATCCATTATGGCGTAGATGTCTGCCCGCATCTCCAGATAGTCGTAATATGTGCTATCTGCCTTGATAGCCAGATTGATACTGCGGAGAGCCTTCTTAAAATCGCCCAACTCACTATATGCCCCTGCTCTGAGGCATTCCGTATATTGCTGCGGAACGATGTTTTCCAATTTGTCTGCTGCACGCAAGACACCCTCATAGTCGTGGTTATCGACTATTACATATATCTCGCAATACACCCAGTTGGGGTCGTTGGGCGCCAGCCGTTGCTTTACACGGAACTCCGTCAGCAGGTGTTGGCGCAAAGCAGGAGGAATAGCCTTGAGCATATCAAGCGATTCGTGATTCATCGGGGAGTCCTCCAGACTTGCCACAATATGTTTGGCAGCATCCTCATATTTGCCCAAGTGTTTCTCTGCATCGGCGCATGCTGCCAGCGTCTGGTAGTCTGATGAAAGTATGCACGCATTTTTGAATGCAGTGAGTGCTTCGGAGTAACGGTCAACCAACATGTATGTTAGACCGAGTTTATAAAGCCATTCCGCAGAATACGGTTTTAACTCTGCTGCCTTTTGGTAATCGGCTATCGCCCCGTTATAGTTGTTTAGATAGACATAGTACTGTCCGCGAAAGTCGTAGTGTATTGCGTTTTTAGGCGCAAGACGGATGGCTTCGCTGAAACAGTGCAATGCCTGCACGGTATCCGTCAGATAGTAGCCATAGACCTTTCCCATACAAGTATAGGCATAAGCGCGGTCAGCCTTAGCACTCTTGGGTAGATACTTCAGTGCATGGGTGGCGGCATACAGAGTGTTGCCTATCTCATCGCGTTGCAGGTAGGCAAACGACAGCCACATATAGGCATAGCCGTTCTTCGGGTTGTCGGACAACTCCTTTTGCAGGACGGAGATGCCCTTCTCGTACTCCTCGTTTTGGAGTAGTTCTATGCCGCGCTGGTAGTTGTACGAATCGGGTTCTTGCGGTTGTTTGGCAGAGGTTGAAGTGTAGCCTATAAAAGCGGCTACGAGAATGAATAGGGTTCGTTTCATCTTGGTTTTGCTGTTTTTGCTGCAAAAGTATCCGATGAACGGCAGACCGCCAAGCGTTTTGGGCGTTATTGTACGAAACAGGCTGTGGCATGTACAAAATGCCTGTACAAACGGCAGTTCATACAGGCAGTGGAATCAAGCAACAGGCGTACCGATACGCCGGGCTTATTGCCAGACAATGAAAGAGATGTTCCTGTACGACTTGGGTTCCCACCGGCCCGAAGGGTGTCCCGTGTTGTCCTTGTCCCTATGCCAGCCTATTGCGTCCCCGCCAATCAGGTAAATGGCATTCGATACGCCTATATCCGTCAGGGCTTGCGAAAAGTCGTGCATCGACTCCGGTGTTTCCGTCCCGACAACGACGATACGCCCCTCCAACTCGCACAATCCGCGGCGTACGAACTTCGCTTTCAGCACGTTCTCCACCAGCACGCCGTTGTCCACCAGCGGGTATTGGCGGAAGAAATCGCCGTTACGCTCCGTCGCTTCCTCGAACAAGGGCGAGTTGTCCGCGACGCCCACCGATACTTTCCCGTCAATAATCGCGCAGTACCCCCGTTTGCTCAGCCCCCAACTCAGCGGCTTTCCGTGCAGCACGAAAGCCCCTACGATCTTGCCGTTGTCGGCACGCACATCGGCGGCTTGGAAGAACAGTACGGCATTCGCCGTATCGCGGGTGCAGCGGTAGCCGACTTCCAGATGCGGCACGGTGTTCAGCGGAAAACAGATGCGCAGCGGTATGTCATTGACCACCGTGTCTTTGACCGCCGTATAGCGGTGCCGCACGCCTTCGGTCGTGTCCGCATGCACGCACAGCGCCTCCTGCTCCTCCAACCAGCCGCGCAGCGGATGCGTCTGCACCGCCGCCGTTTCGGGTTCGAACACGCTCACCTCCTCTTCCGCCGTGTCAGACACGCACAGCGCCACGCAAAGTCCTGCCAACCCGCCTGCCAGCACTGTCAGCAACAATGCCGCCGCCCACCACGGCACTTTGCGTTTTCCGTCCGACGGCTTGGGCTGCGGCTTGCGTTCCGCTCCGCCTAAAATCCGTATCTCATCGTCCTGTATATCGTCTTTCATATCACTTCGTCTCGCGGTTGTTCCAATCGTTCTTTCAGTTCCTTGAGGGCACGCTGGCTCACCGACAGGTCGTGGCGTGTCTGCCGTATGTCCAGCATCTGCAACTGTTGTTTGGGTATGTTGATGTAAAACACATATCGGATGTTGACAATCAAGGTCTTGCCTATCCGCACGAAGGTAGGTTCCTCCCCCGCAAACTGGCGGTCTATCAACTGTTCTAACTGCCCCAATTGCGCCGTAACGAGGCGTGCCTCGCCGTTGGTTAGGTAAAGCATAGAGTAGTTGCCGTCCGACTGGATGTACAGCACATGCCGTGCCTGCACACGCAATAGGTCTGACGCAGTCGATATAAGCAGATAGGGTTGGTTCATGTCAGGGATACGCTACAATTCCCCTTTTTCATAGCAGCAGGTCTTGTGCCAAAGTGGAGCATAGGAGACTCGAACTCCTTACCTCAACACTGCCAGTGTTGCGCTCTACCAGATGAGCTAATGCCCCTTTCTCTTCCAAATCGGCTGCAAAGGTACAACATCTTTTCGAAATAGGCAAATTTTCGGTCCTTTTACCTGGTCAACCGCATCAAAACTTTGGAACGGACGATGGTATTGACGCCTTGCCTTTTGTAACATTTATGAACCGTAGGATTTGTAGATTTTTGTGATTATGCGTTTATTCCTTTCCGTGCTCCATTGAATTTGCCAAACAGTGCCTTCTTTTTGGTCAAGAAGTATGAAATTATACCAATTGGTAGTTGGGTATAGTGCAAAACGACCTGCAATACGAATAGAATCGGAAGACAAGAGAGGACTGTCACAAAGAGGGTACTGCATTTCATTATCCCCTATGCTCCATTGCACATGCCAAATTTCACCAGTGCGAGTGTCTAATTTGAGGAATGTGTATTGGTTACGGGTTGGGTACAACTGATAGTTCGCATTGGGGTTGAATGGATATACTGTGGGTGGTAGAGATGAGTAGCCCTCTCCAAAGAGTGCAGTACTCATTAGTAATGTTACCCAGATAAAGAAAAGTTTGTGTTTCATATTTAAGAAATGATTTGATTTCCATGCAAAGATAATCCTTTTTTTGCTATATGTACAAGTGTTTCATTGTAAAAAGTGCATTTTGTTTTGTGGTTCGGATAGTATTGTGTATTGCTGAATGCAGTCTATAGGATAGGAGAATGTTCTATTTTGGCATACCTTTGATACCGATGAAGGGTGCATAGAGATGACTTGTTCGTATAGTCGAGTTGGCTTAATGCTTCGGTTATGTTTCGGTTATGTTTCGGTAATGGTTCAAGATTAATAGCATAAGGACAGGGAAAAATAGGGACACAAAGGGATAGAGGAAATGTTCTATTTTGGAGGGAAGTATATGGAGGAGAAGACTTGGATGGGGAGGACTACTGTCCGTTGAATTCCGTCCCTACTCCGAAACAAACAAACTCCTTCGCCGCTGCAAACACTGTTGCAGGAAATTTTCTACAAAATTGTAAGGAAAGTTTGCAGATGTGCAAATAAATTTCTATCTTTGTGCCGTATTTTGCTGACCTATGCGAAATGCGGCATAATTATTCATGTTATGTTATGCATGCACCGTGTTCGTGAGAGGCAACTGCAACAGTCCTTCTGTTTATGGGACTCTAAACCGATAAACAACGCGCCGATGGGCGGGAGGGAAGTGTCGCTCCCGAGTACCTGACGGGCGTGACCGATAGGGACAACCTATCAAGACATAATAAAAGGCGTTTGTTAACGCTTGTTTTGGTATTACGAAACATAGCAATTTTCTACCATCCGAGACAAGACTGTGACGAATGCTTACGGGATATGTATTCCGCCGTGCATCAGTGGTGCATATATTGGCTTCGGGGCTAATAGTGTGCCGTGATGTATTGGACGATATACATGTTCGGCGTGGGCTGAGTCGTTCTTCTTAATGGTAAAGGTTTTGCTATGACCCCGTAATATAAGATGAGCGTAGAACAAGGTTCCACGCTTTTTTTGTGTCTGTACACGAAGCAAACATTTAATGCCTACAATGAAATACATACACTCGGTTGGTATTCTATTCGCTGCCTTGACTCTTATGAGTTGCGGGGGCAAGACAAGCACGCAACAAGCAGACGCACAGGCTGCCCAAGAGTACGTCGCTGCCAGTCAGTCGATTGCGCGGACGCAAAGCGTTGTCAATGAACTGCAAAACGCCGTTGCACAAGGAATGACCCTAACTGCCGAGCAACTCCTCGAAATATGTACTGCCGACGAGCAACTCGTATTTGATTACGACCCCGCCGCCACGCAAGACTCTGCAGGCAATGCACGCTGCCAGGCGTTGCAACAGCAGATTCGCCGACTACACCAATCCATTCACCAATTAGCGGAGGCGCAAACCCCAAAGATAGTTGTAACGGTATATAACAAGGAGCAGGAACTGATAAACACCACGCAGAACTATCCCGTCTATTTGGAGCGGGGCGAGAAAATGCTCTACACCATTGATATGGAGCGGGCTGCGGATGTGCGTATATACAACGCCGACAACCATCAACTCCTAAAGTCCTACGCCACCAAGGCGCATATCGCCGACTCGATGGATATTCCTTATCGTGCCATCTACCTCGTACAGATAACGCCCAAAGGACACCAATATGCCGATGTCCGAGTGGGGTACAAGACGCACGATTTGAATCGCCTCTCCGGCACAAAACCCGTGCGGGTGGATAGCGTGGAGGCGAAGAAGGGGGACTTTCTGGCTGCACCTATTCCCGGCATAAAGATGACTAAACTATTTGAAGAGCCTCGTAAGTTCACCCTGCGGGGGCAGATTAAGGCGGCTTTCTCGGGGAGCAGTCGTGCCATAGTCGCCCTGCAAGTGTATGTCGGCACAACCGATGTGCTGTATTCGCTGCGAATATCCACCAACGAGGGCGACCAATACAGCGACGGGCGGTTCTACGACAATATGGACACCTACTATCGGCGCATCAAGATATTAGGGTTGCCTGTCTATGACGGACAAAGAGGAAGCGGACTGATAGGCACGCTGCTGGGGCTGAACATTCCGCCGCGGGAGGAAGATGCCTATATTAATATGTATGTCTTCTACAATGCCGCACAGGCAAAGAAGTTCCAAGACGGGGAAGAGCCTTCTAAACTGTCCTACAGTGTGGATTACTCCACTATGGGGACGCAGTCGTGCAACGGGCGCATACCCACCAAGGGCAACCGCACAATCTATCTCGGGTTCCTCAATGAGCGCATGCGTTATAACAACTATGTATGGCTCGAGGGAATCGGTGCCGTGCCGACTACCGAATATGTCCGCCCGACATTTACCGTACAATAAATGTAATTATTAACCCTAAAATATTCCTATTATGAGCGTAGAATACTACCGCAAGCGAATTATTGACCTTCGTGCCTCGCTTGCCAAAGAAAAAGAAGCCAAGAAACACGACAATGAGTATTATGCCGGTTGTATCCGCAGTGCCTCATCGCCTTCGTCGAAAGCGTCTTACCGCAAGTCGAAGATAGACCGTGCTGCCGCACACGACAGCAAGATAGAGAGCCTGAAACACGAAATCGACAACGCCAAAGAGAGCCTTGCACGCGAACGGAAGAAATAGAACAGCTCGGAGTGGGCAATACGCATTGAACAAACTACATATTCTCAACGAATCCGTTGCAATAGTCGGATTCTAATATTAACTCAATAAAACATTTCACTAAAATGGCAGATCTTAAGATTGACGGCCGTATGAAGGTAAAGACCCTCAAGGCAAATTTCAAAAAGGCTTTTGGCGCAACCCTGCGTGTGTACACAACCGCTAATTGCAAGCAAAAGGCAGACGACGAGGCTACACTCGCAACCCTGATGGGCAGTGCAAAAGGCGGCGAATGCACCTTCGGTTCGAACCTGCGTGTAGGGAACTTCGAGAAGAAAGTAACCGAGACCTACGGCATCGGCGTTCAAGTGGCTACTCCCGACGACAGCAAACTCAGCGACAACGACATCACGCTCGCTGCTGCCGGAAAAGAGTAA
>CAVHKB010000088.1:0-9711 GCA_963636305.1 Prevotella sp. P5-108
GTTCTATGTTCTTTGTTCTAATTGTCTTGCTACTTATATCTTGCTACTAATTTCTAATCAAACATCTGTCCGGCGTTTTGCGAGAGTTGTATCATTTCGTCGTATTGTTCGGGCGAGAGGTCGAGGAAGTAGTAGTTGCGTGGGTCGACGGGTTTTCCGTGGAAGCGCACTTCGTAGTGCAGGTGCGGTCCGGTGGATTTGCCGGTGTTCCCCACTTCGCCGATGATGTCGCCGCGTGTCAGTTTTTGTCCTTTGCGCACGCCGATTTTGTGCATGTGTGCGTAGAGCGTTACGTAGCCAAAACCGTGGTCGACGGTTACGCAGTTGCCGTAGCCTTGTCGCCAGCCCGCCGTTTCGACCACGCCATCGCCTGTTACGTAGATGTCGGTGCCAGTCGGTGCGGTGAAGTCCATGCCAGCGTGAAAGCGTGGCGTGTGGTACACGGGGTCGATGCGCACGCCGTAGCCCGAGGCCATGCGTTTCAGGTTTTTGTTGAGCACGGGCTGTATGGCTGGGATATTGCGCAGTTTTTGGTCGTTCACTTTTACCAAACCCACCACTTCGTCGTACGATTGCGACTGTATGTATATCTGTTTTGTGAGGTCGTCGACCCGTTTGGTGGCTTCGGTGAGCAGCGAGGCGTTGGTCATGTCGGCAAAGTCGTCGTAGCGGCGATTGTTGCCGAGTGCGCTGCGCCGCACGCCGTCGGGTATGGGGTCGGCCTGCAAGATGACGCGGTAGAGATTGTCGTCGCGCTGGCGCAGGTCGTCGAGAATGGTTTGCAGGTCGTCCATGCGGCGTTCGAGCAGTTTGTATTGTGTCTTCATGCGGGCATTTTCGGAGGCGAGTTGTTTTTCGCGCGGCGATTCGCCAAAATAGACGAACAGCACGCAGAAGACGATGCCAAAGCAGACGCTTGTCAGCAGGAAAAGCCCCATCTTCTGCAGCACGCCCAAGAAGGTGGTTGGCACCCTCTCGTACGAGAGCGTGTCGGGATTGTAATGAAATTTGACTTTTCGCGCCATGCGTTGTTGGGTTGCTCAATTTTTTGCCACCGCAAAATTACAAAAAAAACATCGAACGAAAAAGTGGAATGTATGAAATTGGCATTTTCATACGTCGTAGAAGCGGCGCAAAAGTGCCTGAAAGTGGCGGCCGCACATCAGTTTCGATAGGGCGACGGAGATTTTTTCGGTGCAATCGGGCGTAATCACGTAGCGCAACCGCGGGCGGCGCGCTGCCACGATTTTCACCATCTTGCGTGCCAGATAATCGGGATTTCCGCCTTGCGTTTCGTCGTGTTCGATGTGTTTCAGCACGCGTGCGAACGACGGTGCATAGTCGGCATCGGCCTGCGTAGCCGCCGAGATGCGTCTGTTGCTGGTGAAGCCCGTATTGAAGTCGCCCGGCTCGACCAACACCACGCGCACGCCAAACTGCGCCACCTCGAGATTCAACGCCTCGCTGTAGCCTTCGACGGCAAATTTCGACGCACAGTACCAGCCTTGATACGGAATGCCAAACACGCCGCCAATCGAACTGATGTTGATAATCAGCCCTTTGCGTTGCTGGCGCATGTGAGGCAGCACGCACGAGCAGACACGCGCCGTGCCGAGCAGATTCGTGCCGATTTGCAAGGCGATTTCGTCGTCGGTGGCCAGTTCTACCGCTCCGCCGATGCCCATGCCAGCGTTGTTTATCAGCACATCGATGTGGCCTTCGGCGGCAACGACTTGCTGCACAGCGGCTTCGACCGACGCGCGGTCGGTTACGTCCATGGTCAGCATGGTGCAGTCGGCCGACGATGTTTGCGCTCGGCGGCTGGTGCCATAGATGGTGTGTCCAGCGGCAGCCAACCGCGCAGCCATGGCCTTGCCAAAGCCCGACGAGGCACCCGTGATGAGAATTATCTTATGTTCCATGATAGTGTGAAAGTGTGAAAGTGTGAAAGTGTGAAAGTGAGAAAGTGTGAAAGTGTGAAAGTGTGAAAGTTTATAAAGTTGTTGTGGATTTGAGGATTTGAGGATTAAGGCGTTTCAGTTACCAACAATTTGAAATCTGAAATCTGAAATCTGAAATTTGAAATCTGAAATCTGAAATTAATTTAAATAATTGGAAATTAGATAATTAAAAAATCTATGCTCTATGTTCTATGTTCTTTGTTCTCTCACCTATGGGGAATTGTAAGTCGCTGCGAAATTAGCAATTTTTGTTCAAAAAAAACACTCTTGCGCAATCGTTCTATCCATATTTTCTATCATGCAAAAAAAGTTGTACTTTTGTAGGAGCATTCTAATAATACATTGCATGAGACCCTATTTCCCTTTTGTTGCGTTGCGCTATTTTTGAATGCCATGCTCTTTGCACACTTTTCTTAAATTCGACACTCGCACGGGCGAGATTTGGCAAGTACAATGGAACATTAAACCCAAAAACCGCATGATTATTAAAATCTGCAATCCTACGATTCTTAATTTGTAATTTCCGAGCAAGAGAATGCTCCTTTTTTCAGTAAAAATATGCCCAAAAAAACAACAGAAGAAAAACTGAATCTCGAACAGATTCTATTTAAGTGCCGTGATATATTGCGGCAGGCGAAGAACTCCGGCTCGTTCTTCGAGAAGCGTGATATGATGTTGACGCTTGTCTTTTTGCGTTTTCTCGGTGAGAAGTACGAGGACGGCGTGCAAGTGCTTAAGTCCAAACTCCGTGCGGAGGGGCTTGACCCCGACGACGAGGCGATTGTCGCGGCTTTCTTCGACGACCCGTCGTTTGCGGACGGCACATTCTGCCTCCCGCCCGAGGCGCGTTGGTCGACGCTTATCAATACGGCGCCTTCCGAACTCAATGTGGCGCTCGATACGGCGTTGCAGGCGATAGCCGATACCACGCCTGCCTTGCGCGGTTGCTTTGTGCGTGGTACGTTCACTACGCGCAACCTCGGTGCGAACGATATGAAACGCATTGTCGACGAGGTCAATAAGATTTCCCATAAGACGTTCGGCGAGGAGAAAGACCTCATCGGCCGCGTGTATGAGTACTTCCTCAAGGAGTTCGCTGTCAATGCCACCAAGGAGGAGGGCGAGTTCTATACCCCGCACGATATTGTCCAGCTCATCGCTACGGTCATTGAGCCTTTCGACGGCACGCTCTACGACCCTTGCTGCGGCTCGGGCGGTATGTTCATCCAGTCTACGGAGTTGGTGCGTGCCAAGCAGGGCGACATCAGCCGTATCAATGTCTATGGGCAGGAGAAGGAGGCGGCCACATGGCGTTTGGCGAAGATGAACCTTGCTTTGCGGGGCATTAGCCACAACCTCGGCTCGGAGAGCGAATCCACTTTTGCCAACGACCTGCACCGCGGCTTGTATTTCGACTATATTATGGCGAACCCGCCGTTCAATTTGAAGAACTGGTGGGACGACAACCTCGCACACGACATCCGTTGGACGGACTACGGTATCCCTCCGTCGGGTAATGCCAACTATGCGTGGATTCTCCATATCCTCTCCCACCTCAAGCCTTTGCAGGGCGTGGCGGGTTTCCTGCTTGCCAACGGGGCGTTGGGCGATGACGACACGGTCGCTATCCGCCGCCGCTTGATTGAGAACGATAAGGTGGAGGCGATTATCATCCTGCCGCGCGAGTTGTTTATCTCCACCGATATCAGCGTCACTTTTTGGATACTTAATCAGAATAAACAGGGTGGCAAGTACCACGACCGCCTGTTGCGTGACCGCCGCCACGAGGTCTTGTTTATGGACTTGCGTACATGGACGGAGAACGCCGTTAAGAACGAGCAGAAGAAGAAAGTCCTCCTCTCGCCCGAGCAGATTCAGCGCGTGGCGGATATCTACCACGCGTGGCAGGCGGAGGGCACCGACGGCAGTTCCTTTGCCGTGCCGGAACTCTACCGCTCGGTCGGTATGGATGAGATAGCGCAGAACGGGTGGTCGTTGGTGCCGAGCAAGTATATCGAGTTTGTGGACCACGACTTGGAGATAGACTACCCCCGCGAGATGGCACGCATCCAAGAGGAGATGCGTGCTTTGCTGCAGCGTGAGAAACAGTCGCAAACCCTATTGGAGAACGCCTTCCGTGGCATAGGCTATGGCATTGACTAAATGGAAGATTGACGAATGACATGGACGAAACGCCCAATAGACAACAGTATAGAACAAGACATACGCTATGGCATTGACTAAATACAAAATAGGCGACTTGATAGAGCAGGTGGACGAGCGCAACTCCGAAGGACTGTATACGCTTGAGGATGTAAAGGGCATATCTATCAAGAAAGAGTTTATCGAAACGAAGGCAGATATGATGGGTGTGTCGCTCACGCCGTATATTGTAGTCCGCCCCGATACTTTTGCCTATGTGACTGTTACATCGAGGAATGGTGAAAAAATTACCCTTGCTCACAATACATCGAAAGACACCTATATCGTATCATCCTCTTATGTGGTGTTTAAGGTAACCCGCCCCGATTTGCTTTTGTCGGACTATCTGTTTATGTATTTCAATCGCCCCGAGTTCGACCGCTATTCGCGTTTTAACTCGTGGGGTAGTGCGCGTGAGACTTTCGATTGGTCTGATTTCTGTGATATTCCTCTCTTTCTCCCGTCGTTATCGACGCAGCGTAGGTATGTGGATGTGTATTTGTCTATGCAGGACAATTTGCAGCAGTACCAATCTCGTTTGTCCGATTTGAAACTGACCTGTGATGCTTATATAGAGAATCTCCGCCGCACCCTCCCCTCCACCCCCATCGGCGCCTATATCGAAAAAGAAAGAAAAAACACAGACGGGGCAATAAAAAGAGTTTTAGGAATAGGGCAGAATGGCTTCATATTACCACAGAAAGACCCTAATGAGAAATTGACCAATTACAAGGTCTTGCATTATGGTGATATATGCTATGCTCCTCCTTTGTACAATGTCTTGACAGGTGCGCTCCATTGCTATCTGCAAAAAGAAGATGCAGTGTGTTCCCCTATATACGAGGTGTTTAAGTGTGATGAGAAAAGGCTGCTTCCTGAATATCTTACGATGTGGTTAAAGAGAGATGAATTTAAGAGATATGCAGAGTTTTTTGCACAGGGTGTTCGACAGACCTTTGATTATTCACTTATGGAAGAAATATCCATTCCCATTCCCTCTCTTTCGATTCAGCGTGAGATAGTGGATATCTATGCTTGTTATTTGGAGCGTCAGCGTATCGCCTCCGAGTTGAAATCAACACTCTCCCGCCTCTGTCCCCTCCTCATCCGCGGCTCCCTCCTTGTTGAAAACAATTCCTAATTCCTAATTCCTCACTCCTCACTCCTAATTATGTATGCTCCTCCTTTCCATATCACCGACCTAATTCTGCATCTTGTGGCGGACATCTCCGAGCAGGTGGGTGCGCTCAATGCCCGCATGGGCGATCGCGCTCCCGCGCCTATGTTGCGTAAGGAGAACCGCATCCGCACTATCCATTCGTCGCTTGCCATCGAGCATAACAGTCTGTCGTTGCAGCAGGTAACGGATATTGTCAATGGCAAACATGTGTTGGGGGCGCCTAATGAGATTGCCGAGGTCAAGAACGCAGTGCAAGCCTACCAACTGTTGCAGCAGATAGACCCTTTGTCAGAGCGGGACTTGCTGCGTGCGCACAGGCTGATGATGCAAGACCTTATTCCCCGTGCGGGGCAGTACCGCACCGCCTCGGTCGGGGTGTTCGATGGCGAACGCTGTATCCATTTGGCGCCGCCCTATACCCGTGTGCCGGAACTGATGGCAGCCCTCTTCGCGTGGGTGCGCACCACGCCGACGCACCCATTGGTTAGCAGTTGTGTCTTTCACTACGAGTTTGAGTTTATCCACCCTTTCATGGACGGCAACGGACGCATTGGTCGCTATTGGCAGACGGCATTGTTGAGCCGTTGGAACGGATTGTTCACATGGCTGCCCGTGGAGACTATTGTCAAGGCGCACCAAGCCGACTACTACAACGCCATTGCCCGTGCCGACGCCGCAGGCGACAGTACCTGCTTCGTCGAGTTTATGCTCCACTGCCTCCTCGACAGTATCCAAGAGACCCTCCGACAGCAACAAGTAACGGATAAAGTAACGGATAAAGCAGAAAAAGTAGCGGATAAAACGGAAGAAGTAACGGATAAAGTGGCGGATAAAATATCAGTAGAAGAGAATAAAATAGAGAAAAAGAAGGCCACCTCTTCGGAGCGTTTGTTGCAATTGCTTGCTGCGTCGCCTCGTATGACTATTCCGGAGATGATGGAGCGGTTGCAGATGTCCGATAGTGGTGTGCGTAAGGTGTTGAATCGTCTTCGCAAGGAGGGTCTTCTCACCCGCATCGGCTCCAACAAAACCGGCTCTTGGCAAGTCCTCAACAACGCCCCAACCCTCCAAAAAAAATAAAATTCCTAATTTCTAATTGAACAAAATGTTTTTTTTCGAATCCGATTACGAAAGTGCTCTTATCGCCTACCTCGAAGCCGAGGGATGGCAATATACCTTTGGTGACGACATCGCCCGCAGCAGTCGGCGCGAGGTCTTGTTTGTGGACGACCTGATAGCGTTTCTTACCAAGCAGTACCCCGCTTTGTCGGCAGACGATGTGCAGCGAATAGTCAGTCTTCTTAGTATGGTCGGTGCCGATTCCGAGTTCGCTACGCTCCATAAGGTCTATGGGTGGCTCGTGGGCGGTATGCAGTTTGTTGCCCAAGACGGCACGCCGATGATGATTCACCCGATCGATTTCGAGCAGACGGAGCGTAACATCTTCCGTGTGGTCAATCAGTTCAGTATCGACTATACCAACAACGGCGAGACCAAGTGCCGCCGCCCCGATGTGCTGCTCTACCTCAACGGCATCCCCGTCTGCATCATGGAGTTGAAGAACCCCGCCGACGCTCATGCCACTATCCGTGACGCATGGGAGCAGATATGTATCCGCTATTGGCGCGACATTCCCACGCTGCTCCACTACTGCCCGCTCGCCTGCATCAGCGACGGTGTCAAGACCCGCCTCGGGGCGGTGCGCACCCCCTACGAGCATTTCTATGCGTGGCGGCGTGTCGAGGACGGCGACAAGGTGGCAACCGCCGCATTCGACGAGGTGCGGACAATGGTGCAAGGGGTCTATCGCCCTGCTCGCTTCCTCGAGATATTCCGCGACTATATCTGTTTCCAAGATACCAATTACGACGCCGACGAGCGCGAGGTGGTCTGCCGCTATCCGCAGTTCTTTGCCGCCCGCCTGCTCCGTGAGAGCATTGTCCGTTCCGTCAAGAGCAAGAGCGGCAAGGGCGGCACCTATTTCGGGGCTACGGGCTGCGGCAAGACCTATACTATGGCGTTCCTTGCCCGCCAACTCGCCCTGCGCTGCACCGCCGACCTCGGTGCACCCACTATCCTGATGATAGTTGACCGCGACGACCTGCAGAAGCAGGGGGCGAAACTCTTTACCAAATCCACCGAGTTCCTCAACCTCGGTGAGGTGCGCATGGTGGAGAGCCGACGCCACCTGCGTAAGGAACTCGGTCTGCGCGACAGCGGCGGCTTCTATATCTGCACCATCCAGAAGTTCTGCGACCGTAAGGACGACCCCATCGGCTGTATCAACACCCGCTCGAACATCATCTGCTTCTCCGATGAGGCACACCGCACCCAGATAGAGGCATCCCGCCGTATCAAGTTCAGTTCGGATGCCGACGAGAACATGCGGGCGGTGGTGTCCAAGCCCTACGCCCAAGTGCTGCGCGAGGCATTGCCCCACGCCACTTTTGTCGGCTTCACGGGTACGCCTATCGCCGAGACCTACCAGACTTTCGGTGCCGAGATAGACCGCTACACCATGGACCAAGCCGTCGCCGACGGGCTGACCGTGCCTATCAAGTACCACCCCCGCATTGCCAAGGTGCTGCTCAATACCGAGAAAGTCAAAGAGATAGAGGACTACTACAGCCGCTGCGCCGAAGAGGGTTCTACTCGGGAGGACATCAAGCGGAGTAAAGAAATTATGTCGAAACTCGAGGTGCTGCTCGGTGAACCCGACCGCCTCGACCGCTTGACCATCGACATCCACGACCATTACACGGCAGCCGTAGCCAACGACCCCGACCGCATACAGAAAGCCATGATTGTTTGCGCCAATCGGGAGATTGCCTACGACCTCTTGCAGCATTTCCGCAGCCACTACCCCGAGTGGTTCGAGGAGCGGAAGACCCCGGAGGGCGTAGCGGCGACCAAAGAGCAGTTGGACGCACTGCCCCTTATGCCCACCATCGCTATGGTGGCGTCGGTCGGCAGCAACGACCCGGCGGAGATGTACAACTATCTCGGCGGTGTCCACAACGACGACTATACCGACCGCCTCGCCGCAGCATTCAAGCAGCCCCTGTCCAATTTCCGTTTGGTTATCGTGGTCGATATGTGGATTACGGGCTTCGATGTCGAGTGCCTTACCTATCTCTACAACGACAAGCCCCTGCAGAAACACACCCTCATACAGACTATCTCCCGTGTCAACCGCAAGTACCCGGGCAAGGAGTTCGGACTGATTATCGACTATATCGGCATCCGCGACCAGATGATAGAGGCACGCAAGATGTACGGCGGCGACAGTACATTGGCGCTCTCCGACGACGACATCGAGCAGGCAACGCTCCTATTCCGTGAGTTGCTCGAGATTCTCAAACGCCTGTTTCGCGACTACGACCTAACGCCCTTCCTCGATGGCAAGACTGCGCCCGCCGACCGATACGCCCTGCTCGCCCAAGCAGCGGAGTATGTATTCTGCTCTGCCGAGGTGCTCCGCTCCGAGGGGCAAAACGGCAAGCCGTCGAAGACGGTGACGTTCAAGACCTATTTCTTAGGCACCGTCAAGCGTATGCGCAAGGCATACGACATCTGCCAGCCGTCGGGCGAGTTGAGCGATGAGGAATCGGCGTTGGCACAGTGTTTTATGGCAATTGCGGGCATGGTCTATAAGATGAACGGCACCGATGCGCCCGACACCGATACCATGAATCGCCATGTGGCAACAATGGTGCAGGAGGCACTCCGCTTCAATCAGGTGGAGAGTGTCTTGGAGGAGGGCGACGAGATGGATATCTTCGGCCCCGAGTTCGTAGAGCGGCTGTCGGATATCAAGATGCCTGCCACCAAACTTGAGACGCTTATCAAGACCCTGCGCAAGCAGATTACCGAGTATGGTAAGACCAATGCCGTGGCGGCAAAGAAGTTCCAAGATATGCTCAACGACACGATTAAGAAATACCACGAGCGTCGTAAGTTCCTCTCCGAGCAGGAAGCGGGAGCCACGCAGGAGCAGACCGCCGAGGACATCATCCAATCCGCCACCGAGCAGGCGCTCACTATCCTCCGCTCTATGCAGGAAGACCGAGAGTCCTTCCGCAAACTCGGCTTGAGTTTCGAGGAGAAAGCCTTCTACGACATCCTCATCCACCTACGCAACGAGCATAACTTCGAATACGGCGAAGATAAAACGATCGATGGTGTAGTGGTAAACGACCGTTGTAAGAGTCTTGCCAAGAAGATATGTGAGATTATCAATGCCAAGTCCTCTTATGCGGATTGGCTGAACAATCAGCGTGTGCGGAACCAATTGAAATTGGATATTAAGATTTGTTTGGTCAAGAACGGTTATCCGCCTCAATACACGCCGGAGGTCTTCCGTGAGGT
>CAVHKB010000089.1:0-9709 GCA_963636305.1 Prevotella sp. P5-108
GTTTAGGCTAACTGTAGAGCCATAGCGTGCTATGGCTCTCAACTCCCCTTCAAAAAACAAACACTCTGTTCCCCTCAAAACCCTATAACCCCTTCAACCCAACCCTGCATGTTAATTGTTAATTGTTAATTATTAATTGTTAATTGCCCCCGCCGTCCGTCGAAAAACGCCCCTCAATCCTTACCAAAATCTCCCTTGAAATACTCTTCCAATATACTATGTGCCGCCACAAACGAACTGACCTGATTCGACAATACTCTCTCCTCTGCCTCTTTAAGACACTTGGCTATCTCGTCATTCTGATAAAAATGACCCAACAATTGTGCATTGATTGTCTCATACATCCAATATTTCGACTGCTGCTGACGCTTATAATAGAAATATTCGTTTTCACGGGTAAATGCAATATAATCCTCTATCATCTTCCATACATCATCCACACCTGTATGCTCCACCGACGAACAGGTCACAACCGACGGTTTCCACCCCGACGGTGCAGGAGGAAACAACATAAGTGCATTGGAAAACTGAGTCTTAGCCACTTGTGCTTTCTCTATATTATTACCATCGCACTTATTAATAGCGATACCGTCAGCCATTTCCATAATTCCACGCTTGATTCCTTGTAATTCATCGCCTGTTCCTGTAACCTGCAAAAGCAGAAAGAAATCAACCATTGAATGGGCGGCTGTTTCTGATTGCCCAACACCTACTGTCTCCACCAAGATTGTGTCATACCCTGCGGCTTCGCATAATATGATTGTCTCACGCGTCTTACGAGCAACACCGCCTAATGAACCGGCAGAAGGAGAAGGGCGGATAAAGGCATTCTTCGCGGTGGATAATTCTGCCATTCGAGTTTTATCACCCAATATACTACCTTTCGAGCGTTCTGAACTTGGGTCTATAGCCAACACCGCCAAACGCTTGCCCTTGTTGGTCAGTTCCATTCCCAATGCCTCTATAAAAGTCGATTTACCTGCGCCCGGTACACCCGTAATACCTACGCGTATCGCATTGCCAGAATAGGGCAGACAGGCTTCTATCACCTTCTGTGCAACCACCTGGTCGGCAGGTAAATTACTCTCTACAAGTGTTACCGCTTGACCTAAAATGGAAACATTTCCTTGCAATATTCCACGAACATAATCCTCTGGTTCTAACCTGCTTTTCTTTCGGCGGAAAGTAGTGTAAGGGTTCACATTAGGCATCGACTCAATACCTGCATTCACAGTCAAACCTTTGTATTGGGTTTCATTCTCGGGATGATGATGATGTTCCATACTCGAATAAAAGAAAAACCGAAAGTATAGGAGATACGCATGTATCTTGCATAACTTTCGGTCTTAAATAGGTTATTGATTATTCTGCAATAGTCCAACTGATGTTCAAACGAACTTTCGTATTCTTTGGATCATTGGTTAGTAATTCTATCTGGCGACGATATGTACCGGGTTTAACTGTTTCCTCGTTAGGATGTATCTCTATGGTCAGTACGCTGCTCTTACCGCCCTTGATAGTTGTTTTGGCTACGTTCGCACGAACAACATCAGAACTCTGATTGGTAATCTTTCTGATTTCTAACGCACGCTCTCCCACATTCTTAATGGTTATCTTCTTTACAAATTTGGCATTCGACTTAATCGTACCGAGATTTATATTGTGGTCTGCTATCTCGAATATAGGAGCAGTCTGTTGTTCTTCTGCCGTCAGTTTACTGAAATCCTCTTCAATATCTGCGGACAAGGTCAGTTTGTACTCATCCGAAATAACGCGTTTCCCATTAACCATCAAATACAAATAATAGGTGTTCGAACCCCATTGCTTGCATTTGTCTGCATCAAAATTAACATTCAGCGTTCCTACCTCTTGCGGCTTCAATGTCTTCAGCGAAAGTACTGCTGTCAGCATATTGTCACGGTCGTTCTGAAGAATTTCCACGCTTACTTCATGGTCGGTCAGATTGGCATACTCCAACGAACGGGTCACATTATGTCCTTTATACACAGTACCAAAGGCTACATTCGTACTCTTTAGGCTCAAATCACCCATAGCGATAGTGTATTTATTGACGGGCTTTGCCTGCTTAGGGATTACTTCTCCCTTAATAGTCAGTTTCACGGTAGGTTTCGATGCATTGCTCGTCACTGTAATAGTCTTCGTAAATTTACCGGGTCTACCATTCGGATTGTATGTAACAGTTATATTGCCACTCTCTCCAGGCTCTACAGGTGTCCGCGTCCATGTAGGTGTCGTACATCCACAACTGGCACGCACATTACTTAATACCAACGGTTCCATACCTTCGTTCCTAAACTCAAAAATGGTAGTCACACGACCGTCCGACTCGTTTATTTTCCCAAAGTCATGTTCTATCTTACTAAAACTGATGACAGGTTGTTGTGCCATCGCAGCAAATGCCATAATAAGCATTGTACTAAGAAATAATGTTTTCTTCATAACCTTATCTATTTTATATCTGTCAATTTCAATGTTCAATACGCTGTGCAGACTTTATCTCTTGTATCTTGTGCAATGTATTGCATACCGTCTGCAACTCCTCTGTATCGTGTACATACAACTGCAGTGTACCGTTGAATATACCTCCTTCTGCCGTAAAATGAATATCATGGATATTCAGGTTGAACCTCCCAGAAATTATTTGAACAATTTCAATAATCATACCAACCTTATCTATGCCTCGTATCTCAATCGTTTCCAAAAAGGTCTGTTCACGATGCATATTCCATGTCGCCGAATACAAGTTATTTCCATAACTCGATTTCAACTTGTCGGCCAATGGACAGTTCAACTTATGTATCATTATCATTCCACGCTCATCCAAATAACCCAATACATCGTCACCAGGTATAGGATTGCAACATGGCGATAACTGATATTCACTGTCGCGGTTCTCTTCTGTTAATATAATATGATGCTTTTTCCCACTGCCAGCATTCCCTACAGCATCCTGATTCTTCACTTCTGGCATCGTCGCCGATGTATTCGACTTCGTAAAGTAATGGAACCAACTTTTCTTGCTCTTCTGTGGCAATATCTTCGATAGTTCCGCCAAATCAACATCTCCCCTGCCTACTCGTAGCATCAATTGCATAGGCTCTTGCAACTGATAATGGGTCAGCACTTGTTGCAAAACGGTATTATATTGATTCTCCAATCCAAGTTTCGACACTGCATCTCGGAAACGCCGTTCTCCTTCCTGCATCTCCTGTGCATACATCCTGCGGAAAAAGTTCTTTATACTTGTCTGAGCCTTTGCTGTTACCGCATATTTAAGCCACTCCTCTTGTGGTTGCTGGGTATGAGAAGTAATAATCTCTATCTGATCTCCGCCTTGCAATACATAACTCAACGGCTCTAATTTATGATTAACTTTTGCACCAATACAATGAAGCCCCAATTCCGTATGAAGCATAAATGCAAAATCTAACGCCGTCGAACCTTGCGGAAGTGTCTTTATATCGCCACGAGGAGTAAAAACAAATATCTCAGACGCAAACAAATTAAGTTTGAAAGTGTCTAAAAAATCGAGAGCATTAGGTTCCGGGTGTTGAAGTAGTTCCTTGATCGTCTTTAACCACTTGTCAAGTTCAGACTCATCTGATTCTCCCAACTTGTATTTCCAATGCGCAGCCAAACCTTTCTCTGCTATATCATGCATACGAACTGTGCGTATCTGAACCTCTACCCACTGCCCGTTTGGACCCATCACCGTCACATGTAGCGCCTCATAACCATTAGCCTTCGGCGTAGATATCCAATCACGAATACGCTCAGGGTGCGGCTTATAGACCTCCGTCAATGCAGAATATATCATCCAACACTGGTCCTTCTCACTCATCGTCGTATGTGGAGTGAATACAATACGAACTGCCAACAAGTCATAAACATCCTCAAACGATATATTCTTCGTCTGCATTTTCTTCCAGATAGAATATACCGACTTTATACGGGCACTAATATTGAACTCATACCCCATATTCTCTAATTTCTCACGAATAGGGGCGGCAAAGGTCTCAAAGAACTCCATCTGTTCACTGTTAACGCTTTGCAACTTATGCTCTATATCTTCGTATATCTCAGGATGCTCATACTTGAAACTGAGGTTCTCCAACTCTGTCTTGATAGGAAACAGACCCAAACGCAATGCCAATGGCGCATAGATATATTGCGTCTCTCCTGCAATCTTATACTGTTTCTCTATGGGTTGATATGCAAGAGTACGCATATTATGTAGCCTGTCCGCTATCTTTATAAGGATAACACGAATATCCTCCGACATCGTAAGCAGTAACTTTCGGAAGTTCTCCGCTTGAACTGATGCCTGTTCTCCAAACACCCCGCCTGAAATCTTAGTCAACCCTTCTACTATATCCGCTATCTTCGGACCGAACAGATTTTCTATGTCCTCTTTGGTGTACTCCGTATCCTCTACCACATCGTGCAGCAGTGCGGCACAAATTGAAGTACTCCCCAAACCGATCTCTTTCACCACAATACGGGCAACGGCAAGAGGATGCAATATATAAGGCTCGCCCGAGCGACGACGAATACCGCGATGAGCCTGCTTGGCAAACTGAAAGGCTTTCGTAATGAGTTCCACCTTCTGACGGTGAAGGGTATGACTGTAATCATCCAACAAGCCCTCAAACTCCTGCTGTATGACTTTCTCCTCTTCAGGTGTAAGATCACTTTCTTTCATTACGCTTAACAATTAAACCCTTTATACAACTCGCAAAGGTACACTTTTCTATAAAAATAAACAAACACACCTACGCCTTTTTTACAATTTTCCAACACAAATAACCCGAACTACATATCAAATAATACCCATCAGCCTGCCTTCATGCATCACTTTGCAAATCGTCTAAAGTAACACTCCCTTTCACATTCGTAACGCAATCTTATTACATTCAACACTTTAACAATCGCCATCCAAACCATCTCCGAGCAACATTCATAAAAAAAGACACCCCTGTAAAGAGTGTCTGACTATCATTTCCCACCTAAAATCGTTTGCGGAAGAATTGCACAAGATGAACAGCAGAACGCTTCCACCTCCCAAACTGCTTCAACCATGCGTCCGGATTCAGCAGAGCAGAGTCAGTCGCCGCTTTGTAAGTCAAAAAAATACCGATAGGCAACAATATGCTGCTGCTAAGCCAAATACCGCACCATACTGGCCATAAGCCTTCACGAGCCATCTTGTAACCGGTGTTGTCGATAAGATAGTAAATAATGAACATAACCACCGAGATAACCACTGGCGCACCCAAACCTCCCTTACGGATAATCGCGCCCAACGGAGCACCTATGAAAAAGAATATCAGACAAGCAAACGACAAAGTGAACTTCCTATGAAGTTCAATGGCATGCTTACGGATGTAACGCTGCGAATCATCCAACAACAATGCGTTATACTCTACCAAATCACTCGCATTCCTGCCTTTCTCGTATGCCAAACGAACCGCTCTCTCTTTCCCCGACACAGGAAGAGAAGCATACAACGAATCAATATCGTATGCCCGTTGCTCATCTTGCGTTATCGCCGTCAATCGACGGTCAATCACGCGCTCTCGCCCAAAGTAACGATGTTCCACCAACTCCTCACTCTGACCCCTTGAACGGTCATGAGCAATCCGTTTCACCGAGTCTATCGAATGAACCAACTCACCTACATTCTTCGACACGTGTTGGTCACGCAACACCGACTCGTCGTAACGACTGAAATCCGAGTCAAAATCGATGAGCAGTTGTTTGCGCACAAATGTCTCTCGCCTGTACGGAATTCTGTCCTTGCTCGAAACACTCGCACCCTGTTGCGTCAAGTTCTCAAACGATTCCCCGTTATACAGACAAAGCATCAGGTACTTTTTGTCTGCCGTCAAATAAAGACGCCCCGAATCTGCCACCATCACTTTAGTGTTACGGAAACCTTCACTGAAGTCGTATATCATAAGATTTTCCAAACGACCCGTCTTCGTGTCTTTGTGCCGAACATATATATTGTATCCGTCAATACCGCTATAGAACTCTCCCGACGGAATGTCTAATTCTGGTGACTTCTGCCGTAACGAGAAGATAAGAGTCCACAACTTCACTTGTGACTTCGGCATTACATAATTAGAGAAGAAAAATGCACCCACGCAAACAAATGCAATGCATATCGTTAGGGGACGCATAATACGAAAAAGAGAAATACCAGCCGACTTCATCGCTGTCAACTCGAACTTCTCTCCCATGTTCCCAAAGGTCATCAACGATGCCAACAAGATCGCCAATGGAAGTGCCAACGGAACAACCGAGATCGTCGAATAGACAAAGAACTCCGCCAATACCGAAAGACCTACACCTTTACCAACCAAATCTTTCACATGCATCCAAAGAAACTGCATCAGTAAGATGAAGATGCATATCAGAAAGGTCATCAAAAACAGCCCCAAGAAATTCTTGAGTACATAAATATCTAACTTCTTTATGCCAAAGTGCAATCTCTTCACTTGCGCACGCCTATCCTCTTAAATTGTCGCTCACAAAAGAGTAGGGGAGCAAACTTTCCACTCCCTTTGCTACATAAATCTCTCTCTCTCCGTATAACACGATTGTCAGGGGCTTCCCCCATATATGTTCCGTCTCGGCCATCACCTGTCTGCATGCACCGCACGGCGAAACAGGCTCTTGCGTAAAACGACCATTCGTATAACCCGCTATAGCAAGGGCTTTCACTGCCTTCGTCGGGTGACTCGCATTCGCATAAAACAACACGGTACGCTCTGCACACAATCCACTCGGATACGCGGCATTCTCCTGATTCGCACCACACAATATCTCACCGTCTTCCAACAATGCTGCAGCACCTACCGCAAAACGCGAATACGGACTGTACGAGTTCTTCGTACTCTCTTTGGCTCTATCAACCAATAACTTGTATTCTTCAGGTAATTCATCTGCTTGGTATGCTGTTACCCTTGCCTTGAATTCAATTTCTCTCATATAGCAATGCAGTTTTTAAGAAAAGTGAGCAAAGGTACGCATAATATCTCAATAACACAAGCATTTGCACCAATCTTCACTATAATAACAGCACATCGAACCACAACAACCGTAGCAACGCAATTACTTGCACCTCGCAAAATGGGGTTGCGTCTTTACGATTTTTCTTGTACATTTGCACGACCAATATAAGAGCATCGGAGCAATATGCGTAATGAACTGTTTATAGCCAAAAGATTGTACTATACCGCTACAGACGACAACAAGAAAATGTCCCTGCCTGCCATAAGGGTGGCTCTCACCGCAATCATTGTAGGTATGATGGTCATGATTGTCACCATCTTTGTCGTTATAGGCTTCAAACAGGAGATTCAGCATAAAGTCGCAGGATTCGGAGCAGACATACAGATAATAAATTTCGACAACAACAATACCTACGAGATGCAACCTGTCTCCATCAGCGATTCGCTCCTGCTCTCACTCCTGCAACTCAAAGGTATCGACTGCCTGCAACCGTTTGCCACCAAACCTGGCATGCTCAAAACCGATTCCGCATTTCAAGGCATCATCTTCAAAGGACTGCCAATCAATCCTGCCGACAACTCCCTGCAAGCCTGCGGATGGGACTTTTTCGCCGACTATCTGACTGCTGGACATCTACCGCAAAACAAGAACGAAGTTATCATCTCGTCCACTGTCTCCGACCTGCTCGGACTACATATAGGAGATTCCTTCTTCGCCTATTTCATACAGGAACAAGTACGCGCACGCAAATTCACTGTTGTAGGACTCTATAACACTTGCTTTGCTGATTACGACAAGAGTTTTATCTTGGGCGATATATCTCAAGTACAGAGCCTGAACAACTGGCGACCCGACCAATTCTCCGGCGTGGACATTCACATTCACGATTTCAACCAACTCAATTCCGTCTTCGAAGAAGTCTGGATCAAGGTCGCTAACCATCTCGACAAGGACGGCAGCCTCCTCTATGTGCAGAACATTATCGAGCAGAACCCGAATGTGTTCTCGTGGCTTGAACTGCTGAACATGAATGTCGTCATCATCATTCTGCTGATGCTCTGCGTCGCCGGCTTCAACATCATTTCAGGCTTGCTCATCCTTATCTTAGACGCTGTGCAGTTCATCGGCATAATGAAGGCGCTCGGAGCAGATAACGCCTACCTGCGTCGCATCTTCCTCTATCGGGCAGGCTTCCTTATTCTCAACGGTATGCTATGGGGCAACATCTTGGGACTGACGCTCTGTGCCGTGCAATACTTCTTCCATATCATACCCCTCGACCCGACGGCGTACTATGTCAACTTCGTCCCTATCGCTTTCAACTGGGGTTGGTGGGCTGTCCTCAATATCGGGACATTCCTCTTGTCTATGCTCATTCTCCTTGCACCTTCCGCAATTATAACCCGCATATCACCTTCCAAGGTAATGCACTTCGAATAAACACCGTCTATGCAGTTCTCCACTCCCGTCGATATCCCGCATGCCTGCAAGGAAATAACCTATCAGGATAAAATCCTCTTGCTCGGTTCTTGCTTCTCTGACAACATCACCCGACACCTGCAAGCGGCGTTCTTTCAAGTGTCAGGCAATCCCTTTGGCACTCTCTATAACCCTTCGAGCATCGCCCGTTGCCTCTGCCTGTTGCAGCAAACACACGACACTTCCCCCGACCTCGTCGCATCCTCCATTCCCGTTACGCAGCACAACGGACTGTGGCACTCCATGCTTCATCACGGCGATTTCTCTACCATCAACCGTCACGACCTCTTGCTCCGTATCACCCGAAGTCTTGAACAAGGAGCCGAACAACTCTCCCATGCCAATCTGCTGGTCATCACCTTCGGTACGGCTTGGGTCTATGAGCAGAACAACGAGGTCGTAAGCAACTGCCATAAAATCCCCGCTTCACAGTTCTCTCGCCGTTGTTTGTCTGTCGGAGAAATCTCTGCCCTTTGGCATTCCGTCCTACAACTCCCGTTGTTGCAGAATAAGCACATCATCTTTACGGTCTCGCCCATTCGCCATCTCAACGACGGACTCCATGCCAACCAACTGAGCAAGAGCGTCCTGCTGTTGTCTGTCGAACAACTTATCGCCGAGTGGCATGAACGGCAACACAATCTTTCGAGCAACAACCAGTCTGCCTGCCTCGACTATTTCCCCTCCTACGAGATTCTGTTGGACGAACTGCGCGACTACCGATTCTATGCCGACGACATGCTTCACCCCTCCGAAAAAGCCGTAGAGTATGTATGGGAGAGGTTCACACAGACTTACTTCTCACCCAATACGCTCAAGGATATGCAGGCACTGCAAAAACTTTATGCAGGGCTACATCATACACCGCTGCACCCCGACACCGACGACTACCGACGCTTCCAAGCACATCTCAACGAACAACTCCGTCTATGGCATTCCAAATACAACTGGATAAACCCCACACAATACTTCCATACCTAACTAATTTGTACTGACTTTCGGCATGGAAACGGGTTGATAGACTATGTATAATAGTTCTATATCAGATTAATTGGAGATAGACAACGATTTGTTAAATAATTTGAACATCTTGCATACCCTCAAGCCTTCTTTTTCGATAGCAAACCCAACAAACTCCCCTCCGCCAAGCCCCATAAACACTACCACTTCCAAAGGATTTATATACGATTTA
>CAVHKB010000090.1:0-4546 GCA_963636305.1 Prevotella sp. P5-108
CGATAGAGGTTGCCAAAGACACACCGCGTGAAGAAGTAGAACGATTGGTTCTTGCCGACCCGCAAACCGAGAAATACCTCGCCGGTGCCACCCCGAAGAAAATCATCGTCGTCCCGGGACGAATCGTGAATATCGTGATGTAATCCCTCCTCCCGCCATATCAGCATCGCACATACCGTCACCCTCGTAAATCTCACACCCGAATGTGTTAGCAATATGCACCGAAACACCATCGCCGTAGCCACCTGTCACACCCCGTGCGGCACACTCCTGCTCGGAGCATTCGAAGACAAACTCTGCCTCTGCGACTGGCAAACAAATCCTCTTCGCGAACGGACACATCAACGCCTCCAACGACTTCTGCACGCAGACTTTATCGAAGCCACATCGCCCGTCATCGAACAAGCCTCAGTACAGTTGCGCGAGTACTTTCTGCGAACATGCCGCTCCTTTAATATATCGCTACTCTTCGCAGGGACCGACTTCCAAAAGACAGTCTGGAACGAACTGATGCGCATCCCCTATGGCGTCACAATCTCATACACAGACCTCGCGCGCCGTATCGGAATGTCGTCCGCTGTACGGGCTGTCGCCAACGCATGCGCCGCCAACGCCCTCTCCATCTTTGTCCCGTGCCACCGCGTCATCGGTCACAACACCTCACTCACAGGCTACGCCGGTGGACTACCCGCAAAGCAATGGCTATTGAACCACGAAGAAACCCCGTCACAGCCACATACTCACAAGACTCCATAATCCTATAAACCTCCATTCAAACACCACCATGCAAGTACGCATCGAACCGACTTGGCAAAAAGTCCTGCAACCCGAATTCGACAAACCTTACTTCGAACTACTGACCACCTATGTCCGACAGGAATACCAAAACCATACCATCTACCCGCCGGCACGACTCATATTCAATGCCTTCGACAGTTGCCCTTTCAACAAAGTCAAAGTCGTCATCATCGGACAAGACCCCTACCACGAACCCATGCAGGCACACGGACTATCCTTCTCTGTTCCCGAAGGAGTCCCAACTCCACCCTCTCTCAAGAACATCTACAAAGAACTGCAATCCGACTTAGGAAAACCCATACCTGCCTCCGGAAACCTGCAACACTGGGCGGAACAAGGAGTTCTGTTGCTCAATGCAACCCTCACCGTCGAGGCGCACTTGGCGGGTAGTCACCAGAACAAAGGATGGGAAGAGTTCACCGATGCCGCCATCAAAGCACTTGCAGAACAACGGGAACATCTCGTCTTCATGCTCTGGGGCGCGTATGCACAGCGCAAAGCAGCATTCGTATCCCCAAAAAAACACTTGCTCCTCAAAGCCGCACACCCCTCCCCTCTCTCCGCCGCAAAAGGATTCTTCGGATGCCGACACTTCTCACAAGCCAACAACTACCTCGTCGCACACGGACAAACACCTGTCAATTGGTAAATCCCTACAGAACACCTCCTCCCGACATAATCCGATTCTGTTGAAAACATTCCCTTTCCCTGCCGAAAAGTTAAAAATCTCTAATGCGCTCCCTGCAAAACAGCGACCCGCTTCCTCTCGGCAACACAACGACACGCCTCCGCAAAGCCCGATAAACACTACATATTTCCTACAATTTATATAGGATTTATATAGGACGAATATAGGACGAATATAGGATGAACATACCAATCATATCCCAAAAACCCACCCTTTTCATCCCATCCAAGCACCTTTCAAATCATAAACATTTATCGACTTTGCTGCATAAGTTAAAAGTATTATAGCACCTATCGTCGCTCTGCGCAATCGCACTTCATCCGTATTCCGCTCCCAATCGCACGGAAAAGCCCTCCCGAAGCCGACCGCAAGAAACAACCGACCTGTCATCTTTTCTGCCACAATGTCCGAACTATCTCGCCCGTCCGCTTGCTCTCCTCAAATAAATGCTGTACTTTTGCACCCTATTAGATAGACTTCAACAATAGAATAAATGAAATGGCTTAACTTGTTCTGTGTCCTCCTCGTTTGTATGGCGTGCAACAAAGTACACACCGAAGAACGATACCTCGCCGCCGACCGACCAATGGTCCTCCTCTACGGCATCAACAACAAACAACCCTACATCGCCGACAGTTTACCTCGGCAAACGACCGTACAAGTCAACACCGACAAATGTGTACGGATCAATCATACCGAATACATACCCATCACTCATAACGACACCACGTTCTATGTGCTGGAACAAAACACGGTACAGACTCCTGCCGAATGTGTTCTCGAGCAGCAGATATGGGTCCGCACACCCGCTTCTGTCATCGACGATACCGTTTCTTCACACATCTGTGGACTCGGCGAAAAAGGATGTGCCTACAAAGTCATCGGATTCGACCGACTCAATGCCAACGGACAAGTCAACCGCTACAAAATACAATACAACGACTCTACCTTCGGCTATATCTACGCCAAATACACCGTATTCACACAGCAGGAGGCTCTTCTCCGCTATCAATCCGACTATCTCGACTCCATACACAGCCGTGTCAGGAACTCTTTCGGAGGAGGCGAGGCTATTGGATGCGACTTCTATCCCGTAGAGAAACCTGTGTTTGCCAACAACATAATGCCCGAGTCCTGCTATGCACTCTACCTCAATATCTCTCCTGCAGTCATCAGTCGCATCGATAGTTTCATCGCATTGGCGAAACAAACCAAAATCAATACTTTTGTCATCGACATCAAAGACAACGAATGTCCCGCATACAAAGCGGAAGCAATGAAACGCTATTCGCCTACCAACTACAAATGGGGAGGGGCTAACAAGGAAAAGATGTACCACTATGCCCTACAGCGGCTACACGACGAGGGATTCTATGTCGTCGCCCGTATCACTTGCTTCAAAGACTCCTATTTCGTCAAAGATAATCCCTCCTGTGCCATTACCGACAAAGCAACAGGAAAACCTTTCCTTCATAATAAAGCCTATTGGCCGAGTGCCTACGACCGACAGGTATGGCAATTCAATGTCGAACTGGCAAAAGAGGCAGTGCAGAAATTCGGCTTCAACGAAGTAAATTTCGACTATGTCCGCTTCCCCGACAAAATGACAAGCATCGAAGCACAAGTCGACTACCATAATCAATACAACGAATCCAAAGTACAGGCCATTCAACGCTTCGTACAATATGCCTGCGACGAACTGCACCAGTTGGGCGTATATGTCTCTATCGATGTATTCGGGGAAAGCGCAAATAAAGGCTACACTACCCCTTACGGACAGTATTGGCCCGCATTGAGCAATGTAGCGGATGTTATGTGTGGTATGCCCTATCCAGACCACTTCGCCGCTGGATACGGCGGCATCGACAAACCCTGGAACAATCCCTACAAAACACTGTCAGTTTGGGCAAAGGCTGTACAAGGAAGACAAAAAGAAACAACCTCCCCTGCTAAAGTAAGGACTTGGGTACAGGCGTACCATGTCATGCACTATGTTGACCCTGAAGGCATCGACTATAACGCGACGAACATTGAAAAGGAAATACGCGCTTTGTTCGACAACGGACTAACCGACGGCTACACTACTTGGTTGTCTTCTTCTTCCCTACAACGATATACACAACTCAAACAAGCATTCACTTTCGATTATCTCAAGGAATCAAAAAGATGATTATTTACCAAGTTAATGCTACTACAGGCATCTTTCCTGCATTTACACTGGCACAATAGTTGGTAATTCAAAGAAAAATACATAACTTTGCACTTAAGGAAAATCAATCAGGCAATGATAATTATCAATATAGAAACCTCTACTTCCGTATGCTCTGCATCTCTGACGGTCGATGCCAAACCGATTGTCTCCTATGTGGACTCCGATACGCACAACCACGCCAAACAACTCCCCCTCTTTATCGAAAAGATACTCCAAGAACTCCGCAACCGTCATCTGTCGGCAGACGCAGTCGCATTGAGCAAAGGACCGGGCAGTTACACAGGTCTGCGCATCGGAACGGCTTTCGCCAAAGGCCTATGCTACGGACTTAATCTGCCGTTGCTCGCAATAGACACGCTCCAACTGATGGCGACACAGGCTCTTTGCTCAACACAAGCAGACATACTCTGTCCTATGATAGATGCACGACGCATGGAGGTCTATTGCTGCCTCTTCGCTCGTGACTTGAAACCAATCTCACCCATCGAAGCAAAAGTAATCGACCAAGACTCTTTCCACGACCTGTTACAGGAACACACGGTTTGCTTCTTCGGCGATGGTGCCAGCAAGTGCGAAACACTCTTACAGCACCCTAACGCCTCTTTCCTAAACAATATATTCCCCAATGCAACCGACATGGGAACATGGGCGGAAAAAGCATTCCTGGAGGGACAAAAAGAAGACATCGCATATTTCAATCCTTTATATCTAAAAGAATACCATGCTCTGCATAGTCAGAATAAAGTATTGCAAAAGACTTGCTGACATATAAAACACAACATATAATCTAACAATTATGAAAACAGAAGAATTAAAAAAGCATTTTCAAGAGACCTATGGTCATCAAG
>CAVHKB010000090.1:4576-9632 GCA_963636305.1 Prevotella sp. P5-108
AGCGAAAGCCGTCTATTTCTCACCGGGACGAGTAAACCTCATCGGAGAACACACCGACTACAATGGAGGATTTGTCTTCCCTTGTGCCTTGAGTTTTGGTACGTACCTCCTTTTGGCAGAGAACAACGATAAACTCTTGCGCTTCAAATCTTTGAATATGCCACAAGTCATCGAACTGCAACTGAACCAACTCACAACTCCCCTGCCCGATAAAAGTTGGGTCAACTATCCATTGGGCGTTATCGCACAGTTCATCAAAAAAGGAGTGACAATCAATCAGGGATACGACCTGCTTGTATGGGGCAATGTTCCTGCAGGCGCAGGACTAAGTTCCAGCGCCGCACTTGAAGTAGTAACTGCCTATGCCTTCAACGATATTCTGCACACCAACTACAATCGGACGGAACTCGCTCACATGGGACAGATGTCTGAGCATGAGTTTGCAGGAGTCAACTGTGGTATTATGGACCAGTTCGCTTCCGCACAGGGTAAAAAAGACCACGCAATATATCTGAACTGCGATACACTTCAGTTCGAGTTAGTACCCGTCAAACTGGAGGGTATAAAAATCGTCATCAGCAACACCCACAGCCCTCACAAACTTGACTCCGGTGCCTACAACGACCGTGTCGCACAGTGTAAAAAAGCCGTCGAACAACTATCTGCCGTTAGACCTCTGAAGAACTTGGCAGAACTGACGGAAGAAGAATTCAAATCAATCGAAAATGCCATCACCGACCCTGTCGCACACAAACGCGCTCGCCATGTCGTAGGAGAAGTACAACGAACAAAAGACGCGGTCAAAGCACTTCAGAACGGGGATATTCTGGCGTTCGGAAAACTAATGTGCGCTTCACATATCTCGTTGCGCGATGACTACGAAGTAACAGGTCCCGAACTCGATGCACTGGCAGAGGCTGCATGGAAGATCAACGGTGTCATCGGCTCGCGTATGACTGGGGGAGGCTTCGGGGGATGCACCGTATCATTAGTACGCGACGAGGCTATCCCGACATTCATAGAAAAAGTAGGCGAAGAATACACACAACGCACAGGACTGAAAGCCGATTTCTATGTAGCAGAAATAGGTGACGGAGCCCGTAAAATCGAATAGTATGATTGACGAACGATCTTTCGCAGGACTACTGCAACATAAACGAATCGGCATCTACACATTGCGCAACCCCAATGGAATGCGCGTGCAGATAACTAACTACGGCGCAAAAATAGTATCTCTCTATGCACCTAACCACAAAGGAGAATTCTCCGATGTAGTACTCGGCTTCTCTACTCTAAAGGAATGGCAATGCAAAGAAACATATTTCAACGCTGTCATAGGACGCTATGCTAATCGCATCAAAAACGGACATTTCATGCTCGATGGCAAAGACTACCAACTGGCTACCAACAACGGCACTAATCACCTGCACGGAGGAGTCATAGGATTCAATCAAAAGGTATGGGATGTAGTAGGGCAGAACGCATATTCCGTATCCCTACACTACTGCTCCCCCAATGGAGAAGAAGGCTATCCTGGCAAGTTGGATGTCTATGTCACCTATCGCCTTACACGCGACAATGCATTGAACATCACCTACGAAGCAAAAACCGACAAACCTACCATCGTCGGATTTACCAACCATGCTTATTTTAACCTAAACGGAGAAGGAAACGGCAATGTTCGAAATCACATCCTGCAAATCAATGCCGATTACTATACGCCATTCGACGAAACCGCATGCCCTACAGGAGAGATACTCCCTGTTGAAAACACGGATATGGATTTCCGCAAGCCTACACTCATCAACGACCGTATAGACAAACCTTTCTTTCAATCGGGACGAGGTATTGACAACAATTGGGTTCTGCGCAAACAAAGCAATAAAAAAGAGCCTGAATTAGCCGCAGTACTACAGAACGAAGAACGAACGATGGAAGTATGGACAACTATGCCCGGACTACAAGTGTACACAGGAAACTGGGTCGAGAAGAATATCGGAAAGGCAGGAAAAGAATACGATGTGCAAACCTCCATCAGTCTTGAAGCACAGAACTTCCCTAACTCGCCCAACATTCCAGCATTCCCGTCACCTGTACTCCGACCAGGAGAAGTATATTTCGAGCAATGTATCTATAAGTTCACTTAATGAGACGCCCTTGCAGTATATCAACTATATTGGGTATAGTCGGAATGATAGCCCTTCTTTGCTGCTCATGTTCAACTCAGAAGAACACCGCAGCAACCAGGTTCTATCATTCCACTACGACTCGATATAACATCTACTACAATGGCAACCTCGCTTTCCAGGAAGGACTAAAGGCTATCGACAACGCTAACCAAGATGACTTCTCCCGTATCATCCCCCTTTATGCTATCAGCAACCACGATGCCGCACAGTCTGCCACTGCACAGATGGACCGAACCATCGAGAAGTGTCGGAAATGCATCAAACTACACTCCATCAAAAAGAAACCGAAACCCGACCCTAAAAAGCACAACGACCCTAAATACCAAGCCTTTCTCAACCAGAGAGAGTTTAACAAATACATGGCAGACGCCTGGCTCCTATTAGGCATGGCTGAGTTCTACAAAGCCGATTTTCTCGGCGCTATCGGAACTTTCTCCTATATCATGCGCGACTACGACTACGACAAGAATGTCGTGGCACAGTGCCAACTCTGGATGGCAAGAGCCTATGCGGAAATAGGATGGATGTATGAGGCGGAAGAACTGCTGCAAAAAGTCAATCAAGACAACCTCACACGAAGAAAAGCCTATCTATATGCCGCTTTCACTGCGGATATTAAACTCAAATCGAACCAATTCAAAGACGCTATACCTTTCCTCAAATTGGCAGTCAAAGACGAAAACAAAGCACAACAAACCCGCTACTATTATCTCTTGGGACAACTCTACGAGCAGCAAGGCGACAAAAACACGGCGTCTGCCATGTACAAAAAAGTCGTCAACAAAAGCCCTAACGCCGACATGGACTTCTCTGCGCGTATCAAACGAATGCAGTTGTCCGGCGACATCGGAGGACTGAAGAAGATTGCAAAACAGTATAAGAACCGCGAAAAATTAGACTTCATTTACGGTGCCATCGGGGACATCTATCTCAGTAAAAAAGACACCACTAAAGCGCTCTACTGGTACAAAGCCGCCATCGATACCACTCAACAAGCCTCCCTTAAGAAAGCCGCTATTCTGGTATGTGCTGCCGACTTGTACTACGAAAAGAAAAACTACGAGGCGGCTCAACCCTACTATGCGGAGGCAGTCAACATTCTGTCCAACGACGCACCCGAGTATAAACGCTGTTCCAAGCGCGCCGATATTCTCGGAGAACTAATCACACAGCAGAACATTGTCCTCTTGCAAGACTCCCTGCAGTATCTCGGCACACTTCCCGAAGAACAACAATTGGCTGTCGTTCAAAAGGTAATAGCCGACCTCGAGAAAGCCGAACAGGAAGCACTGGAAAAAGCAGCACAGGAAGAACGCAATGCACAACAAGAAGGACTGCAAAGCGTCAATACTCAAAACATGATTGGTGGCGGTGGCGGCACAGCGGAATGGTATTTCTACAACGCACAACTTATCCGAAGCGGAAAGCAAACCTTCATCCGCAAATGGGGTAACAGAACGCTCGAAGACAACTGGAGACGAAGTAGCAAAATGACTGCACCCGACTACATCGAGAACGACATCGACGATAACGACACCGACTCTGTCCCTACCGACAGCCTCGCTCCCGAAGCCACAGCCAACAGCACCCTCAATCCTAAAGAACCGCAATTCTATCTGCAACAAATACCTAAAACCGAAGAAGCCATTGCGGCTTCCAATCAGCAGATTGCCGATGCACTCTATGCCATGATTCTTGTCTATCAGAATAAGTTGGAGGACGAAAATCTTGCCGAGCAGACTTATCTCGAATTCCGTCGTCGCTTCCCGCAAGAAACACGACTGTTGGATCTCTACTACCAACAGTATCTGAGCAAACTCAAAAACAACGACATCGTCGGCGCAAACAGATACAAAGAACTGATTCTCACCGAATTCCCCAACAGTGAACAAGCGCACATCGTCAGCGACCCCGACTACTTCCAACGGTTGCAACAGATGGCTCTTGAACAGGACTCGCTCTACCAAGTCACCTATCTGAAATACAAACAAGCCGACTTTGCCACTGTCAAAAGCAACAAAGCCTATGCCGAGCAGAACTACCCGTTCTCTCCGCTCATGCCTAAGTTCCTGTTCCTTAATGCTGTAGCAGTAGCCAAAACCGACGGACAGACAGCCTTCATAGAGTCGCTGCAGGATATGGTCAACCGCTATCCTACAAGCGATGTAGGAGCAATGGCGAAAGATATGCTTGCCATGATGAACCAAGGTATGCAGAGCCAAGTGGGAGGAACCGTCAACTCGCTTGCACAACATCGGACAACGGCCATTGATAATGCCGACCTCGATACTATCGCCTCCGCAAACTTCTCCACAGAACGCGATGAGCCGAGTTATATGTATCTGTGCCTCAACGCCGACGAAACGCTACTCAATAACCTCCTCTACCAAATCGCACTCTTCAACTTCTCACAGTTCATGATTAAGGATTTCGACCTGCGGGCATATCCTGTCTTCCACAACTCCGGAATGGCTGCCTTGCAAATACTTGGATTCGACAATCTGGACGAGGCGGAATGGTATCGCTCCCTCCTGCAGAACAACAACGATCTGCAAACATTCTTCGCTGAACATGGTGTCCAAATACTTACTATCACCGAAACGAACAGCAATCTGCTCTATAACCCGTTCTCTATCAGCGACTACAACGACTTTATCCTGCACACTGACCAATAAACGCTATTGGCTAACAAACAACACACTCCAACCCTCCACTTCCTAACTTTTATAAACAATTCTACCCACCATCTCTCTGCCTTATAAGTTGCTCTCCCCTCTTACTCACCCTCCGCCTTCACCCGTAAACACTACCAGTTCCAAAGGTTTTATATACGATTTATATAGGACGCATATAGGACGAATATAGGA
>CAVHKB010000091.1:0-9586 GCA_963636305.1 Prevotella sp. P5-108
CTGGTTCGGCATGCTCTTGGCATGGCTGAACCGCAAACACACAGACCTATGGCAACGACTAAACCACAAGCAGGAATAACAGCGAGCAAGTCCAAGGATATAATTCTCCCCAAGCAATCACTCATTTTCACAGGCATAGGCAAGTACCACCCTCTCCCACATTTCCAAGGTGGCTGCAAGAACTGTTAACGCACCTGCCCAGACAAGGAAAAACGCTCCGAGGGAAACGAGTAAACCGCCAATTCCCGTCAAAATCCCGTCAAAATGAGGGTATAAAAAATGCCAAGTGACTATAAATCAGTTACTTGGCATTTATATGTTGTGATCCGGGCGGGATTCGAACCCGCGACCCACAGCTTAGAAGGCTGTTGCTCTATCCAACTGAGCTACCGAACCAGAAGCGACCTTTGGGGGATGAGAAGGCGTTACCCGTATTCGCCCCAACAAAGGACTTGCAAAGGTACAACATATTTTGCAATGCTGCAACTCAAAAGAACAAAGGAGATAAATATCAAAGTTTGTTAAGCAGCAAGGGTATTTTGACTAATGTTTTACAGCGTACCGTGCGAGCAATTTCGGAGGGCAAAAAGAGTTGGTTTGTCCGTGTTTGCGATATTCATCCTATATTCGTCCTATATTCGTCCTATGTAGATCGTATATAAATCCTTCGTAATTGTTAGTATTTATCGGGCTTTGCAGAGGGGAACCTTACCGTATCGGGGCAGGACAAGTCCTCTTGGAGGGACGGAATGCATTTGTATTTTTTAACAAACTATTATCTTTTTGCTGTGACAAGAGTGTATGGTGCATTGCGGGTTGCACTGCACCATAGACCTTGTATTCTGCACGCTGCTTGGACAGAGGGAGCGGGACGGTTGTTCGGTTTTATTGCTTCTGCAGGGTTTTGACGGCTTGTTTGGTAATCTCGTCATCGCGTTCGACAAGGGGATAGAAGCCTTCGTCGCCCAAGATGTTGCGTACGATATAGGCATTGACCCACTGACGGATAAGGGGTTCGCTCTTTTTGAGTTGCTCGGGAACAGGTTGCACTCCTTTGTCGGCACAGAATTTGACAAACTCGGGCATCCAATTGGCATGGTTGAGGTAATTTTCGAGTGATTGCCAGTCTTTGTACTGAGAAAGCAGTTTTCGGTTCGTATCGGTGTAGCGGTATGCGAACTGATAGGTGTAAGCGAGGTTGGTGACACGGTTGTAGTAGGGAGTGTTGAGGGAGGTGTCCCGTCCGACGAATATGTCGGGCATGATGCCACCACCACCGTGTACGATACGCCCGTTCTTGGTGTGATAGACGGTGGAGTCGGACAATGTGATACTGTCTTTGCTGTAGAATTCGCCATGTTCGAAGCGGTTAAGCAACTCGTTGTTATAGTCGTCGGCTGCCCCAAGGTCGTAGTGTTTCTGAATACAGCGACCGGAAGGGGTGTAGTATCTTGCGACAGTGAGGCGCATGGCGGAGCCGTCGGAGAAAGAAATCTGCTGCTGCACCAGTCCTTTGCCGAAACTACGCCTTCCGATGATTACGGCACGGTCGTTGTCCTGCATAGCACCAGAGAAAATCTCGCTTGCCGAAGCGGAAAAATCGTCGATGAGAACGACAAGTGGTACGGATTGGAACCGACCCAGCCCGTTGGCTTTTGCCTCGAAGCGAGGATAGGAATGACCTTCGGCATAGACAATCATATCTCCTTTTGATAGGAATTCGTTCACCATCTTTATGGCTTGTTCCATGTATCCACCGGAGTTTTCACGCAAGTCGATGATATAACTTTCGGCACCCTGTTTTTTGAGGAGTGCGAGTGCTGTGATGAACTCATTATAGGTGTTTTCACCGAATTTGCCAACGCGCACAAAGCCGATGGAAGGGGTGAGCATGAACGAGGCATCGACCGAGTGGACGGGAATGTCGCCTCGTGTTATGTTGAAGCGCAGCAGTTCGTCGGAGCCAGCCCGTTTGACTGCCAGCCGTACCTCTGTTCCTTTGGGACCTCGCAGAGTGTGCATGACCTTCTCGTTGTTGATGTTCTTTCCGACAAAGAGAGAGTCGTTGACTTCGATGATTTTGTCCCCCGCCAAGATACCTACGCCGTCGCTTGGTCCGCCGGTGATGACGGCTACGATGCTGATAGTATCGTTCTGGATGTTAAATTGGACTCCTATACCCGAGAACGACCCTTGCAGTTCAGAATTGACAATGTCGAGGTCTTCTTTGGCTATGTATGCCGAATGGGGGTCTAATTTCCCGAGAATATCAATCATAACCGATTCGGTGAGGCTATCGGTGTTGATATTGTCCACATAGTAGGTTGACACATAGTTCATCAACTGGTCGATTTTCGTGTTGGCTGCACCTGTGTTATTGAGGACGACAAAGCGTTGTGCATTGGCGCGTTCGCCAAAGATGATGCCTAAGACAAAGCCTATAGCCAGTCCGAGGACAGTAAGTGATGAAAAGATATATTTCTTCATAGTTGACAGTAGATTATCAGTCTTCGCATTGGATTACCTCTATTCCAGCCTGTTGCATGAGTTGGACTCCGTCCATAATCCGATACTTTTCTCCATAGACCACCCGTTTTATTCCTGCCTGAATGATCAGTTTGGCACATTCCATGCACGGGGAAGCGGTGACATAGAGTGTAGCCCCTTCGGAGGAGTTGTTAGAACGGGCGACTTTGGTTATTGCGTTCGCCTCAGCATGGAGGACATAAGGGAAAGAGGCGTTGTTTTCGTCTTCGCATTTATTAGGGAAGCCGGAGGGAGTTCCGTTGTATCCATCGGAGATTATCATCTGGTTTTTGACCAATAAAGCCCCAACCTGACGGCGTTCGCAGTAGGAGTTTTCCGCCCAGATACGCGCCATTTTCATATAGCGAAGGTCTATCTTTTTCTGTTTATCCATTTATTTCCGAATAAGGTGAGTTGCAAATTCCTTGATATTGATTCCATCGTAGGTTCCAGAGGTCATCATCAACAGCACTTTGTTGTTGAAATCGATATGTTCTAACGCGTCTTGCAGCGCGGAAACCTCGGTGAATACAGTTACATTATCTGTGCCAAAGGCGTGTAATACCTCTTCTTTTGTGATTGCCTGAAGGTGTTTATGCTCGATGACCTTCGGATTAAAGTACACGAATGCGATATCTGCCTTCTCCATACAACGGTTGTATTGCGGGAGGAAGTCCGTCATAAGAGAGGAGAATGTGTGGAGTTCCATGCAGGCGACGAGTTGGTGGTCGGGATATTGCTCACGGACGGCATCGATGGTCGCACGCAGTTTGCTGGGGGAATGGGCGAAATCCTTGAAAGCAATGCTGGTGGGTGTTTCGGCTATCTTTTCGAGACGGTTGCTTGCCCCTGTGAAGTCGGACAGGGTATGGTAGAAAGTATCTTGGGGGATGCCAATCTGTTCGCACGCCAGAGCCGCAGCATGCAGGTTCTGCAGGTTATGGCGACCAAAGATATGCAACGGGATATGCTGGGAGGTGAGATAGGTGATGCCTTGCTGAATGGTATATTGCGGAGTGTCGTAGGGCAGGCAAGTGATGTCGTGACGGGCGTGCGATGCGATGGAAGAGAGATTGTTATCGCCTTGATAGTAAATCAGTTTGCCATCGGGTTCTATGAGGTTGACGAATGTTCGGAAAGTGTTTACATACTGATCGAAAGTAGGAAAGACATTGATATGATCCCACGCGATACCCGTCAGGATGGCGATATGCGGGTGGTAGAGATGGAATTTGCTTCTTCTATCCAACGGGGAGGAGAGGTATTCGTCCCCCTCGAAGACGGCATATTTGGCGGTATCGGATAGGCGCACCATTGTGTCGAAACCTTCAATCTGCGCGCCAACCATGTAGTCGGTTTCTATACCCAACTTCTTGAGTGCGTATAATATCATCGCTGTGGTGGTTGTTTTGCCATGCGAGCCACCGATAACGATTCGGGTTTTGTTCTTCGTTTGTTCGTAGAGGTACTCGGGAAAAGAGTATATCCTGATGCCTAACTCCTGCGCCCGTAGCAACTCGGGATTATCGGGCTTGGCGTGCATACCCAAGATAACAGCATCAATGTCGGGGGTAATACACTCGGGGTGCCAACCTATCTGTTTGGGTAGAATTTGTTTGGCAAGCAGACGGGAGCGGGCAGGTTCGAAGATTTCATCATCACTGCCAGTGACAACATATCCTTCTTTAGAAGCCACCGCCAGCGCAAGGTTGTGCATTGCAGCACCTCCTATAGCAATAAAATGAATGTGCATATCTGTAATGTTTCTCTAAAAACTCCAAGTGACACCTGCTACGAAATTGATACCATCGGTCTGGTAAGCATAGAGGAAGTCGTGTTTACGGTTCAAGTAATTGTTCAGTTGCAGGTAACACGAGAGCCATTTGTCGATATTGTATTGCATACCGAGATTCAAGTCGATGGTAGGCTTGAGCCGAACAGACCTGTCGCGGAACAGAGCGTATCGTCCACCTGCGAAATAGTTATCGGAATAGAGGGATATCTTACTGTTTATCTTCGCATCTACCCGAAAGTTAACCTCCCACGAGGGACGATAATAGGCATAGTCTATATCTTTCATCTGCCAAACTGTGTAATGCCCGTCTAAGTGGACATTGACAATGTCCTGATAGTGATAATCGACTTTGCCACCGATATTCCACCGCTGATGGTCGGAGTTGATAAAGGTAAAGTAGCCATCGGTATCCCAGTTATAGAAGACATCGTATTTCGTTAGGATGTAATGCGCTCCTATATCCAACAGCAAGTCAGCATAGGGGCGTATCTTAAAGCCCAAGAAAGCGTCCACAGGGATATAGGTATGGTTTCGAGTATCAGACACCTGTAACTCGGGACGGAGGAAGTGATTATAGTGGAAGTTCTCCCGCACCGAAGTAGTATAAGAATCCCCTGTAGCCCCGCCGTATAGTGACAGCCATTTCCTTGCTAACTGCGCCTCGAAAGATACATTAGGAGAAGGCAAGAACACTTTACCTCTGCCGAAAACCATATCGAAGTTGACACCAACATGTATGGTGAAACGATTACCCTGGTATGCATAATATGGCTCCACCTTTACTATATGATGATTTTGAAGTACGGAGTCATTACCGTATGCACAGGGAATACTCCAATCCATCGTTTGGACTGAATAGAACCTGTTCTGCACCAGTACATCACCCCCTATGTAATGCTCGTTACGATGCCAGTCTAACTGTGCCTTTGTCCGAACCTGATGCTCTGTTGCTACATTGCCCATAACAAAGGCCTCGTATCCTGTCTGCACAAGATATTGTACATCTTGTTTAGGTAACGAATGTACTCCTATTCGCGTGTCAATCTCCCACAGATTCATCTTATCTGCCTGCTCAAAATCTCGGTAGTGGGCAATAGAGAGACTCCCCTTACCTTTCTCCTCATCTGTATAGTTAAAGTACTTACCATAACGGGTGAAATAAGTATTCTTTCCTTCTACATCAAAGAACAGACCCGTATTAGAGAACAGTTTAGAGAAATCCAATCCCGCTTGCGTCTGCGACAATGTCTTCCTCCCCCACTTTCCCAAATGGTCAACAAAGATGTCAAGTGAAGTGTTCTTCGTGTCTTTTACCTGATAGTTAAAATCAAACACCGTATTATTATGCCCCACGCCTGCACGCAGAAAGCCGTTCAATGGCTTCGAGTGAACAAAGTTCAACGACGAACATCCCAACTCGCTAAGACTGTAATCGGTGTTTATAGGCTGCGAATACGACGAGTACACAATCTTTGCAGACTTCAATGTCGGCGTGTAGATTAGCGGAGCGGCACTAATCTTTCCCGCTTGCCGTATCACTGGCTGATATTCGCGTTCCACCGTCACTATCCTGTCTATCGAGTCCGTCTGCGCATAGGCACATACGCCGAACAGCAGCAATAACACTATTATATTACATATCTTCTTCATCGCTTTCAACTTTTTCATTTTCTCGTTCCTCTATTTGAGATAAACGCTGTTTGATTGTATCTTGTATATCATCTTTTACCTGATAGTTACTTTGCAGACTGAGCAGATACTGCTTTGCCTGAAAATCCTCTCCGCGTTTCACATATATATCCGACAATAGGACAAAGCACTTGGCTAACCAATACTGATGTTGCGTATTCATATTGGCAAAAGCCATAATCTCTTCCTCTGCCTTATCCAAATCATTCTCCATATATGCCGCCTCCGCCAGCAAGTACTTCGACTCGGCTCCCTGTATCGTACGCACATCAGCGGCAATAGGTGTCAGGTCCTCTACTGCCTTGTTATACTGTCCCAATGCATAATAAGCCTTTCCCCTGTTGTAATAAGCCTCTTTCCGCAGTTCGGCACTGGAAGAAACATCGTCCAAGATACGGGTTGCTATGGCAATAGTCTTCTCATTATCTTGCAGATTGTAACTGCAACGCAACACACCCAATCGCGCCACATTCTCCCGTTCTATACTGCTCGCCACCTCTTGCAACTTCGTGAAATAGGTCAATGCTTCACTATAGTTCGACTGGTCATAATCAATCTCTGCCACACGCATACAAGCGTCCTCCATATATGGATTACCCTTCACATCCGCCAGTTTCTTGTATGCTTCCCGAGCCTCGTCCTTATGACCTAACCTGTAATGGCTGTCCGCTATACTGTACTGCGCAATCATACAGTATCGACCACCGTCACAATACTGCGACAAATACTTGCCGAATCCACCTATTGCCTCCTCAAAATGCCCCAACATATACTGCCGCTCTGCCGCTGCGTAGGTAAGCGAATCCTCTTTGTTATCCGTCACCATGCTTATCTTACCCAATGTCTTCGTGTACGCAAGGAACTCGCTCACATTGTTGGTCTCCACATAGATACTCTGCAGACCGTCAAGCGCCGAATAAGCCTCCTCGCTACCTGGATAGTTCTTTATCACCTGTTTGTATGCCGTAATGGCTTCATTGTTCTTACCGATGTTATAGTATATCATCGCCTTCTCCAACGATGCCTTGCGCGCTAAAGAAGAATGAGGATACGACGCCAACAACCTGTCATAATCACGCAAAGCAGCCTCATTGTTCTCTTGCTGCAACTCCGAACGAGCCATCTCGTAGAGAGCATCGTCGGCATAGTCCGACTTAGGCCACTGCTTCACCAACTGCTCCAATAAATGGATCTTGTCCGTATATCGCTTCAACAGACCCAACGCATAGCCCCGCTGGAACATGGCATAATCTACTCCGCTGCCACCTGTCGCCACCACCTTCGCATAGTAACTCTCTGCTTGGACAAAATCCCGTGAGATAAAATAGCAATCACCCAACCTGTTCATCGCGTCCGAATAGGTAACCAAGCCCTTGTCCGCCGTATTGATATACGACAAGAACGACTTCTCGGCAGAGGCATACTCCCCTTTGGCAAAATATGCATAACCTATCGAATAGTCCAACAACGCCTTGTTCTTGCTCTTCGCCATGTTAGGCTGCTTACCGAATGTCTGATACTCCGACAACGCCTTGTCATACTCCTTCAACCGATAATAGCACTCCCCACGCCAATAATAACTCTCCGTCTTATACACCGAACCCTTCTTGCTCCCGTCTATCAGCATCGTGAAGTACTGCAACGACTCTTCTATCTTCCCTTGAATAAACAAATCCACACCTATCTGATACTGCAAATACGCTTTCGTCTCAGCCACCTTCTCGCTCGGATCTGCTATACTGTCCAACACACCCAACGCTGCCTTGTAGTTCTTCGATGCCATAAACGCATCACACATCAACTCATAGATTTGCGTCCTGTGACCCGACTGCGGGTACTCTTTCAGAAAATTCGTAAATGCCGTGACGCTCTCACCTAAGGCACTCGACGAACGATACGAAATCAAAGCGTAATTATACATCGACTCCTCTCGCAATGTATCGTTCAGCCCCGAATGAACCACTGCGCTGTATGCTATCTTGGCTGCCTCATCCTTGTTCTGTTTCAAGTAAATGTTTCCCAAATGATAATTCGTATTCTCTGTCAACTTGTCATTCTCCTTCTTCACTTTCTGCAGATACAAAGCCGCATTCTGCCAGTCACCCAATTCATAATACGACATTCCCAAAATGTACAAATCTTCACGCAACAACGCTTTCTTCTGCGCACCATACAGTTTCTCATATTGTTTCAACTTCTCAATGGCGTCCTTGTACTTCCCGTCATGATAGTATATCTCACCCAATATCCTGTATATCTCACCGCTATTCTCGTTCTCCGAATGATTTTTCAATAAGTACTCGGCACGATTATACACCTCTTCATACTGCCTCTGGGCATAATAAATCTGTATAATGTAATAGGGAACGATATCCTTGTACTGAGCCGTGTGTTCTATCGCCAGAAACTCCGGCAACGCACGACCGTAATGCTGCATCACATACTGACAATAAGCATAATAATAACGCGACGCCAATGTATAGGTACCCTCTTCCTTACGCACCTTATCGAAACACAGAGAGGCTTTCTGATAGTCCGACATCTGCAAATGAGCATATCCCTTATGGAACAAATACGACATTCTGTGAGGACGGAACAATCGCTTTTCCTCTACCTGTTCAAACGACTTCAATGCCTGTTTGTACTTGCGTTTCTCTACCTGCAACACACCCTGCATATAATACACCTCCGACAAGTAGGTCGTGTACGGCTGCGATGCCATATAATGCTGAGCCTGTTGCAAGGCGTCCGAACGACGCAACTCAAACAAATCCGCCACCATATAAAACGATGCATCACTCGCATACTTCAAATCACCCCCTTGCTGCATATACGCCGACAACTGCTGATAAGATACAGCATAACGACCCTGCTGATACAAACTCACGCCCTCCGAATAAGGAGCATCTGTAGAACTGTATATCTCGGTGTGCTGTGAATAAACGCTGCTAACCAATAGGATAGTAACTGCCAAACTGAGAACTTTTTTCATAGAATACACTATATGCCAATTCGCTAATTGCTTGCAAATATACAACTATTTTCATTCTTCCACAAACTCGCACAATAACTATCTCAAAATAACCCGCTCCCTACTCCCTCCAAACCACCATACACCCCCATTTCCACCACCCACCTGTTCCTTTCCGTTCCCACTTCTATGTCACTACATTTATTGCATCATATATTAATTAATGTAAACATATTACATATATTATTAAATCCCCTCCCCTACCCGCTTCCTAAAAACTCACCTCCGCCAACCACAGTATTTACTACCACTTTCAAAGGATTTATATACGATTTATATAGGACGCATATAGGATGAATATAGGAAGAACATAGGAAGAACATACAAAATCCATCCCCTCCCTGCATATTAATTGTTAACAGTGAATTGTTAATTAAATCTATGCATGTTAATTGTTAATTATTAATTGTTAATTTCGTGTATGCTGTAGAGCCATAGCGTGCTATGGCTCTACCCACACCATCGTCGTTTGGTAGTCGAATGTAACTTTGTTCTTGCTCGCTGTAGAGCCATAGCGTGCTATGGCTCTCAACTCCCCTTCAAAA
>CAVHKB010000092.1:0-9553 GCA_963636305.1 Prevotella sp. P5-108
TCGTACACGAAACTGCTCGGGCAGTTGCAGGACGCCGGCAACACGACTACGCTGGTGGGATATCTGAATGTGTTGGGCGAGGCGGAACTGCTCTGCGGCTTGCAGAAAAACGCCCACGCCTCGATACGGCGTATTCAATCCGTACCGAAGTTCCAAGTGTTTAACAACGCCCTCCTATCCGCTTTCTCGGACTACCGCTTCGAGGAAGCGCAGTTGGATAGTATGCGGTGGGGGCGTTGGGTGGAAAGTGCGGTGGGAGCGCACCTGGTGAACTATGCCGAGGAGCAGAATTACTCGGTGTTCTATTGGCGCGACCGGAACGATGAGGTGGATTTTGTCCTGCAACGAGGGCTGGAAGATGTGGTGGCGATTGAGGTGAAAAGTAGCAATCGCTCCGACAATCGGGGGCTGCACCTCTTCGCCGAGCAGTTCCACCCCAAGCACACGATGGTGGTTGGGACGAATGGGTTCCCGCTGGAATCGTTCTTGCGTGTCGCCCCCGAGCAGTTGTTCTAACCGACTCAAGAGCAGGCTTTTACGAGGAGAGCGCACGGCGAAACACGGGTCAGATACGGGTTACCTACGGGTCAGATACAGGGTGGGATTGCGGAGTGGATATGGGGCTTTTGCGCAGCCCCTTACTGCAAACAAGTGCAGACCATTTGGAGATATGCATAAAAAGTTGTACTTTTGCAGCGTAAACGCAAAAAGATTATCCCTTAAGGCGCATTTGGGGCGATAAGGGAAAATATATTGGCGGTTATATAGCAGATAAGTTTATTCGAAAGTACTATAAGAATATCATCGAAAAGTGGGTGAACTTCTTCGTTATGAAACAGGCTGTCCGTAGTACAAACATCAAAACCAAACTATGATATGAACCGTTTATACATTACAGACGCAGTGGACGCAGGCAATCTGTCTGTGCGGTTGACTTTCAGTGACCAAACCTCGCAAGTTGTGAACATAGGGAACTTTATTCGCCAGTACCCGCATCCGCAGTATAACAAGTATTTGGACGAACGGAAGTTCCGTCGGTTTAAGTTGGAGGATGGGAACATCGTGTGGGGCAAGAATTGGGATTTGATATTCCCGATTGAGCAACTGCACCGCGGGCGCATAGAGCAATAAAGATAAAAACAACCCCACTGTTTGTTGCTCAAAAACGGTCGTTTTTGCGCAGCAATGAAACAGCATATAAGGACAAACAGTAATCTACCAAACAAGCGACAATAAATAAACAAGCAATAACAAACAAAACAACCAATACACACCACATTATGGAAGAATTTATCAAAAACTTTGCAGACCAATTTGACGATACACCACTGACTGAATTTCACGCCGACACCGAGTTCCACGACTTGGACGAATGGAGCAGTTTAGTCGGTTTAGCCGTATTGAGTATGATTGCCAAGAAATACGAAGTCAAGATTTCACCTGCAGAGTTGCGCAATGCGAAGACTATCGCCGATGTATATCAACTCATACAGAACAAAAAGGCATAAGGTATTCATTCAACACTAACGGTTATGAAACCATACACCGTGCGGGAAGCCATTACTATCCCCTATTTCGACCACGACCACAAAAGCCTCCGCAACACTATCCGCCATTCGAGTGCAAGACGGCACATGTCGCCTTTCGCCTTTGCCGTACGCAAGATACGCAATATAGTACTGTCCCGTTGGTCTTTCGCCTGTCCGCTCAATGGATGGCGGGTACGCATGAACAGACGGCGAGGAGTGAACATCGGCGACAATGTGTACATTGGCAGTCATTGCATTATTGATAACGCCTACCCCGAATTCGTGTACATCGAAGACAATGTATCGTTAGCCGAATCCATTCAAGTTATCGCCCACAGCAACCCCTATCCGCATTTCCGGAATGTAGTGGAGTCGGGTGTCGCCCCCATCGTCATCAAAGAGGGGGCATGGATAGGTTCCGGTGCCATTATCCTACGAGGAGTTACCATAGGCGAGAACGCCATTGTGTCCGCTGGTACGGTGGTGGACAAAGATGTACCGGCAGGGACTTTGGCGCAAGGTAACCCGATGAAGATTGTTGCAGACTTTAACGCCCTCTTGTAGTATGGATAATCCTTTCTCATTAACCCACAAAACCATTCTCGTAACGGGTGCCTCGTCGGGTATCGGTCGAGGTATCGCAGTGGCGTGCGCAGGTATGGGCGCAACACTTGTGCTGACAGCACGCAACAAAGAACGCCTGCTTGAAACCCGCAACCTATTGGAGGGAGAAGGACACACTATTATCGCTGCCGACCTGACCAACGAACAGCAGCGACAAGAATTAGTCGGACAACTGCCCCCGTTGGACGGGTTGGTACAATGCGCCGGCATACAACACCGCATTCCCTGCAAAGGCGTGGAGGACAGCGACATACAAAGCGTCTTCCAAGTAAACACCACCGCCCCTATGCTGCTGCAAGCCGAACTGCTACGAGCAAAGAAGATAAACAAGCAGGCATCAATTGTCTATATTACCTCCATTGCCTCCTACTCTGCCGTAGCAGGCAATGCGCTGTACAGTGCCTCGAAAGCCGCCCTTATCTCCTATGCGAAATGTTTAGCATTGGAAGTGGCAAATAGACAAATACGAGTGAATTGTATCTCGCCCGCAATGGTATGGACGGACTTGGCACTCGTGGGTGCAACAAAAGAGGAGTTGGAGGCTGACCAACAAAAGTACCCCCTCAAACGATACGGCACACCCAAGGACATCGGGAACTTAGCCGTGTACCTATTAAGCAACGCAAGTGATTGGATGACAGGCACTTGCATAGATATAACGGGAGGGGGTAAATAAACTTTAACATAGTAGTATTATGGATGCATATATCAGCGGAATTGCTTACTATCTGCCCAAGAAGATACTCACCAATGCACAGTTGGTTGCCGAGTTTCCCGAATGGTCTGTAGAAAAGATAGCGGGCAAAGTCGGAATAACAGAACGGCATATTGCCGCCGAGGACGAAACGGCTGCCGATATGGCTGTCCGTGCTGCCGAACAGTTGTTGGCAGACTTCGCACTCGACCGCAAGAGCATTGACTTTGTTCTGCTCTGCACACAGAGTGGGGACTACTACCTACCCTCTTCCGCTTGTATCATACAGGCACGCTTAGGACTTAATACCCGTTGCGGGGCGTTTGACTTCAATCTCGGCTGTTCGGGATATGAGTACGGGTTGGTAGTTGCCAAAGGCTTAATCCAATCGGGTGCGGCACACAATGTATTGCTGCTGACTGCCGAGACCTACACCAAATATATTCACCCCAAGGACAAAGGAAACCGTACCATATTCGGCGATGGGGCAACGGCAACTTGGATTTCCTCCCATGGTTTTGCCCGAATAGGCGAAAGCGTGGTCGGCACCAATGGTGCGGGAGCGGACAAACTCATCGTGGCTTCAGGAGGCGCACGGCACAAACTCCCCTACCACGATGCCCATACAGACGAAAACGGCACGATGGTGAGCCAAGACCACCTCTATATGGACGGCGGGGCGATATTCGACTTTACCGCCGATGTCGTCCCTACTATGGTCGAGGAGGTACTGCAAAAGAACGGATTAAAACAAGAGGACATTCAACTCTTTGTATTCCACCAAGCCAACAAGTATATGATTAACTACCTGCGCAAACTATTAGAAATAGACAAAGAAAAGTTCTATATCTATATGGAGCATGTAGGCAATACCGTATCTTCCACCGTTCCGATTGCTCTTTGCGAGGCAAAGAAGGAAGGTAAATTGCGGGGCAATATCCTGTTAGCGGGCTTTGGTGTAGGATTGAGTTGGGGTGCCACTATACTGCATATTTCAAACGATACGATATGAGACTATTTGTAATGACCAACGATGTCGAGACCACCAGCATCATCAATGGCGGTCTGAGGGACGATACAGGCATACGCGTATGGAAAGAGGGGCTGCCGCTTATCTTGGACATCTATGCCAAGTACAATATCAAAGCCACTTTCTTCTTCATTGCCAACTATGCGAAGCAGCACCCCGAAATAGTAAAGATGGTACAACCTGCGGGACACGAGGTGGCATTACACGGTTTGACGCACGACCACCGAAAGGCGTTTGACACTATGCCTTACGAGGAGCAACTGCAGCACCTCCAAGAGGGGAAGCAGATATTGGAGGACATTGCCGGTGAAGAGGTCGTTTCATTCCGCTCGCCCGCACTGCGTGTGAACAGTGATACCCCTCGTGCATTGAAAGAAGCCGGGTTCCGCTACGACAGTTCAGTCGCCCCGCAGCGGTTGGATATGTTTATGTCGCTCGGCAGCAAGAACAAGTTGCAATGGCTCGGCGCACCTCGAGTACCGTACGAAACAGCAGCGAATAATCTGGCACGCAAAGGACATTCGGGGCTGATAGAAGTACCCGTGTCTTCGTATGGCGCTCCCTATATCGGCACGGCAATGCGTGTCGCACCACACCTTTCGAGAGCGACACGCCAATGTGTGTATTGGGAAACACGCGATACAGAGAAAGTGGTGAATTTCCTTATCCACCCCATTGAGTTAATCACCGAACCGTGCTTGCACGAAAAGATAGAGCGTCGCTCACGCAATCCGTTGGCATACTTGCTGTCCGATGTACTGCGCCACCAATTGAAGTTACGCAATCTCGGAGAACCGGCAGTGCGGTTATTCGAGGAGGACATCGCCTTTTGGCAAAGTCATGAATATGAGTTCGTTACTGTCAAACAAATTCAAGCAGCCTATGCCTAAACATATTGCCATTTTCCTGGGACACCCCGCCCACTTTCATCTATACAAGAACACCGCCCGACAGTTGCTGCAGGACGGCTTCAAAGTAACCTATCTTATCAAACGGAAGGATATTTTGGAGGACTTGGTCAAGCAGACTGGTGTTCCGTATGTCGTTGTGCGGGACAAAGAACGCAACACTTCTTCCAAAGTAGGGCTGGCTTGTACGCTGCTCAAAATGGACTGGCAGGTATTCCTCTTTCTTCTAAAGCAAAAGCCGGACTTGCTGACGGGCACCTATTGCCCTGTATTCTCACACATTACGGGCGTTCCTTTTGTATCGTGCAACGAAGACGATGCGGCGGTAGTGCCGCGTTTTGCCAAACTGTCTTATCCCTTTGCGAGTGCGATACTGACACCCGTGGTGTGCGATAACGGCAAGTGGGACAAGAAGTCTATCAAGTATCCCTCCTACCATGAGTTGGGGTATTTGCACCCGAGGGAGTTCGAGGCAGAACGGGAGGTGGTGGAACGGTACGGCATTGACACACGGAAACCCTATTTCGTACTGCGGTTCGCATCCCTCAAGGCGCACCACGACAGCGGTATCTGCGGTATCAACACGGCGATTGCACAGCACCTGATAGACCTGCTGCGCCCGCATGGGCAGATATACATCACCAGTGAACGCCCGCTTGAGCCGCAGTTCGAGGCATACCGTATTCACATCAACCCGTTGGATATGCACCATGTGATGGCGTTTGCGTCCCTTTACTTGGGCGACAGTCAGACGATGGCTGCAGAGGCGGGCGTTCTCGGCACACCGTTTGTCCGCTTCAATGACTTTGTGGGGCGTATCGGTTACCTGCGGGAACTCGAAGACCGCTACCTGCTCGGGTACGGTATTCACGCTACGCCGCTCGCCGCAGACAGTTCTATCCGCCGTCCGGACGGCACGGTACAGCCGAGTGGCACTGCCGCACTGTACGAGGCAGTGGAACGATTGGTGGCTCTCTCCCAAGAGGAGCGTACCGCCCTCTACCAACAGCGGCGTGCGGTTATGCTGCGGGAGAAGATAGACTATGCGCAGTACCTCACCTGGTTCGTGGAACACTACCCCGAGTCAGTGGCGTTGTCCAAGCAAGGCGGTGAGGACTTTTGGAAACAGTTTCAGTGAGATTTTTGCACGGTTCGCCTATCGCGTGCGGGCGAACCGGCGGAGGCATGACACCATAAGGGTGCCGATGCGGTAGAGGAAGGGGCGGAGGACGGAGCGGAAACGACCGTACTCCACTTCCCTGCCGCCGAAGCGTGCTTTGAAGGTGCGGACCCCGTAGGGCGTGGCAGGTTCGCCTGCGCCCATCATATCGAAGCAGGCAATACGGTTGCGGCAGGCATATTCGATGGCGGCATAGGTTGCCATAACCGACGGGTACTGCCTGCGATACTGCCGGTTCTTTCCACAGACAAACCATTCATACAGGGTGTTCTGTCCCCATACGGGGCAGACAATACCGCCGATTACCGCTCCTTGGAAGCGCACAAGTAGGATTTTGCCTATACCCTGCCGATAGAAAGCAAGGAAGAAGGCTTCACTCGGGAGCGGGGTTCGGACACGCCGCTTGTACAGGTCGCGCAAGATACGGTAGAAGGCTTTCACTTCCTGCACGCTCTGCGCCTCGCCGACGGTGACACCTTGCTCGAAGGCTTTGCGCACCTGGCGGCGCCGGTTGCTCTTCATGCGTTGTACGGTGTGTGGCAGGTCGGTGCAGTCTATTTGGAAATCCAAGTGGGCATGGTAGGTGAATCCATTGTCGATGAAGACAGTGCGCCAGCGCGAATAGTCGTGGAAGTTGCGCAGTTCGATATAGACAGCGCGCTGTTGCACCAGCCCCTCGCGCAGGGTTTGCAGGAAGAGGGCGAGTGCATGGTCGGAGATTGCGGCGTCGAGCATGACACCTCCGAGTACGATAGCACGGCGGGAGAACGACTGCACGGCAGGCATACGGGCGCGGGTGAGGTATCCGACGATGACGCCTGTAAGGACGCCGCTCTCTTCCACGCCATAGACAAAGGGCTGCATCTCCTGCGGCAGGGAGGCGTAAAAGCAGTACGCCGCGCGTGTCTGGAACCACGATGCGGTGTCGGAGCGTGCTGCGAGGGCGTCCCAAGCCTGCGGGTTGACGGCTTCATAGCGATTGTATATATGCACGGACGGATGTTCCATATCTGCAAAGGGTTTCTATCTGCTTGGAATATGAACCCATATATATGGTACAAAGGTAGTGGATTTTTTGCGGACACGCAAATAAAAGTTGCGTGTTTGGAGTTAGATGTTTCGTGCGGAGGAAGCCGTATTTTTTGCCATAAAATTATTTATTGGTGTATTTGCATTTATTATGGCAATGTTGTAATTTTGCGCCCCGATAAATTAGTCTAAAAGATGTGTACAGAAAAGGTTTGGCCACGCCACTTGTCTATGGCATTGGCCTGTGTTTGTTGGGGTCTGATGGCTCCGTTTGCCAAAGATGCTATGCGTGTTGATTTTACGGGATTGGATATTGTATCGTTCCGAGTAGCCGGTGGGGCAATATGTTTTTGGTTGACATCGTTTGTATTGACGCTATGCGGTAGGAAGCAGGAACATGTTCCATTGCGGGATATAGGGCTTTTCTTTTTAGCCTCGTTGTGCAGTATCACTTGCAATCAGGGTTTGTACACGGTAGGAATCAGTTACACCTCACCTGTAAATGCCAGCATTATGACGACGACCCTTCCTATTATCTCGTTGATTCTGTCGGCTATATTTCTTCATGAGCATATTTCTATGCAGAAGGTTATGGGTATTTTGTTGGCTCTTTCTGGCGCATTGATGGTTATTTTGAGTTCTCATACTGCGTCGGTTGAACCTTCAGACAACCCTCATACAGACGCTATAGGTGCAGTGATGTGCGTGGTGGCACAATGTTCGTTTGCTATCTATTTGGTGGTATTCAGCCGTCTTATTAAGAAGTATTCGGTAGTCACTTGTATGAAGTGGATGATGTTGTTTGCGACACTGACTATTTGGCCCTTTACGACGCAGCATATAGTATCGTTGCCGTGGCGTAGTATTGCGCTTTCATCGTATTTGGAGGTTGGTTTTGTGGTATTCTTCGGTACTTATTGCGCTTATATTCTGATGACGCTTGCCCAACAAGTTCTTCGTCCCACCCAAGTGGCAATATACAACTACTTTCAGCCTGTTATTTCGTGTTTAGTGTCGGTGGTAATGGGTCTTGCCGTGTTTGGTTGGAAGCAGGCATTAGCGATCTTATTGGTATTCTCGGGCGTATGGTTAGTGACGCACACACATCGTGTAGCACAGGAAGTTACGCTGTAGGGAGAGCGATTGTGCAGGTGTTGGGGTGAAAAGGAAGGAAGGGGCTATGGGTATAGTTCCTTGTAGTGGCAGAGCATAAGATTGCCGTCCTCGTCCCTGAGGTGCATGCCGTTTCCCTCACAATAGCGGAACATTTTGCACTCGTTGCAGGGAGCAGACTGTTTCATCCAATTGCGCTTGCGGTATGGTATGAATTGGTTTTCCCATACCTCCCAGAAATCGTCCTTATAGATATTTCCCTGATAGTATTTTCCTCTTATGCTGGTGCAGGCAGAGATACTCCCATCGATGAGTATTGATGCTACACTGATGCCTGCAGCACAGTGGAACAAGTGATCGCGTACTCTGCCTTCATAGTCGTTGAGAAAGCCTTCGCACGAGTAGGAGATATGCCTTTTTTCTTCACGGTTCTTCGCTATAAAATCGAGCAGAAAACGGAGTTGTTTCCCAGAAAGGAGCAATTCGGGATTGTTCTTTGCCCTTCCCATAGGGTCGATACTGATGAGCCGCCAATTGCGTACGCCCAACGCCCAGAGGTAGTCGCGTATTTCCGTCAGGCTGTTGATATTGCGCTGATTGACACAAGTTACCACGTCCCATATAAGGTCTTTGTCGGCAGCAGCCAACTGAATTGCACGGGTAGCCGCTTGAAAGGCTAACGGGTGTTGCCGCAACCAGATATGCTGCTCTTTCAATCCATCACAACTGATGGACATTGATGTCAAGCCTGCTTGTCGCAATGTATGAAAGTGTTCGGGCGTGAGTGCTACTCCGTTGGTTACCATACCCCATGGAAATCCTCTCTGCTTGAGTTGGCGTCCTATGTCGGCAAGGTCGTTGCGCATTAGCGGTTCTCCTCCCGATATGATAACCATGACCTGATTGGGATTGATGTGCGGTAGGATAGAATCTATTACCCGCAAGAAGTCTTCGGCGGGCATATCGGGAATTTGGGAGGACGAAGTGCAATCGCTGCCACAATGTAGGCAGTGTACATTACAGCGCAGCGTTGATTCCCAGAACAATTGTCGTAGGGGGTGCAGTTGTTGGAGGTTGTGCCGTCGGAGCCGTTCCAGTTCCAAAACGATATGTTGTCGGGTGTTCACGGTTATACGGGGTTTCGTTGTTTTATTTACCCCGCAAAGGTATGATTTTTTCGGTATATTGGCAAAGGGAGAAGGTGGGGAGCAATTAACAATTAATAGGTAATATGCAAGGTGGGGTCGACGGTGGACGGACGGCGTTGCCGTATTGACATGAATTAGCCATAAAGGTTTAATTAACAATTAAGAATTAACAATTAACATAAATTATTGGATAGATGGGCGTTGTGTGGTTTGAGGGGAACATATTGTTCGTTTCGCAAAAGTGAGTTGAGAGCCATAGCACGCTATGGCTCTACAGTTGGCATAAACGAAGTTACAG
>CAVHKB010000093.1:0-9516 GCA_963636305.1 Prevotella sp. P5-108
GTTTAGGTTACCATACGCTGTTGGCAAGAATGTGTATACTACAGTATCTCGCAGTTTTATAAATTCTTCATGTTCATCAAGTGCAAGTGCAAAACTAATTTCTACACTTTCCGTTTCTTTGAGTTTGTCAGGAACATTTGCCTCAGTTTGGATGGAATATTTAACATTCTCATCTAATTTTATATCCCGACTGTATTGCAACCACACACTATCTACTTCACTATCCTTTTTCAAAACGACTTTTCCAAATGCATCTTTGTGTTTTTCTATACACAACTGTAGATTATCGTTATCATACAATAAAACAGAAATTTGAGAACTTCTTAAAAACAATAAGAACTGAGGATTATTAAATAGTTTTTTTGTTTTATGTTCCAAATCTTGTGCAATTGAAGACTCAATTATAGCGGCAACATTATAACCATTCATATCTAACTCAATAGGAATATCGCATGGAATAGGTATTACTTGCCATGGAATATCATCTTCTTTAAGTTCTGCCCATTGTGCAAATGGATATAAATTTGCACATATAGATCTATCAAACTTAAAACTATATTCTCCAGAGTGAACATACACCCTTTTTGTTGTTGGCATAAATACAGACTTAAATCCAATACCTTTATAGCCGACCTTCTTATTATCTTTTCTTTTGTTACCATTACCGACATCACATAGTCCATCGATGTCCCGTTCAGAAAAGGGAGCACCATTATGAAGAAATACAAAAAAGTTTCCGCAAGTGTATATTTTTATCTTTAGACAATCCTCATTTGTGTCTGTATGTGCGTCTACTGCATTTTGCAAAAGTTCGTAAATAAATCTTTCGGGTTCGGAGTAAATTCCAGTGGACAATTGTCGCAATGAGTTTGCTAACATTTTAGCCGTTTTGATGGAATTAAATCCACAACACTCTTTTTGTAGTTCCTCTATAAAAGTCATAAAATTCAAAGTATTTGTAATATTTATTTCCTGTTTGATTGGTTAGCTTGAAGCGGAAGATGGATGTCTTGCGCTGCAATGGTAGGATTTTTTAATGAGATAGGCAAGAGTTGAGGGGATTTTTTTTTGGGGGGGCTGTGTTTATTCTGATTGCTCGGATTGGAGTGATTGGGGAGTTTGTTGGGAGTGCTCGGGTTGTTGGGATTGTTGGGATTGCTTGAGTTGGGTGTGGAGGGTGTGGAAGATGTAGCCGTAGAGGGACTTAATGACGGAGGGGCGGCGGGAGTTGTAGACCGGGATACTGTTTGAACTATCGGGACGCTTCGAGGGCGGGTTGTGCTTCTTGGTATACGCTGCAAACTCCTTCTCCCAATATGCGCGGCGTGCCGGGTCTGACATCTCGGCATGCACCTGCTTCGACACCTCGCCGAATGATGCCGAGTTCGTCTTCTGCTGCTCCGTGCGAGGACCCTCGTACGGGCGCTTCACTACATACGCATGCGTACGGCCGTAACGGGTACGCATATACACTTTGTCTTTGTCTGAAAAACGACCGCTCATCGATGCAATGGGGTCGGAAAAATCTATTCGTGCCATAATTTTTTAATTAGGAATTAGGAATTAGGAATTAGGAATTATTTGCCTTGATTGTTAATTGTTGTGTCGGTTTCGGGGCATTTAGACCCTACTCAACCTATACTAAACCTATACGACACCTATACTCGTAAGTGCTGAATAGTTCGGCTATGCTTCGGTAATGCTTCGGTTATGCTTCGGTAATAGTTCATGGTTGACACGGCAAAGGTACGGCTTTTTTCGCACATATTCCGCATAGTCCCTGCAATTTTTCTGCACATTTTCTGCAGGGTTTCTGCAAATTTTCTGCAGGTGTTCTGCAAATTTTTCGCGGGAGTTCTGCATATTCTTTGCAATTTTTCTGGAAATTATCTGCAAATTATCTGCATACGGATGCCTTTGTCTGTGGTTTTTTTACCGCTTTTGGGAGCGACAGACCGAAAAAAGCACCTCATCGCTTGCCCATACCAATGATTTATAGTACTTTTGCGGGTCATAGTGTATATTCCCTTTCTTTGCGGTTGGACAGCGGAAAGCGGTGAGAAAGAAACGGGTGACAAGAAGAGTATGAAGAAATTCAAAGAGTATAAGCAACTGAATCTGTCGGAGGTGAGCCGAGAAGTGCTTGCCGATTGGGAAAAGGAAGACCTGTTCCACAAAAGTATCGAAACCCGCGCGGGACACCCCGCCTTTCTGTTTTTCGAGGGACCTCCTTCGGCAAACGGTATGCCGGGTATTCACCATGTACTCGCCCGTACCATAAAAGATACCTTCTGCCGCTACAAGACCATGCAAGGCTATCAGGTGCAACGCAAAGCCGGCTGGGACACGCACGGACTGCCCGTGGAGCTCGGCGTGGAGAAGATGCTCGGCATCACAAAAGAGGATATTGGTAAGAAAATCAGCGTGGACGAGTACAATGCCGCCTGCCGCCGTGAGGTGATGAAATACACCAAAGAATGGACGGCACTGACCAAGCAGATGGGCTACTGGGTGGATTTGGAAAATCCGTACATTACCTACGACAACAAATACATCGAGAGCCTGTGGTATCTGCTCAAGCAACTGTATCAGAACGGATACCTGTACAAGGGCTACACCATTCAGCCGTACTCGCCTGCTGCGGGTACGGGGCTGTCGTCGCACGAGCTGAATCAGCCGGGCTGCTATCGGGATGTGAAAGACACCACCTGCACGGCTCAGTTCTTAATTAAGAATGAAGAATTACGAATTACGAATGGCAAGTTTGGTATCGAAAGCAGCCTGCCGCTGTACGCCCTCGCATGGACGACGACGCCGTGGACACTGCCGAGCAACACCGCCCTCTGCGTGGGACCGAAAATAGATTACGTAGTGGTTCGGGGCGAGAATCCGTACACCAAAATTGAGGCGCTCTACCTGCTGGCGGAGGCACGATTGGGTGCATACAGCAAAGAATTGGGCGAGGCGCCCGAGATACTTTGGCGCGGTAAAGGCACAGACCTCGTGGGGCTTGAGTATGAGCAACTCATTCCGTGGGCGAAACCCGACGGCGATGCGTTCCGTGTGATTGCGGGCGACTACGTGACGACCGAAGACGGTACGGGCATTGTGCATATTGCGCCGACCTTCGGTGCAGACGATGCGTTCGTGGCCAAGAAAGCGGGCATTGCGGGCATGATTTTCGTGACCAAGAAAGGCGAACAACGGCCGATGGTGGATATGACGGGCAAGTTCTTCCTTCTCGACGACCTCGACCCCGATTTCGTGGCAAAACATATTGATACAGAGACCTATACGCCGTGGGCAGGGCGGTTCGTAAAGAATGCGTACGACCCGACGCTGACGGAAAAAGACGAGACCTTGGATGTGGCGATATGCATGGTGCTGAAGAGCACGAACAAGGCGTTCCGCATCGAGAAGCATGTACATACCTATCCGCACTGCTGGCGCACGGACAAGCCTGTGCTGTACTACCCGCTCGACTCGTGGTTTATCCGCTCCACCAAGGCGCGCGAGGAGATGATTCGGCTCAACAAGACCATTCACTGGCAGCCCGAATCGACCGGTACGGGACGCTTCGGCAAGTGGCTCGAGAACCTGAACGACTGGAACCTGTCGCGTTCGCGCTATTGGGGTACGCCGCTGCCGATTTGGCGCACGGAAGACGGGCAGGAGGAGATATGCATAGGGTCGATAAAGGAACTGTTTGAGGAAATAGACAAGGCAGTGGCAGCGGGATTCATGAAAGAGAACCCGTGGCCGAAACACAAAGTGGGCGACTACTCGAAAGAGAATTACGACCCGTCGGTGATCGACCTGCACCGACCCTACGTGGACAACATCATTCTCTGCTCGCCGAGCGGCAAGCCCATGAAGCGAGAACTCGACCTGATAGACGTGTGGTTCGATTCGGGCGCCATGCCGTACGCACAAAACCACTATCCGTTTGAGAATCAAGATGCTCCGCGCACCGCAGACTTTATCTCGGAGGGAGTGGATCAAACCCGAGGATGGTTCTTCACGCTGCACGCCATTCACACGATGATAGAAGACAAAGTGGCGTACAAGAATGTGATTTCCAACGGATTGGTACTCGACAAGAACGGCAACAAGATGTCGAAGCGGTTGGGCAATGCCGTTGACCCGTTCTCGACACTCGACAAGTACGGCGCAGATGCCGTCAGGTGGTATATGCTGACCAACTCGAGCCCGTGGGAGAACCTGAAGTTCGACCCCGAGGGCGTAGATGAGATTCGTCGGAAGTTCTTCGGGACACTCTATAACACCTACAGTTTCTTTGCACTCTACGCCAATGTGGACGGGTGGGCGGTTTCTACCGACTGCGGAGAAAAGCAGGAGATAGACCGATGGATTCTGAGCCGACTGAATTCGCTCATCGAAGAGGTAACGGCAGCATACGAAGCGTACGAGCCGACCAAAGCGGGGCGCGCGATTTCGGATTTCGTGCAAGATGACCTGAGCAACTGGTATGTGCGACTGAACCGCAAACGGTTCTGGGGCGGCGAGATGGACGCCGACAAGCAGGCGGCCTACAGCACGCTCTACGAGTGTCTGCGCGTGGTGGCTCAGCTGATGGCACCGAATGCACCGTTCTTCGGCGACCGACTCTACCGTGACCTGACGGGCGAGACGGTACACCTGAGCGATTGGCCGAAAGCCGATACGGCACTGATAGACAAGCAATTGGAACGCTCGATGTATCTGGCGCAACAGGCGACCTCGATGCTGCTGAGCCTCCGTAAGCGGGCGGAGAAGAATGTGCGTCAGCCGCTGCAGAAAGCCGTGATACCCGCTCCGGATGCGGACACGCTGGCGGCGTTGCTCCATGTGCAGGACCTGATAAAGGCGGAAGTGAATGTGAAGGAACTGGAAATCGTGCGTGCCGAAGACTCCGACGTGAAGTTGGTGAAAAAGATAAAACCGAACTTCAAGGTGCTCGGCAAAAAGGTGGGCGGCAAGATGAAAGAACTGGCGGCCGCCATCGGGCAAATGAGCCAAGAGGACATCGCAGCGTTTGAGGCGGCGGGGACCTTCCGGCTGCTCGACATCGACCTCGTGGCGGAGGATGTGGATATCATCACCGAGGACATGCCGGGCTGGCTCGTCGCCAACAACGGCGTGCTGACCATTGCCCTCGACATCGAACTGAACGAGGCACTGATAGAGGAAGGTATCGCACGCGAACTGATAAATCGTATTCAGAATCTGCGCAAGACCTCCGGACTGGAGATAACCGACCGAATCGCCATCGAGATAGAGCGAAACGAGAAGATTGCCGCCGCCGTGGAACACTGCGGGGAGTACATCGCATCGCAAGTGCTCGCCACCTCGCTCACGCTCGTTGACCAAGTGTCCGACCCGCAAGTGCTTGAGATGGACGGCTACACGGTGAGGGTTCGGATAGAAACATCTTCCCATACAAAACCGACACAAACAAACGAAATATGAAAACCATACACAAACTCGGCACAGCCGCACTAACACTGTTATTTATGGCTTGCAACAACGGCAACCCGTTTCTCACCCCGCAGCATACTCCTTTCGGGGTACCTGCCTTCGACAAAGTGAAAACAGAGCATTATATGCCTGCTTTCCGTGAGGCTATCGCCCAAAACGAGGCTGAAATCGAAGCCATCGCCAACAACCCCGAAGCACCAACCTTCGAAAACACCATTGAAGCCCTCGACCGCAGCGGTCTGCTTCTTGAACAGGTGAGCGGCGTGTTCTTCAATGTCCTCGAGGCAGACGGCAATGACGAGATGAACGCCATCGCCCAAGAGGTATCGCCTATGCTCTCGGCGTTGAGCGACGGTATTCTGCTTGACGAAGTACTCTTCGCCCGTGTCAAAAGCGTGTACGACCAACGCGATTCGCTCCACCTTACCCCGGAACAGATGCGCCTGCTGACCGAGACTTACAAGTCTTTCGCACAGAACGGCGCCAACCTGTCTGCTGACAAGAAATCGCGCCTCAAGGAAATCAACCGCGAGTTGGGTCTGCTGTCACTGCAATTCAGCAACAATGTCGTAGCGGAAACCAATGCCTACCAACTGTTCATCACCGACGATAACGAACTCAAAGGACTGCCCGAAAGTGCCAAAGCCGCTGCCAAAGAAGAGGCTGTGGCGGCAGGACGCAACGATGCGTGGTTGTTCACGCCTAAGCGTACCTCTTTCACGCCCGTGCTGCAATACTGCGAGAACCGCGAACTGCGCCGCGAACTGCTTATGGCGTACACTACGCGCGGCAACCACGACAATGAGTATGACAACAAAGCCACGATCGTCAAGACTATGCAACTCCGTGTGGAGAAAGCACACCTCTTCGGCTACGACTGCCCTGCCGACTATATCCTGGCAGACTGCATGGCAAAAGACCACAAGACCGTAGATGCTTTTCTGCAATCCGTATGGGAACCCAGTCTTCGCGCCGCAAAACGCGAGGCTGCCGAACTGCAGGCACTGATGGACAAAGATCTGCCCGGCGAGACATTGCAGCCGTGGGACTGGTGGTACTATGCCGAGAAACTCCGCAAGGCGAAATACAGCCTCGACGAAGAGGAACTCAAGCCCTATTTTGAACTCAACAATGTCCGTCAAGGCGCATTCTTGCTTGCACACAACCTGTACGGGCTGAACTTCGAACAACTGAAAGATATGCCCGTGTATAACCCCGAGGTCGAAGTATTCAAAGTTACAGACGCCGACGGCAGTCTTGTCGGCATTCTCTACACCGACTACTTCCCGCGTGCGGGCAAGCGTCCTGGGGCTTGGATGAACAATATCTGCAACCAGTATGTGGATGCCGACGGCGTTGACCATCGTCCCGTTATTATCAATGTAGGCAATTTCAACAAGCCAACAAAGGGCAACCCGTCGCTGCTCTCCATGGACGATGTGGAAACCCTCTTCCATGAATTCGGGCATGCTTTGCACGGGCTTATGTCAAAGGCAACCTACAAGTCGCTTTCCGGTACGAACACGCCACGCGACTTTGTGGAACTGCCATCGCAGTTTATGGAGAACTATTGCTACCACCCCGACATTATGAAGACCTACGCATTCCACTATCTGACAGGTGAACCGATTCCCGATTCCCTGATAACAAAGATAAACAATGCGCGTACTTTCAACCAGGGATTTGTAGAAACGGAACTGCTGTCGGCTACCATTCTCGATATGGACTACCACGAGCGCACCACCACCGACCCGTTTGATGTCAACGCTTTCGAGCAGGCTTCCATGCAGAAGATGCACATGATACCGCAGATTATCACGCGCTACCGCTCCACTTTCTACAACCATATCTTCACCACAGGCTACGAAGCCGGCTACTACAGTTACACCTGGTCAGCCGTTCTCGATGCCGATGCCTTTGCCGCTTTCGAAGAGACAGGCGATGTACTCAATCCCGAAGTGGCGGCTCGCTTCCGCCATCTGCTTGAACAAGGAGGAACACGCGACTCGGAAGAACTCTACCTGGAGTTCCGTGGCAAAAAGGCAGACCCAAAGAACCTCTTGCATCGGCTCGGGTTTGAGGAATAAATCACATCAAGTGGATAGACCATCAAACAAACACGCTGCCTACCAAATATCCATTAGCGGAATAGCATTATTCTGCTAATGGATATCTCACTGATTATGAAGAACATCCTCTCCAATATCATTACCAACAAGGCATTTATAGCCATCTATATCGTCCTGTCTTCCTTGCTGTGGATTCCCGATTTCCTGCAATCCGAACACACGCTCGCAAACATCTTCACACTGCTCGGAACCTTTATAGGAGTGCTTACAAATGCGTTGTTATTGATGTTCATCACATGGGATATAGGCACTACCAAGAACAAATCACCTATCGTCGTACTGCTCTATATGCTCTTCGCCGCCGCTTTTGTTCCGCTTCACACAATGTGGCAAACGCAGTTGGTGCTTGTCATTGCACAAATAGCCTTCCTTCTGACCCTTAAAACCTATCGGAAACATCATGCCGTACAAGAAAGTTTCTTAACAACACTTCTGCTCTGCATCGTCAGTCTTATCATACCAGACACCCTGCTCTTTATTCCTGTAATCTGGCTAATGATGTATATCGAACACTCGTTCAACCTCCGTGTTTGGCTCGCTTCACTTATTGCCCTCTTTGTTGTAGCACTCTACACAATGTTGTTGAATTACTTCGACATCATCTCCATAGGTACTGCCTCCTACATCCTTTCCCGAACAACCATCACTTCGTTCAACACCATTCACATCATCGCACTGGCTCTATTAGCCGCCGAAAGCCTTTTCGCTGTCGGATTTGTACTGTCCGCTTTCAGAAACGAAACGAACAACATACAAAACTACACCCTTCTGTTCAGTTTTACACTCTTCCTCGCGTCCGTCATGATGTTCTTTCCACCGCAACACTATCCCTCACTGCTCATCTTCGCCATACTCAGTCTGACTGCATTGCTAACCTATTACTTCAACAAAAAACACACCTTTTCATCGAGTATTTTGTTCATCGTTCACAGTCTCCTGTGGATAACTTTAGGCATCGTTAGTCAAATAATTCCTTGAGAATATCAAGCGATTTGGGAGTACGAAAATCTGTGATATGTAGTTCATAGTAACGGCACAACTTTTCCAACAGAACCTGCCTTTCTGCCCGTGACAAAACAATATCTGTCGAACAAGACAAAGCATCGATTTTCCCCATCTCATCCTTTGTGAAAAAATCCCGATGAATAGGGCGTTGCAACTGCGTAACACCCGTCCGCATATCAAGCCAATCGTCATCTGTATCCATGCTCGGCGTTATACCCAAATAAGTGGTCAAGTGAATCAGAAACTGCAAATGACTGTTTGCAACCGACTGCTGACCGTCATTTTTCTGAATTGTTTCCACAATGAAATCAAACAGTTGACTGTCAGCCAACGGATGCCGTAGTATCTTATAAAGAACTTCGGCGATAAACAGATTGACGCTCAATCGGTTGAAATCGTTCTGACCTGGAACATAAATCAGTCGAACCGACTTGATATGTTGCATCTGGCTCGCCTTGTTGTTCGTAAAAGCCTCAATCTCTACAATCGAAAGGGGCTGAAGCGATGCCGCCATACTACCTTTTCTGCTGATATGCACTATATACTGCATCCGCCCGCCATTCCGCGTATAGGTGTGCAAGATACAAGTCTTGTCATTATATTTTTGCAGGTGCAATACAACCGCCTCTGTCGTTACATACATATCCGTTCACGTGTGAACTGCAAAGATATACAAAATAACGGGAACACGAAACCGCCTCCCGTTTTTCAACCTGTCTTGAACATCGCATATTTTAATCCGATTGTTAAATAATATAAATCTCTTTCACCGCAAAACAAACCCATTTTCCACCCCATAACAAACAATTTTCCCTCTGCCAACCCCTGTGTTTACTATAAGTTTCAAACGATTTATATACGATTTATATAGGACGCATATAGGATGAATATAGGAAGAATATAG
>CAVHKB010000094.1:0-9490 GCA_963636305.1 Prevotella sp. P5-108
ACGGTGCGAATTGGACATTCGTGGCGTGGGGTGCGTATCATGCACTGCTGTTTATGCCGTTGATACTGCTCGGCAAGAACAGAAGATACCGTGATACGGTGGCGACCTATACTACGGCGGACGGAGAAATTAAAAGCAGGCTTTTGCCCTCGTGGCGTGAGGCTTTGCAGATGATCTGCACCTTTGTGCTTGTCGCTGTGGGTTGGATTCTCTTTCGGGCAGATACGATTGCGCAGGCGTGGGGCTTTTTGCGGCACATATGTTCTCCCTCGTTGTTGAGTGTACCGTTGTTGTTTAATCGCCTATGGTATATTTCTCTGTGTCTGTCGTTGGTGATATTGGCAGTGGTAGAATGGCTTGGTCGTAGCAATGGGGGTGTTCTCACAGCGGAGCAGTTGCCCAAGTATCGTTTTGTGCGTTGGGGTTTGTACCTTGGCTTGCTTGCCATTATCTATTTCTTTGGCAACTTTTCTTATACGCAATTCATTTACTTTCAGTTCTAACAGGTTACAAAGATGAAGAAGTTTTTTATTCGGGCTTTGGCGTTTAGTTTGGCAGCAATCATTCTTTTGCTTGCGTGTGAGGCGTACTATTACTATAGTGGAATGTTTGAATCGAAGGTAGATGGTTGGGAGGTATATGCAGCAAAACGGCAAAGCAAGACGAAACAACATAAGAAAAAACTGGTATTGGGTGACAGTGTGGCAATGCAATTATTCCCTTGTGATGCAGATAATGACAGTATCGCCTCTTTGGCTTGCAACCAGGCAATTTCTCTCGCAGGCTACTATTTCCTCTTGCAGAATTATATCGAAACCAATCGAGAAGACTTGCCTGCGGAAGTCATTCTGCTCATTAATCCGCTAACATTAAGCAATGATTTAGACCGATTTGCTTTTCACTATTTTCTAAAACCCTTTTATACGAATGAGTATTGGTCGGAATACTCTGATTCGTTATCTAAGCGTTGCCACCAAATACCATTCTATTGGTTGTCGATGATGCCATTTGTGCGGTCTTCTTCCTATACTTTCCATTATGATTTACCCGAAGAAGACTATGCGTGGTTGTCGCCTATTTCTCAAGATTATTTGCCACAAATGATCCAAATATGTGAAGCGCACAATATGCGTTTCCGTATGGTGCCTGTTCCTATTGATGAGGTGAAACGGAAGGTGGTAGAGACAAAAGTGGCTGCAGAGCCGTCTTTGAACACCGTATTGACAGATTTTACAAGCCGATTTCAATACTATTCGGATGATTGCTTCAGGGATAAAACCCATCTGACCCCGGCGGCACTGCAAAGTATTGATAAGTCTCAATTCCTAATACCATAACGATGCTTATGCCAAAGTTCTCTATATTAATAGCCAATTATAATAACGGCAAGTATCTGTTGGAGGCAGTTCGTAGCGTTCAACAGCAGACTTGTACGGATTGGGAAATCGTTATTGTGGATGATGGTAGTACGGATAGTTCTGTGGATATATACCCAACGTTGAGTGCAGATGAACGCATTCGTATTTTTTATAATGAAGGGAATAAAGGGTGCGGATATACCAAGAACCGCTGTGTGGCAGAGGCAAGAGGGGAGTGGTGCGGCTTTTTAGACCCGGATGACAAACTGCGAAGTGATGCACTTGCAGTTATTGCGGAGTATATCGAAAGGAATCCTCGGTATGGTGTGTTCTTTTCGCACATGTATGTCTGTGACGAAAATATGAACATCGTATTTGATAATACTTTTCCGGTTAATTCGCCACAATGGAATACCTTTATTCACTACCAGAGAGGTATACACCTTTATTGTTTCAATAAAGGGGTATACCTCTCCACGACAGGTATACACCTTTCGCTTCCGCAGAGTGTCGATATTGATTTGTATTACAAAATGTCGGAAGTAACAGAAATATACTATATCGACTTACCCTTGTATTATTATCGCAATAATCCTGTATCTCTCACCAAGAATCCTATTCGGGCAACGAGTACGCATCTTTGGGTAATGTTAGAAAGTTTAAGGCGTCAAAATGTATCCGAAACAGAAGTGTGGAAAGAGATTGAGGGCTTTTGGCGTTGGCGAACAGAGCCGTTATGCCAAGAGGTAGAAACGATAAAAAAAGACAGATATTATCTGTTCGGACAAAGGATTCGAACTATTAAGACAAGAATTAAAGCCTTCTTCAAATGAAAGTAATCCATCTGACAACAGTTGACCAGTCCGGAGCAGGGCGGGCTGCTATGCGGATTGTTCGTGCCTTAAAGCAATATGGGGTGGACACTATCTTACTGTGTTTGTTTCGCCGTATAAAAGACAATCCGGACACAATACAATACATTACGCCCCGCTCTACTATTTGGTTTCGTATAGCAAGAAAATTGCGTTTGGCTTCAACCGCAGACCAAAGGCGTCAAAAGGTTTTTGCTCCATATTCAGTTAAGGACAGTACGCATTTCTTCTGTAGCGATAGCAAGGTGGAACAAAGCGATTGGGTACAGAATGCAGACATCATTCATTTGCATTGGATAGACCAATTTGTAGATATAGAATCCTTATTCAGCAAGACAAAACAACCCATAGTTTGGACACTGCATGATATGGGGGCATTCTCTGCGCTCTGTAATTATTATTATTATTATTGCCCGCGCTACAAAGAACAATGCGGGAAATGTCCGGCATTAGGCTCTTCGGACGAAGAGGATGTCAGTAGGCAGATTTGGTTGCATAAGAAAAAACTATACAGGGAGAATCTACAGCGTCTGTTCATTGTAACTTGCAGTCATTGGTTAGCCGCCTGCGCTCGCGAAAGTGGTTTGCTTAAGGAAGCAAACATTCGGGTCATTCCGAATTGTATTGATACTGCTGTTTACAAACCGGTTGAACGCAAACGAGACGAAAACATTGTCCGAGTTATGCTGGGGGCGGTAAATGCGAAAGACCCCAATAAGGGATACGAACGCCTTGTGCGTATAGTAGAGCGGTTGGTAAGGGAGCAAGATGTGCATATAGAAGTGCTTGTTGTCGGGCATGGTAGTGATGATGTGCCATTTTCTGCTGCTATTTCCGTAAAGTCCTTCGGCTTTGTGGAGGCGGGTGAAGATTTGGCGGCTATCTATAATCAAGCCGATATTTTGCTCTATGGCAGTTATCGCGACAATCTCCCCAATATGATAATGGAGGCAATGGCGTGTGGTGTTCCCGTGGTCGCATTTCCCATTGGCGGCATTCCTGATATGATAGAGCATAAGAAAACGGGATATCTGGCGCAATCGGAAGACGATTATATCGCAGGCATTATGTATTGTCTAAACAATTGGACGCTTTTGCGCAACAATGCCCGTCAAAAAGTCTTAGAGCAGTATTCCCCAAATGTAGTAGCCGAAATGTACAACGATTTATACAACGAGATATATGGAAACAAAGAGGCGTAAATTAATTGTTTTAATGCCGGTGAAAAACGAGGCATGGATTCTATCTATGTCCTTGGCGGCTGCGAGCGTATGGGCGGATGGCATTGTCGTATCCGACCAAGGTAGTACAGATGGTTCAAAGGAAATAGCAAGGTCTTTCCCCAAAGTCCATTTGATAGAAAATGACGATTTGAAAGACTTCAATGAATACAAAATGCGTGCGCCGTTAATATCTACTGCACGCCGATTGTTTGGTGAAGGGAATATCCTTGTTTCTTTGGATGCCGATGAGATATTAACGCCCTATTTTGATAGTGTGGACTTCCAAAAATGGCAGCAATTGCCAACGGGAACCGTCATTCAGTTTTTTTGGGGGAATATCCTCTATGGATTTGAAAAGTATTGGCGATTGCCACACCAAAATTTCGGATATATAGATGACGGGCAACCCTTTCAAACCGGATTAATACATGTACCTCGTCTTTTCTCTCCAAGGGAAGATAGCCTTGTGTATGAATGTAAAGATATGGGCGTCATTCATTTTCAATATACAGATTGGGACAGAATGACGAGTAAACATCGCTGGTATCAATGTTATGAACGAATATATTTCCCCAAGAAAAGTGCAGTGGAAATATATAGAAGGTATCATCACATGTACAATCCGTCCTATTTTGTAACTCCTGTTCCAAATGAATGGAAAGATAATTATAGTAAATGGGGGGGGGTAAATATTACGGATTATAAACAGGAGAAGGTGCATTGGTGGGATTATAAGGTTCTTTCGTACTTAGATGAGTATGGAGAAGCGTTCTTTTCTCAAATTGATATTTGGAATTTTGATTGGGAGGCTGTTGGAGGTAAAAAATATCCCTATAAAGGGAAACTAAAGGATAGGATTTTGTTATGGTATCTTCGATCCACTACTTCGTTAGTCTATCGCAAAGGTTGGCGTAAATTGTTGCGATTTATGGATAGGTTGATGACGAGATGGACAGCATAAAACTATACATGATATGGCATTGAGTATAAATAAAGTAAGAGAGAATGTATGCTTGGCGTTCCCGATATTGGCAGTAGTAACACTCGTTCTAAATGTATGGAAAGCCTTTCACGGAATTACGATGCATGACGATGCATGGTATCTTTTTCTTCTGCGGGATGGCTATGTTTCTGCAAGTCAATACAATTTATTGTTCCATAATGTGTTTGGCGGAAATATCGCTGCGGTGAAAATCAGTGAAATCGTTTTGGAACTTGCGGGGGCAGTGGTGTTTGCATGGGGTATTTGGAGTTACTATAGGAAAGAGAATAGATTTACAAAAATGGATTTTCTTTCGCTTTTCTCATTGGTCTATATCTCGACATCTTTATTTTGCGTTCTTTTGACAGTAATATCCTATGCGACATTGATAGGGGTTATCTATTATATGACATGGGGAGTAAGTTTGTATGCCTTGTCTGTTAAAAAACGATGGGTAAAGAACCTCTGTTATTTCATTGCGGGTTTGCTATGCGGATTATCTCCATTTGTGATGATAACTACCATACCGATGTTATTCATACTTTGGGGATTTATATTTTTATCGGAAACAAAGCAGTGGCGTTACTATAGCCTTTTGGCGGGAATCGTAGGTTTTGTATCATCCGTTGTTATGTTCTTTAGTTTCTGTTTGCCGTTTCAAGAATATGTCGCCCTTGTAACCAATAAGGCTTCATTGGCTATCAGTGGTGGTTTGGATGAAACACACGGACTGAAGCAGATACTATTGTGGATATATCAATCCATAACCGGATTCTATCTGGCAGAGATTTTGGTAGGTGCGATGTTTGTTGTCGGCTGCTATTATTTAATTCCTAAATTAAACAAGGCGAACAAATGGATGGTGTGTGCTTTGGTTGCTGCATTTGTTTTGTATTACTATTATACTGCTGTTTGGAGGAAAGGCTATTCTGTGGCAACTGTTACGCCCTTTTATATTTGTGCTGCCTTGTGTATAATATATACTTTGCAACATAGTCAATCTATTCGGCAGTCTGTATTGTATATCTTGTTGTTCTTTACCCCGTTTTTTCTCGCTTTAGGAACCGATACGGCATTGGCTTTTCGCTCTTATTGGTATATGGGTTTTATTCTTCCTGTTATCTATTGTGTATGCAAAGCACAGGTTAGACGGCACATCCTGCCTTACTTTGTTCTTTTAGTCGGAGTGTATTGGGGACGACTACCTTTAAGATGACTCGAAATAATTGGGGGTGGCTTGTCTATACGGAACAGACTGAGGATATTCGTACACTCGGACTTACACAACATTTGTATGTGGATAAGACTGTTTATGCAAATTTGGGGCAAATGAAAAACTATATAACCCCGGCGGACAAATGTATCATTTCTGAGCCGTTGCTATGGGGATATGTGTATATGTTAGATGCAAGCCCTGTATCGTATAATTATCGCCAATCGGATGTATATCAGCAACTTATGAATACCCCCCCCCCACATACGGATAAATCAGTAAAAATGTTTGATACCAAATGGAAACCATTTCGAGATACCTATGTAGATTCGGTGCGTATGGCTTTGCAGAAAGATACAATCATAGTTTATTCGTACGGGAATGGCAATATATACACTTTTGAATGATGTACAAACTCTCTATCATAACCATCACGCGGAATAATCTGTGCGGATTGCAGGAGACGGTGCGGTCGGTTGGTGCGCAGAGCAGTGCCGACTTTGAGTACATCGTGGTAGAAGGTGCGGGTACGGATGGTGCTGCAGAGTGGTTGCAAGAGCAACTACCTCTTTTCCGTGCCGCAGGGAAATCGGTCCGTTTTATATCTGAACCGGATATGGGAATATACAATGCGATGAACAAGGGGTTGCGTATGGCATCGGGTGAGTATTGCCTGTTTCTCAATTCGGGCGATTGCTTGGCTGATGTGCGTGTGGTGGAGCAGGTCTTGCCTATGTTGCAAGGGGCAGATGTTTATTATGCCGATGCTCTCTTTTGTACAGACGGGCAGACGGCGAAGCGTGTTTATCCCGACAGGTTGACAATGGATTTCTTCTACGAGGATTCGCTTTGTCACCAAGCGGTGTTCTATCGTCGCAATGTCTTGCAGTCTGTCGGCGGCTATGACGAGACTTATCGATTGATAGCAGATTGGGGGCTTAATATCCGTTTGCTGCATGCCAATTATCGCTTTGAGCATATTCCTCTTGTTGTTGCCCGCTACGATATGCATGGCCAAACAAGCGGCACGAGCGGCTACGAAAAGTGTAGGGTAGAGCAAGAGCGGTTCTATCGCGAGAACGGGTTGCGCTGTATTCATCTGCGAATGTGGCTAAAGCGCAAATGGAATCAAGTGCGGAAAGCGTTGTGGACTCGGCGTAGTCCGGTCAACTGAGCCTCACGGCTCACGCGGGTGAGAACCCCAAAAAGCAGAACAAAAGGATGCACCTGTTAATTTTATCGCAACAGCAATATAAATAATTCACTTTTACACAGACTAATAAGTAAAAACGACAATGGCTGAATACAAATTACTTTCCGAAATTCCTTATAGCCCGGAGCGGGCGGTGATTGTCAATTTGCATACACTGCTCTGTACCTCTTTGGCGATATTGAGTGTACGCCGCTATATGGATATGCCGCTGCTGGTGATTGATTGTCCGCTCCACGGCGAAGCAGACGCTGCGACATTGCGTCGTATGCAGCAGGACTACGATTTTGACCTTATCTGCCTGCCGCTTCGTCAGCACGGATATACCTTAGACGACCTATTTAGGCATATTCAATCCGATTGGGTCTATTTGGTTGATTCGGATGTAGAGGTACTGAGCGGCGAGGCGGTGCATATAATGCGTACAATGCTTCGGACAAATCAGCTCGCAGACAAGACTCGTATCTTCGGGGCGGGTATGAAGCAAACTGCCGGTTATGGAGTACGCTCGCAGCGGCATCTCTACTATCGGGAGCGTATGTGGATACCCTATTGTTGCCTCAATGTGGCGTTGGTGCGCAGCGAGATAGAACAAGGCGGTAGTTTTATAAATGTTGCGAAGCCGAATTTTAATGCTATAGGGGGGGTATTCGCAGGATACGCAATCGCTTAGAGAAATATCAGTGGCGTAGATTGGCACAAATGGCAGACAGATTATTGGACATATTCCGCAGGTCGCACCGAGGACATTCTACCGATTCTATCTATTACGATACGGGTGGTTTGCTGTTTGAACAACTGAATGCGCGCAACTTGTACTATATGGATTGGTCGTTTCATACTTACCCTGCCTATTGCAAGCATTTCTGCGGCTTAACGCGCAGCGAGATGTTTGCCGATGAGCCGTTCTGCTCCACATTGGGGAGCCAAGCCGATTATATCCGCCAACGCCTTCGTTCGGAGTATGCTTTTGACCCGAAACAGTATTAATAACCCGATAAACGAATAAACATAATAAATAATAAACGAATAAAATATGCAGCAACTCTTACATCACAGTATCTTCCGTCCTTTGCCCACAGGACACGGCGGAGAGAAACACTCCTATCTACTGCTTGTGGAAGCCGAGCAGCAAGGATATACTTTTCATAATCTTGATTTGCATCGGCGTGATAGGCTGACTATGCGCCGTTTGTGGTGTGCATTCTGCCTGTTGCTCCGTGTCTATGGCGTAACTCGATGGTTGTCGCTTCGAGATTTCCTGCGTCAAGTAAGGAACATAGCCTATTACTATGACCAACTGATAGCCTTTTTCCGAGATTCGGAAGAGCAGGTCTTTCTGTGGGAGAGTGTACGTCCCGAATGGTATTTTTTGGCATTCTTGGCTCGTCGATACGGCAAGCGGGTTCTTGCCTTTCCGCACAATACTGAGTCGCTTGTCCCGAAGGTGAAACCGTATCTGTTCCGAATGTCCCGTATGCGGGCATTTGAGTGGGAAATGGAGGTGTTGCGCAACTGTGAAGAGGTGTATGCCGTCTCGCACCAGGAAACATGGCTATTGCGTCTCTATGGAGTAAATGCTTATTATCTGCCTTTCTATCCTGTCAAAGAGTGTCAAGAATGGCTACTACAAATACGTGCGGCACGTGAGCAAATGATACCAAAAGACAAGCGGACATTTTTGGTTGTAGGTTCTGCTATCAATGCTCCGACGGCTATAGGTATGCAGCAGTTGGCAGACTATGCAGCAGGGCATTGCTTGAATGTGGAGTTGCGAATCGGCGGCTACGGTACTTCGCAATATATTCACATTCCGAACGGCTGCAAAAATGTGGTGCTGTTAGGGGAGTTGTCGCAAGAGCAACTGACCCGCGAAATGAAAGAGTGTACCGCTCTGCTTATCAACCAACCTCCTACTACAGGGGCTTTAACGCGTATCGTAGAAGCGGAGATGGCGGGTATTCCAGTGGTGGCGAACACAGATAGTATGCGCAATTATTTTAATATCCCTGGCATCTATGAGTATCATACTATGGACGAATTGCAAGAGGTATTGCAACAAGAGTTACGAATGCCCCAAATTCCGCAAAAACCAAATACTCATTTATTCATAGAGGCTATAGAGAAAAACCAATGAAAACCATTCTTATTGTAGCAGATTACGCAGCAGCGTATCGGGGGAATTTCATCCCCTCCATTGAGTCAATAGCCGTGTACCTCCAAAAACACGGGTTAGTGGGCGATAAGGCGTGTGTGGCTTGGTTCGTGCAAAAAAAAGGGGGGGGTACAGGGCAACTGTATCAAGACTTTGGGACGGACGGCTAACGCCATATGGTCGTCGATTATCATAAAAAGCATACTTGAACTATATTATACAGAAACAAATACACACAGAAACAAATACATGGAAAATTATATCAAATAGATTCAAATATAGGGCAGATACGGTGGACTGTTAGGAAACGGACGCTACGCGTATTGTCGTCAATTATCATAAAAAACAAAGAATGCCCCTATTATTCTCCAAATACACGGAAAATTATATCAAATAGATTCAAATATACAGAGTAGCAAACACTTTGGAACGGACGGCTAACGCCGTATGGTCGTCAATTATCATAAAAATGGATAT
>CAVHKB010000095.1:0-9315 GCA_963636305.1 Prevotella sp. P5-108
ATAGCACGCTATGGCTCTACGGTGGGCATAAGCGTATGGTGAGGGAGTGGTGGGGGTGTGGTGGGGGTGTGGAGGGGAAAGTAATTATTTGTGTATGTTGAAGGGGAAACTGCCGATGAGGTTACCGTCGATGAAGAAATCGGCATTGTAGGTTCCAACTTGGAGTATTTCTTCGACATTCCAATAGAGCGTTTCGCTCAAGGTTTCGCCTTCGTATTCGAATGTTTTGCAGAGAGAATAAGGAATCTCTTTGTTCTCGTAGATAAATGTATCGGTTATCCGCTTCTGCATTACTTCGCCGTCGGGTCGCAGGATACGCATATAGAGTACTTTCTCACCCGGTTGGACGGTGATGTTTTTGAGGATATTGAAAGTGAACTGCAACTTTTGAATCTTGGAGTACTGTGAAGTCTTGCGGTCGTTTTTGTTGAGTTTGAGCATTTCGAAGTTGTCGATTTCCATCATAGACGCTCGATTGACGACCTCTGTGAGTTGTTGGCGTTCGTGTTCCAATTGTGTAGCCTTTTGTGATACCTCTTCGTACTGCCGGCGTACTTGTTGGTTTTCGGTTACGAGCCTTTTGTTGGTACGGTCCAAGGAATCGATTTGGTGGACATAATCGACCATGACTGCACGGACAGTCGCCAACTCTTTTTTGAGTTCTGCAATGCGTCGCGCGTTGGTTACTTTGGTGATACGCAGTTCTTCGAGGAGGTCCTGCACGCGTTGTTGTTCCTTATAGAGGAGGTCAGCCAGAGAGTCGTTGTGGATTTCCTTTCCGTACCCATCGAACTGGAACGCCAGGTCCTCGTACTCTTCTTCGAGTTGTTCTTTCTCGAAGGTCATCATCTCGACCATTTCTTGTACTTCGTGCTTTGTTTGATGTTGTTTCCAGAAGAAGTAAGCGGCAGTTGCAAGAGCGAGGAATAGCAGGACGAGCAGCAGGGTGACAATATGTTTCTGTTTCATAAGGCGGTTGTGTGTTAGTTTACAGCAAGTCTTTGAGTTTCTCGAGGTGCATGCCATGCGAGCCTTTGAGAAGGACTAACTTGTCGTGTAGGGGATGTTGGCGGAGGTAGTCGGAGAGTGCTTGGACGGAGGGCATATTGATGTAGGGATTGCTTGTCTGCGCGAACTCGTTGCCGATGAGGAAGACATGCTGATAGCCCTGTTGTGACAAGATATTGACAATCTCCTGGTGCAGCGGAAGGCTTTGTTCCCCCAACTCGAGCATATCGCCAAGTATAAGCACCTGTTGGTCTTTGGGAGCAGGGTTCTCTGCAAGACTCTGTATGGCGGCTTTCATGGATGTGGGATTGGCATTGTAGGCATCGACTATGAGTCGGTTATGCGCAGTGCAGACGAACATTGAGCGGTCGTTGGCTGGTTGGTATTGGCGAACAGCCTGCATCGCACGGTCGTTCGCGATGCCAAAGAGTTCTCCTATGCAAAGTGCGGCAGCGATATTTTCCGCATTATAACTGCCGACGAGATGGGTATTGGCGGGCATCGGAATGGTATGGTAGAGGACCTCTTTGACCTGTTGACCGCCTTTGGCGTTGCAGAGCATTTGCTGCAGGAAGGGATTGTCGGCGTTGCGAATGACAGTGCCTTGCGTATTGACGAGATAGTCGTAGAGTTCCTGTTTGGTACGCATGACGCCTTGGAAAGAGCCAAAGCCTTGCAGGTGTGCGTTACCGACATTGGTAATCAGCCCATAGTCGGGTTCAGCCACTTGCACCAGTTCTTGTATGTCGCCGGGGTGAGAGGCGCCCATCTCGACTATCGCCAGTTGATGATGACGATTGATTTGCAGAAGCGTGAGCGGTACTCCGATAGAGTTATTGAGATTGCCCTGCGTTGCATGGACCTTGTAGTGCGTACTCAAGACGGCGGCAGTGAGTTCTTTGGTAGTAGTCTTGCCGTTAGTACCTGTGATAGCGATGACAGGCAATGCGAGATGCCGACGCCATGCGCGTGCAAGGTTCTGCAGTCCGACAATGCCTCCCCGTTGCGTGTCGGGACCAGTGAGAAGGATAGCACGCCGGTTGCCATGTTGTTTGACGATGGAATGGTAGATGCAGGGGTCGGAGACGATAGCGAGTTCCGCCCCGTTGGAGAGTGCTTGTTCGGCGAACTGATTGCCGTCGAAAGTTTCACCCTTAAGAGCAAAGAACACGCAACCTACGGGCAGATTGCGTGTATCTGTACTCACGGTGAGTGCATCGTTGTTACTTTCTATTAGGGAGTTCCAATCCATAACCTTTTTTCTTATCTTCAATCTTAAGGAAGAGGGAGAATATGAATGCTATTACGCCGAAACTTGCGAAGACTATCATCGGCACGAGGTAGCCACCGGTTGCTTGTCGTAGTTTGCCAATGAGTAGCGGCACGAGGCATAGTCCGATGTTCTGCACCCAGAAGATGAGGCAGTAGGCAGAGCCAAGTACTTTCTCGTCGATGATTTTCGGAACAGATGGCCACATGGAGGCTGGCACGAGTGAGAAACTGACGCCCAAGACGAGAATGGTTATCAGAGCGAGTGTCTTGCTTGGATAGAGGGGTAAGACGAACGCGAAGACGCAGTGACATACAATCATAATCATGGCGCCGATCATCATCATGGATGCGCCCTTACCTTTATTGTCGATGAATGCACCGAGGAAAGGCGTGAGAACCATTGCGAGAATAGGGAACCATTTGAACAGACCGGCAGCCTCGTCGTTGGATATGTTCAGCGTTTCCTCGAGGAAATTGGTGGCGAAGCGTTGGAAGGGGAAGATGGCAGAGTAGTACAAGACGCAGAGAATGGCGATGATCCAGAACATCTTGGAAGTGAAAATCTGCTTTATGTCTGCGAGGTGGAACTCTTCTTCGGGGTCGTGAGCGGAAGTAAGTTCGCCTGTACTGATTAACTGTTTGTCGAACTTGCTATCCATGACGGAGAAGACGAGGAAGTTGATCAGTCCTATGACGAGCAGCAGAGCAGAGAAGAGCAGCGGTGCTATGACAGAGTCGACGCCGTTGACCGCAAAAGCATGGCTGATTTTAGGGGAGAAGAACATAGCCGCAAAGACGCCGATACGCGCGATGGACATCTCCAGTCCCATAGCCAGAGCCATTTCCTTGCCTTTGAACCACTTGGCGAGAATTTTGCTGACCGTAGTACCCGCCATTTCGCAACCGCAGCCGAATATCATGAATCCGAACATGGCAAGTTTGGCCGAGCCAGGCATATCGACCCACCAAGAGTTGAGCCACGAGACATGGTTGGCATCGAACCAATCGCTGATGCCGATGTATTTGATGGCGGCACCCAAGACCATAAGAGAAGCAGAGAGAGTGCCTGTGAAGCGTACGCCCATCTTATCGAGGATGAACCCTGCGATGATGAGGAATCCGAAGACATTGAGCAGATATTCCCCCGCAGCATACGTGCCGAAGTCACCTCTGTCCCAGTCATAAGATTTCTCGAGGAGAGAGGCGAGTGGTGACAAGATGTCGACAAACATATAGGCGAAGAACATCATTGAAGCCACGAGGATAAGCACGGTCCATCGTGCTACTGCGGAGTCGCGCAAGGTCTGTTGTAGTTTCTCTGTCATAGTGATAGTAGAGTTGGTTGAAAGGAGTGCGAAAAGTATATGTTGGCAGTATGCTACAGTGCTTCGTCTTCATCCTGAAGGGGACGAGGGCGATGTGTAGGTTTACGCTTCTTGAGCCAAGCCTGTTTGCGACGCTCGTACTCGGCGTAATGCGTTTCTAAATAACCATCTGCCATTATGGTTGCTTGATGATTACTTTATCCCCAGACGGGTCTTCACCTGCGGCATGAGGTTGACAGCATCGGGAGCGATATAGACCATAGCAGCGGAGTCGAAGATATAGGTATATCCACCTGCAGCACCTACTTCTTGGATGGCTTTAGTCATCTTCTCGTGTACGGGCGTCAGGTATTCCTGTTGCTTCTTCTGTATATCTTGCTGTGCCGTTTGATAGAAGAGTTGAATACGCTGCTCCATCTCCGCCAACTCCTGCTGACGGAACTCCTTTACACCTTCGGTGAGAGTGGATTGTTCCGCCTGAAAAGCAGATACCTTTTTGTTAAACTCTTCCTGCATATTCGCAAGAGAGGTCTCATATTGGCCTTGCAGAGTATCCATGCGCAGTTTAACTTGGTTGATTTCAGGCATTTGGGAGAAGAGTTCTTGTGTGTTGATATAACCCAACTTCTGAGCACTCAATGCGAAGGGCAATGCTAACAAGAGCATTAAGAATTGTTTTTTCATTGTTATGTATATTAAATTATTATTCCTTGTTGTTCTGTTCTTACACCTTATATGGTCCTTACCTTGCGCCTAATTTCTGCAATACAAGGTCAGAGATATCCAATTTATTCGACATATATATCAAACTGGGATCGGCAGAACGGTCCTTAACGACCTCATAGTGCTTCTCTTGTGCGATCTCTTGAATGGCAGTATAGATCTCATCTTGTATGGGTTTAATAAGGCTCTCTCTCTTTTTGAAGAGTTCTCCGTCCTGCCCGAAGTACTTACGCTTCAACTCTAAGGCTTCTTTCTCTTTGGCAAGGATTTCCTCCTCGCGTTGCTTCTTCATTTCTTCCGAGAGGAATATCTGTTCCGTCTGATAATTACTTGTCAACACTTTGGCTTCTTGCACAAGAGCATCCACCTCCTTCTGCCAACGCCTCGAAACTAACGACAACTGCTCATTAGCCGACTCGTACTGCGGCAGGTTCTTCAGTATATATGCCATGTCCACATAAGCCACCTGCACTTTCTGCGCATACAACAAAGAGAATGCCGAGAGGCAACAAAACAGCAATGTATGTATCGTCCGCTTCATAGTTTACTCCTTCGTCCGTTATAGTTCCTGTCCTAAAACAAAGTGGAATTGTGAGCCACCCATACTCTTGTCACCATTGATAGCATCAAAACCATAGCCCCAATCAATACCCATCAAACCGAACATCGGCAGATAGATACGCACACCAACACCCAACGAGCGTTTCAGGTTAAAGGGATTATAGTCCTTTATATCTGCAAAGCAATTACCCGCCTCTGCGAACACCAATGCCCAAATAGTGGCATTCTGTTCCAACGAGATGGGATACCTCAACTCGAAAGTAAATTTGTTGTATAGATAACCTGCATTCCTCCCTGTCGTATAGTCATAAGGTGTCAACGCACCCGATTGGTATCCCCTCATCGCCACATATTCCGTAGAGTAAGATGTGTACGAAGTCATACCATCACCTCCCATGTAGAAGGTCTCAAAAGGCGACTTCGCATTTTTGTTGTAGTGACCCAAGTAACCGAACTCAGCACGCGCCATCAATACCAATTTGGAGTCCGGGGTCAGAGGAGTGAACACTTTCCCCGTAAACTTCCATTTGTGATACTCTATCAAACGGTAACGCTCTGATTCCGACATCGATGCGTAGTCGCGCTTGTTGATAAGAGAATAAGGTGGAGTCAACTTCACCGACAGACTGAACGAAGAACCCCTCCTTGTATATATCGGATTATCTATACTGTTGCGCGACAAGGTCAAGCCAAGAGAAAAGTTATGGGATGTACCGTTCGCTATAAGCAGGTAAGGCCAGTCTTTCATCATATACATCTGATATGCCAACTCCCCATAAAAGGTAAAGTAATCATCTGGCCAACGCAAACGCATCCCGTAGCCTATCGACGCACCCAAAGTCCGCAAATACCTGTCAGGATCTGACTCCGACGCCGATAACTGACTCATATAATCCGAATAACCACTGTTGTAATAATACGAATAAGAGTTATACAGATTCTGATACGACTGCGTAAAACGCTTGGAATAACCCGTTTGAGATGCAAAATAAAGACTGGCAGACAGACTGTTCGGACGCTTACCACCTAACCATGGCTCAAGAAAACTGATGCTCGCAGAGGTATAATAATACCCATTCGTACGCGCATTGATTGAAAAGGTTTGACCTTCTCCTTGTGGCACAATCCGATAAGTCTTGGGCTTGAACAAGTTCTGTATCGCAAAGTTGGTAAATTTCAAACCGATACTACCCACAATACCCGTTGCTCCCCAACCCAACGAGAACTCAATCTGATCCGACGACTTCGTCTGTAGTTGGTAAGTAATATCCACTGTCCCGTCCTCAGGATTAGGCTGTATATCAGGCACCAAATGCTCTTGATCGAAATGACCCATCTGAGCCAACTCCCGCAACGAACGCATAATATCCGTCTGCGAATACAACTGACCTGGCTTCGTGTACAACTCCCTACGGACAACATGCTCATAAACACGAGTATTCCCTACAATGTTTATCTCATTGATTGTCGCTGGCTTACCCTCATACATCCGCATCTCGAAATCTATCGAATCCCCTTCTATCTTCACCTCCACAGGGTCAACGTTGAAAAACAGATAACCACGGTCCGTGTACAACTTCGATACCGCATCATCGTCCGTCTGCAAACGCTCCTGTAGCAGTTTCAAGTTGTAAGTATCGCCCTTCTTTATCCCTAATACCGCATCCAAATAGTCGTACGGATACAAAGTATTCCCCACCCAATGTATGTCCCTCACAAAATACTTCTCCCCCTCTGAGATGGTCATATACACATCCACCTTCGTCGGGTCCGCTGGCGATGGAACCACACTGTCCGCAACTATATAGGCGTCACGATATCCCAACTCGTTGTATTTCTCTATCACCGACACTTTATCCTTCTCATATTCCTCTGTCACAAACTTCTTGGTGCGGAAAAAGTTAATGATGTTATTGTCATTAGTCTTCTTCATCACACGGTTGATTTTGTTGTGCGACAACGCCTCATTCCCCGTGATATATATCGCATTGACCTTCGTCTTCGCTTTCTTATCCACATTTATAGCCACCCTTACATAGTCCGCATGACCCTCATCAGGACTCTGCAACACCTGTACTTCTGCATTATGGAACCCCTTTTCCGCAAAGTATTTCTTTATCACCGTCTTCGCACGGTCTATGCTGTTCGGTGTCAACTGACTGCCCTTCGACAAGCCTACACGGACCTCCAAATCCTCTCGCTCCGACTTCTTCAACCCGTTATAGGTCAACTCCGATATGCGGGGACGCTGCTTCAACACGATGGTCAACCATATCCTGTCTCCCTCTATCTTACTTGCAAGTATCTTTACATCCGAGAACAAACCCTGTTTCCAGAAGCGACGGATTGCCTTCGTAATAGCATCACCAGGCACCTCTATCTTGTCACCTACAGCCAATCCCGAGAACCCTATCAGCACAAAATCCTCATAACTCTCCGCACCCTCTACCGCTATATCCGCTATCTCGTAGGTCTTCGACTGAAAGGTGTACTCAATCTTAGGCACTTCAACTGCCTCCGTATCCGACAAAAGTGTGTCAGCCACCTGCTGGGTATAACCTGCGGCAGGTATCAGCACAAGCAACAAAAGAAATATGTAAATAGATAGATGTTTCAAGATTCTGGGGTCTGTATTTGTTCCGATGTCTTACCAAACCGACGCTCCCTCTGTTGATAATCCAACAAAGCACGATACAACGCTTCTTTGCGGAAGTCCGGCCAACAACAGTCTGTAAAATAAAGTTCCGTATACGCCAACTGCCACAGCAAAAAGTTGCTGATACGAAGTTCACCACTCGTTCGGATAAGCAAATCAGGGTCTGGCATACCACGCGTATTCAACGACTCACTGATAACCGCCTCCGTCACATCCGACGAATGTAGTTCTCCCTTCTCCGCCCGTTCCGCCAACCTGCGGAATGTATCCGTAATCTCCCACCGTGAGGAATAAGACAGAGCCAACACAAGATGCAACCCCGTATTACCTGCCGTCTGCGCCAAACACTCCTCCAATGTAGCACGACTGCGCTCAGGAAGACGACCTATATCGCCTATCGTCTGCAAACGGACATTGTTCTTGTGCAAAGTAGGAGTCTCCTCTTTTATCGTCGCTACCAATAACTCCATCAACGCATCCACCTCCGACTGGGGACGATTCCAATTCTCTGTCGAAAACGCATAAAGTGTCAACCACTCTATTCCTATCTCCGCACACGCTTCCGTCACCTCACGAACCGACTCCACACCATACCGATGACCATATATACGGTCCATCCCATGCTGAACAGCCCAACGACCATTGCCATCCATTATTATGGCAATATGACGAGGTAAACGATGTCTGTCTATTTGTTCTTTCAATGCCACCTGACTCTTTCTGTTTCAAGAAAATCTAACTCCTTCTGTCAATAACTGCATGTACGACATACCGCACGCTCTCTTACAAACTCAAAAACTATGCCGATTGTAAGTGACGATGTGAAATCTTTGTTCAGAATGTTGCTACCATTCAGTTGGTATGTGTTGTTATAGTATTCTCTGTTCTCCAAATCATCAGCAAAATAGATCTGATGTTGCCACGACACAATCAGTCCACAACGGGGAGCAAACTTCCACTTCATACCGAAGCCAAAAGGTATATACCCCGTGATACGACCGAACCCGCTATATACACTCAACCCGATACCGATAAACATATACGGTGTAATAGGCTTGATACGGGTGTCATACTGCTTCACGCCCAATCGGAAGAAGTTGAACTCTGCCACCGCATCAAGGTTCATAAGCAAGTTCTTTCCCATCGTACCCGCAATGTCACCGCCGACCGACTGCAAAGGATACTTGATGTTATCAGCCTGACCCTTCACCTGTAACGCCCAGCGGGGAGTGAACTTATATCGGAATTGCGCACCGTATGCAGGCTGTACTTGCTGGAATATATGCCTCGTCGCATCTCCCACATAATAACTCAAGCCACCCTGTACACCAAACTCACACAGATACGCACGCTCCTCTGCACATAGCGGTAGCATCGATAATATACTCATTACCAACAGACAACCGCCACTCCGAAAGACCTTGTAAACTCTCATCTATCTACCTATGTGCATTTAATTTGCAAAGGTACAAAACCTTTTCTATATACGCAAACCAACTTACAACAAGCCTCCCCTCCCGCCAAATCAATCCTTCCTTTCTGCCCGTCGTTTGTAACTTCGTTTATGTCAACTGTAGAGCCATAGCGTGGAAGGGCTTCTGACTCTCCTTCGCAGAATAAACCCCATGTTACCCACTAACCACACAACGCCCCTTAATATATCATCGCATATTAATTGTTAATTGTTAATTATTAATTAAAACTCTCTCTGCATATTAATTGTTAATTGTTAACTGTTAATTGTCATCTCCCCTCCGCCAACCTCAATAA
>CAVHKB010000096.1:0-4449 GCA_963636305.1 Prevotella sp. P5-108
TATATGCGTCCTATATAAATCGTATATAAATCCTTTGGAAGTGGTAGGAAACACAGGGCTTTGCGGAGGGCAGTTTTGAGGGTGGAGGTAGGGAGGAGGGGTGAGGGAGGGGTGGAGATTAGAGGACGGAGTTGGCTATTTTGCCTATATTTCCTATACCGACCTTTGTTTTGGGGTTCTCGCCCCGTAAGGTTGGGAGATAGATGTCGCTGATATATGAGAAGTCGGGTTCTTCGGAGAGTATGGACTCGCATTTCGAGATGGCTTTGTCTTTGTTGCCGATTTTCTCGTAGCACTGTGCGATGCACAACTGCAATGCACGGTAGTTCCAGTTGTTGACGGTGAGATGCAGTTCGTTGAACCGTCGTTCAGCCAATAGGAAATAGCGCAATGCTCGTTCTTTGTTTCCGCCGAAAGCCTTCGGACAGTACATATCGATATTGGCTTTGAGTGTGAGAGCGGCAGGGTGGAGGGAGTCGATACGCATGGCTTCGTTGGCATAGACCATCGCCTGGTTAGCGTACATGAGTTTTCGGAAGGAAGCGAAAGACATCTCGTAGGCAGCGACAGAGGATTGATAGCAAGCGAACTGTGCAGGATTGATGTTGAGAGTGGAATCGGCGAGGTGTTGTTTGAACAAGTCGAGATGATACTCGGCGGATTCACTTTCCTCGCTTACGGCAAAAGCGACATATCCGTACTGATAGTTGAGCAGTCGCAGTTTCTCGGCATTGGAGATATTCTTCCAATCGGTTGCCTCGATATAGTCTTTCCACAGGGATACATCGCTTGTAAGATAGGCTTTGTAAAGTATCTCGTCGGTGTATTGGGCAAGGACCTTCAGAGGCATGCAGATGCAAAGTGCGAGCAGCGTTATTAGTGTTATATCTTTGTACAGATTCATTCCGAGTGGTTCAAGAGCAAATGTTATGCCAAAGGGTGAAGAGAGGTTAAAAAGAGAAAAAGCGTTTGTATTTCCATAAGAAATGCACTATCTTTGCAGAATAAAAATGAACTAAAATATAAAGAGTATGTATTCCGATCCGAAAGAGTGCCTATATTGCACAGAGAACAAGACACTGCAAGACCTAATGTTGCCTATTGCAGAATTGAGCGTATCGAAAGTATTTTTATTCAAAGAACAATCGTACAAGGGACGGTGTTTGGTTGCCTACAACAAGCACGTGAATGATTTGAACGAGTTAAGTGATGCGGAGCGAGATGCTTTTATGTCGGATGTGGTAAAGGTGACCCGTGCGATGCAGAAGGTATTTTCTCCAGAGAAGATAAACTACGGTGCTTACGCAGACAAGTTGTCGCATTTGCACTTTCATTTGGTACCGAAGTATGTGGACGGTTTGGATTACGGAGGAACATTCCAGATGAATCCCCAGAAGGTGTATCTTACAGAGGACGAGTATCGTAAGATGATTGAGGCTATCCGCGCGAACCTATGATTCGGAATATCATTTTCGATATAGGCGGAGTGTTGATAGACTTGCAGCCACAGCTAACTTTGTCGGCGTTGCGTGCCTTGTTGGATGAGCCTATAGAGGAGTTGTCGGACCGTTCGTTGCTTGGCGGAGGTCAGAACGAATTGGTGGACAAGTACATGACAGGGGACATTGCAGATGAGGCGTTCTTTGCGGGACTGTTGAGCCATGCGAAGGCGGGTGTCAAAACGGAGGACCTGCGTTGTGCTTGGGACAGTATGATGATGGGGTTGCCTGCGAGGAGGATTGAAGCAATCCAATCGTTGCACCGAGAGGGTGTTCGAGTTGCGTTGTTGTCGAACATCAACGACGAGCATCTGCGTGTGACGAAGGAAATGTTTGCGAAGGCAGATTTCCTGTTAGGGAGAGATTATGATTATGCGTTCTATTCCAACGAGTTACATTTAGCGAAGCCTGATGCTGCGATATATCGTTTGGTTTTGGAGCAAACGGGATTTGCGCCCGAAGAGACGCTCTATATAGATGACTTGACGCAGAATGTTGCAGCCGCTGAGGGTGTAGGGTTGAAGGGATTGTGTGCGACGGGCGATGAGTGGTTGGAGAAGATACGGGAGATGGCGTTCGTGAGGGAAGAATAGTACCGACGGAAGGATATATAAGAAAGGGACACACCTAAATGAGGCGTGTCCCTTTGCTATATGTCAGTCAGAAGGATTATTCTTTGATAGGACTGTATTTCGGCACGAGTGCTTTCATGATTGCCCATGCGATGAGGTAAGCACAACCGCAGAAGACAAACATGATGAAGTAGCCTGCAGGTTTGCCCTCGAAGCCAAGGAAAGTGAAATCGGAGCCTGCTGCCTCTGCGTAGGTAAACAACCGACCGGCACACTTTTGGATTATCATAGAGCCTATACCTCCTGCCATAGCACCTATACCCGTGATAGTTGCGATGGTTGATTTAGGGAACATATCTCCTACAGTGGAGAATAGGTTCGCAGACCAAGCCTGGTGTCCTGCGCCTGCAAGACCGATGAGGATGGCTGGCCACCATGCGCTGAAGCCACCGAGAGGTTGTGCCAAGAGTGCGCAGATGGGGAAGAAAGCGAAGAGCAACATCGCCAACATACGACCGCTATAGGGTTGCATGCCTTTCTTCTCGACAAAGTACTTGGGCAGATATCCGCCAAAGATTGAGATGACCGTGACAATAGCATAGAGCGTAAAGATAAGCGCTTGCCCCATACCGCTGGATGCCTTGTAGCCGAACTGGTTTTGGAAATAGGACGGTGCCCAAAAGAGGAAGAACCACCAGACCCCGTCAGTGAAGAACTTACCGGCAATGAAAGACCAGGTCTGTCTATAGCCGAAGCATTTATACATCGGTATAGCCTTGTCGTTGGTTTCAGGTACGGGTTTGGCTTCTTTGTCCTCCAAGTCGTCTTGGCGGATGTATGCTAATTCTTCGGCGTTAACATGTTTGCTTTTCTCTGGTTTATCGTACATAAACTGCCAGAAGAACATCCATAGAAAGCCTAAAGCACCGATGATGATGAATGCCATCTCCCAGCCAAGATGTTTTGCCAACGGCGGAATGCAGAGGGGTGCAGCCAATGCTCCGACAGATGCGCCGGCGTTAAAGAGAGATGTGGCAAAAGCACGGTCTTTCTTAGGGAAATACTCGGCAGTTACTTTGATGGCGGCAGGGAAATTGCCTGCTTCGCCAAGAGCGAGGATTCCTCGACAGAGTAGGAAGAGGTAAACGGACGTAGTGGCAACGGCAAGGGCGACATTAGACCCTGCTTCCACGGCGCGCATGGCTTCTACGCTTGGCAGCCCTTCGATGTGAGCCGTAACCCATCCGCAGGCAGCATGCATACATGCACCAGCCGACCATACGCCGATGGCGATCATGTAGCCTTTCTTGGTACCCATCCAGTCGACGAACTTACCAGCAAAAAGGCATGCAATGGCGTAGAATATTGAGAAAAGGCTCGTTATTGTTCCATAGTGATCGTCGGTCCAGTGGAACTCGGGCTTGATGAACTCTTCGTAGGTGAGCGAAAGTACTTGGCGGTCAAGATAGTTGACGGTGGTTGCTACGAAGAGCAAAGAGCATAGCCACCAACGCCAATTGGTCATAAGTTTTGTTTGTGTTGACATTAGATATATTTTTTAGGGTTGACAGATAGATGACTGCTCCTCCCTACCACCATTCTGATAGGGAAAAGCAGCCATTGACAGAACTATTAGCGAGCCGCCTTGATAATATCAAGACACTCTTTGCACTTGTTTGTAATGTACGCCCAGTCGGCAGCGGCGATAACCTCTTTCGGGAACAGTTTCGAGCCCATGCCTACGCAGTAGACACCTGCTTTGAACCACTTCTCCAAGTTCTCCTTTTCGGGAGCCACACCGCCCGTAACCATTATCTTCGACCAAGGCATCGGGGCTTTCAGTCCCTTTACCATGTTCGGACCATATACATCGCCCGGGAAGAGTTTGGTCAGGTCGCAGCCGAGTTCCTGTGCCTTACCGATTTCCGATACCGTACCGCAACCGGGGCAGTACGGAACCAAACGACGGTTGCAGACAGGAGCAATCTCGGGGTTGAACAGCGGACCTACCACGAAGCAGGCACCCAGTTGGATATAGAGTGCAGCGGTCGGAGCATCCACTACCGAGCCGACACCTAATGCCAGTTCGGGGCACTCTTTAGCCGCCCATTTTACCAACTCACCGAATATCTCGTGTGCGAAATCGCCGCGGTTGGTGAACTCGAATGCACGCACACCGCCCTCGTAGCATGCCTTTACAACATTCTTGCAGAGGTCGAGGTCTTTGTTGTAGAAGACAGGAACCATTCCCGTCTCATTGATTTTAGCCAATACGGCCAACTTATCAAACTTTGCCATAGTATCTATTATTATTGACCTCCCCACCCCCTCCAGAGGAGGGGCACGACGAATGTAATCTCTATTATGTCCCTAATGCC
>CAVHKB010000096.1:4459-9159 GCA_963636305.1 Prevotella sp. P5-108
GAATATATACTCACTACATCCTATTCCCTTATTATACAATGTACTTAAGGGAAGTGAAGTATTATTCCGCTATCTTGCTTTGTTGATTGTTGTTTGTTTTATTGATAATTGCGATAAGCAGTTTAATTAACTCTTTACAGTCAACTTGGATATTATCGTACATCTCATCCGTAAGAATACCGGACTCATGAAATATATCCAACCAAAAGTCAGTTTCGTTTGCCTCCTTTAGGGCTATCTTCAGTTTGTGGACAAAGTCTTCCGAACTTTCAGCATACTGAGACTCACGAATGTTAGCCCCTATCGAGGTTCCTGATTTCAGTATTTGCCTAAACATGGGAGAATAGGTGTAGGATAATTCCTTTTCATAGTAAGCCACCATTTTTACGATACGCACCGCAAAGTTCCGGCTTTTTTGAATAATGAGATTGTCCTTACTTATCATCCGATAGGCATGTTAATTGTTAACTGTTAATTGTTAATTCGCCCTGTTATCTTTGTACGCGTCCGTTAGCGTTACCACCTGCAAGTGCTTCTACCTCTTCTACCGATACAAGGTTGAAGTCGCCGTTGATAGTGTGCTTCAGTGCGCTGGCTGCCACAGCAAACTCGAGAGCCTCGCCCTGCGTCTTCTTGGTCAGCAAGCCGTGAATCAGACCGCCCGAGAACGAGTCGCCACCGCCTACACGGTCAATGATGGGGTTAATCTCGTAACGCTTCGACTGATAGAACTCTTTGCCGTCGTAGATGAGTGCCTTCCAACCGTTGAAGGTAGCCGAGTAGCTCTCACGGAGTGTAGATACTACATACTTAAAGCCGAATTCTTTTGCCATCTGCTTGAAGATACCTTCGTAGCCTGCAGCGTCGGTCTGACCGCCCTCTACATCTGCATCCGGCTTGAAGCCCAAGCAGAGTTGTGCGTCTTCCTCGTTGCCGATGCAGACATCTACATATTTCATCAGCGGGCGCATAACGGAGATAGCCTTCTCGCTCGACCACAGTTTCTTGCGGAAGTTGAGGTCAACCGATACCGTTACGCCGTGGCGTTTTGCAGCCTCGCAAGCCAGACGGGTCAGTTCAGCCGCCTTGTCCGAGATAGCAGGGGTGATACCGCTCCAGTGGAACCACTGTGCGCCTTCCATGATAGCATCGAAGTCGAAGTCCGACGGGTCAGCCTCTGCAATCGAGGAGTGTGCACGGTCATAGATCACTTTCGAGGGGCGCATCGAAGCACCGGTCTCTGCATAGTACAGACCTACACGGTCGCCACCGCGAGCCACAAAGTCGGTGTTCACACCGTAGCGGCGCAGGGCATTCACTGCGATTTGTCCGATTTCGTGTTTCGGCAGTTTGCTTACGAAATACGCATCGTGTCCGAAGTTAGCGCACGAGATAGCCACGTTCGCCTCGCCGCCACCGGGGATGATACGGAAAGACTCTGCTTGAATGAAACGGTCGTTGCCGTTCGGCGAAAGGCGAAGCATAATCTCGCCCAAAGTAACAATTTTTGCCATTGTGTTGTTGTGTTTTGTATTGTTATTGTAAGTAGTGTGCTTAGAACAAGTCAGAGAGGGCAATACACCAAGGCACTACCCTCTCCTCCTCATATTAGAAATTGAAATAGTTCTTTGCGTTGTTGTAGCAGATGTCTTCTACCATCTGTTGCAGACGTGCTTTCTCGTAACCGGTGTACGGAATAAGTCCGTTCTCCACATCGTTGCCTAAGATATTGCACAGCGTGCGGCGGAAGTACTCGTGACGCGGATAGCTCAAGAACGAGCGGCTGTCGGTCAGCATACCCACGAAACGGCTGAGCAGTCCAAGGTTCGAGAGTGCCATCATCTGCTTCTCCATGCCGTCCTTTTGGTCGAGGAACCACCAGCCCGAACCGAACTGGATCTTACCGGCTACCGAGCCGTCTTGGAAGTTGCCCAACATAGTGGCAATCACTTCGTTAGCGCACGGGTTGAGGTTGTAGAGAATAGTCTTAGCCAGCTTGCTTTCCATGTTCATCTCGTCGAGGAAGTGCGCCATGGCCTTGGCCGTGGTGAATTCGCCAATCGAGTCGAAACCGGTATCTGCACCGAGCTGGTTGAACATCTTCGTGTTGTTGTTGCGGATTGCACCGTAGTGGTACTGCTGCGTCCAACCGGCGTTGTAGTCCATCTCTGCCTGCATGTGCAGGAAAGCGTGCTTGTATTGGCGTATCTCGTTGGCAGTCAGTGCCTTGCCGGCAAGCGCTTTGTCGAGAATAGCGTTCACTTCGGCTTCGGTGTAGGGTTCATCATAGAACTCCTCGATGCCGTGGTCGGACAGGCGGCAGCCCATCGATTGGAAGAAGTCGTGACGCTTCTGCAGCGCATCGGTCAGGTCAGCGAAAGTGTGAATGGCAACGCCGCTCACTTGGCCGAGTTTCTCGATGTAGGCTTTCCAAGTAGCTGCCTCGATGTTCATGGCTGCGTCAGGACGCCATGCGGGAAGCATACGGGTCTTGCAGGTCGGGTCAGCTGCCACTACTTTGTGCCATTCGAGGCTGTCAGCAGGGTCGTCGGTGGTGCAGACAATCTCCACATGGTAGTGCTCCATCATGCCGCGCGGACAGAATTTCGGGTCGGTGGCAATCTGGTGGTTGCACTCCTCGTATATCTCTTTGGCGGTCTCGGGGCTGAGCAGCTTGTCAATGCCGAAAGCGGTCTTCAGCTCAAGGTGTGTCCAGTGGTACAGCGGGTTACGGAAGGTGTAAGGAACGGTCTCTGCCCATTTCTCAAACTTCTCCCAGTCGGTAGTGTCCTTGCCGGTGCAGTAACGCTCATCGACGCCGTTCGAGCGCATGGCACGCCACTTGTAGTGGTCGCCCATCAGCCATATCTGTGCAATCGACTCAAAGCGCTTATTCTCGGCTACCATCTGCGGAATGAGGTGGCAGTGGTAATCGATAATAGGCATCTTTTCCGCATGCTCATGATAGAGTTCCTTTGCCGTTTCCGTCTGCAAAAGGAAGTCCTTGTCCATAAATTTCTTCATAATATATATCTGTTTTTCAATCGTTTATAACTTTCTTACACCAACAGAGCCACCAACTGCAGGCACGCTCCCTTTCATCTTGCAAAAATAACGACTTTCCACAGGATACAAGTAGAAAAATTGACGCTTTGTGTAGAAAAGTACCCAACGCACAGCAACATACAAGTTGGCATATTTTTTGTTAAACGATAGAGAAATAACATAAAAACAATACTTCTATGAACAATCCGTTAAACGACTCCAATTACCAAGAGGACAATCTACCCATATCAACTCTTGCCAACGACCCTTCTGTCGTATCCTCACTCATGCGCAAAGTCTATTGGTGGATGACCCTCGCACTCATCATCACGGGTGCCACTTCATTGCTGGTCAGTGGAAACGAGCAATTCCTTTCCGCCATAGTCTCCAATTCTGCCATGCTCATCGGCCTGTGCGTCCTTGAGTTGGTCATGGTCATCGCCTTGAGCGCACTCATCAACAAGATGTCCTTCACTATGGCAACCCTGATGTTCATCTTATATAGTGCGCTGAACGGTGTTACCCTCACCCCCATCTTCCTAATCTACACTCAAGAAAGTATCGCAAGCACTTTCTTCATCACCGCAGGAACATTCACTGCTATGGCACTCATCGGCACTTTCACAAAGCGCGATTTGAGCAGTTGGGGACGATTCCTGCTCATGGCACTCCTCGGACTGATAATTGCCTCCATCGTCAATATCTTTGTCGCAAGTTCTCCCCTCTACTGGGGCATCACTTTCGTCGGAGTCGTGCTGTTCGCTGCACTGACCGCCTACGATGCTCAACATATCAAGAAAATGCTGCAGTTCTATGGCGACGAAGTCAACGAAAACACACAGAAGATTGCCCTCTTGGGGTCACTCTCCTTATACCTCGACTTTATCAATATGTTCCTCTATCTCTTACGAATCTTTGGGGACAGGAAATAAAAAACAATTCGACTGAACAGTTTTGTCATAACGCCTACGCAAAAAAAAGACTTTTCTCTTGTATAAACAAAAAAGATGTTGTACTTTTGTCGGCGTTTTGATACAACCCGTGTGTTGTAGTCTTATATTCAGCCTCGTCTGTTGGAAGGAAGGATGGGTGAGTGGCTGAAACCAACAGTTTGCTAAACTGTCGTACGGGTAACCGTACCGGGGGTTCGAATCCCCCTCCTTCCGCCAAAGGTGTTGTGAAGATTCTTCATAACACCTTTTTATTATTCCCCACCTTATATAAAAGAGCAAAGAACACCCGCCCCCTACCCTTTCCTCCAAACTCCCCTCCGCCAAGCCCTGTATTTACTATAAGTTCCAAAGGATTTATATACGATCCATATAGGACGCATATAGGATGAATATAGGAAGAATATAGGAAGAACCTCCAATTAACATAGAAAATTGCCCTCATGGCATATTAATCATCAACTGTTAATTATTAATTTTTGTATGCTGTATGTATGCTTTTTGTATGCTGTAGAGCCATAGCGTGCTATGGCTCTCGGCGTGGCTTCCTGCGAGGTAATACGCACGGCCATTCCTTGTATGTTAATTGTTAATTCTTAATTGTTAATTGAATATATCCCCCAGAAATCCAGCCTCCCCAGACCCTCCTTCCCTTTGTCATCTACTTTCGGCTTTGGGTCGGTGCGTCAAAAATCGAGCGAGTAA
>CAVHKB010000097.1:0-9063 GCA_963636305.1 Prevotella sp. P5-108
GAGTTGAGAGCCATAGCACGCAATCAACAATTAACAATTAACAGTTAACAATTAATATGCAGAGTATGGTCGAAGGGCGTTGTGTAGTTTGAGGGGAACATATTGTTCTTCCTGCGAAGGGGAGTTGAGAGCCATAGCACGCTATGGCTCTACGGTTAACATAAACGATATTACATTTGACGGGCGAAGTCCCATTGAATATGTTACCACGCAGGAAGCCACGCAGAGAGCCATAGCACGCTATGGCTCTACGGTTGGCATAAACGAAGTTACAGACGAGGGAGAGGGTTAGGAAAGGGATAGGAAAACAAAACCCTCGTGCTGCATAGGGGTGCGGCACGAGGGTGAGGGCGCGGGCTTGTTGTTTACTTTTACAGAGGTTATACCCTCCAATAATCGACCTTGAACCAACCTCCGTCGTTCTTTCCATTGACGGTACGAGGGTGAGAGTGCGGGCGAAGTGGTTACTTTTGCAGAGGTTCGACCCTCCAATAATCAACATCGAGCCAACCTCCGTCGTTCTTTCCATCGGCGGCACGGGTACAGAAGAGTCCCATTTTCGCACCGATCCAATTCCGTTGCGTGGCTTGAATAGGAATGGCGATGGTTTTGAATTTCTTACCATCGAGGCTATAGGAGAATACGCACTCACCTTGAGGTTTGCACTGCATCCGCAGATAGACCCATGTGTTCGGTTCGACGCTGGTCAGTGCCATATTGTAAGTTTCTGCCTTAAAACTAAGTACGATGCCGTCAGCGAGATTCTTCATGACCATATAGGCCGGTTTCGGCCCGTCCAAGATGAGTCCTGCCTGTTCGCCTTTGTGTCTTGCATCGGGGCAGAAGCGCATACGGGTAGTGACCTGGAAGGCAGGTGCGGGGAACTTCTGCAGTAGGATATTGGGTGCATTGGTCGATGGGGAGTAGTAGGAGAACAAACGGAGTTGCCCTGCGACAGCATCGCAGAAGTACCATTTGGGGTTTACATTGGAAGCCCATTGCCACTGCAGACCGAGTGACGAGGAGTCGAACTCGTCGGATTCGGCTATAGAACACGGTTTGACGGTTGCAGTGATGTTCGGTTTCTTGTGTTTGGCGACGGGAGTACCATATCTGCCGATGATGGGCCAATCGCTTTCCCACGACATAGGTTGCAGGTGGACGATGCGTCCATAGACTCCTGCATCTTGGAAGTGGATGAACCAATCTTCGCCTGATTCGGTATCGACCCACGCCCCTTGATGAGGTCCATTGACATGGGATTCGCCTTGTTCGAGGACTATTTTTGTATCGTAGGGACCATAGATATTACGGCTTCGCATAGCCAACTGCCATCCTTTTTTGACCCCTCCTGCGGGGGCGAAGATATAGTAGTAGCCATTGCGTTTATAGAACTTAGGTCCTTCGATGGTGGGATTATCGCGGTGACCGTCGTAGATGATTTTGCTATCTTGAACGACCTTGCAACCATCGGGTGAGAGTTCCATAAGGGCAAGCACACTTTTGAGTCCTGCTCTGCTACCGGCAAAGGCATGGACGAGATAGACGCGTCCGTCGTCGTCCCAAAGGGGACATGGGTCGATGAGTCCCTTACTGGCTTTGACGAGTACTGGTTGGCTCCATAGACCTTGTATGTCGTCGGTATGGAGCATGAAGATACCTCTGTCGGGGTCGCCGTAGTAGATATAGAAAGTTCCATTGTGGAAGCGAATAGAGGGTGCCCATACGCCACCGCCATACTGAGGTTCTTCGATGTTCTCCGTACCGGGGATGGTTGCGGGCAGTGCAGCACTTATAATCTCCCAGTTTACCAAGTCGTTGGAATGTAGGATTTGCAGACCAGGTACGGCGTTGAAAGACGATGCGGTCATGTAAAAGTCGTTGCCTACACGGCATACATCGGGGTCAGAATAGTCGGCATAAAGGATAGGGTTACGGTAAGTACCATCTCCCAGATCCGCTTTCCAGACTTGAGCGGACAGGCTTGTCAGAAGGAGGCAAGCGAGCAATAGCAAGAATGTTCTTTTCATAGTCAGTTATACATTAAGCGTTGTTTCTTCGAGTTCGATGCGTCGTTCGATTGACCTCCATTTGATGGTCAGATAGACGGCACGGATGATGAGGTGTGCGAAATAGGCGATATAGAGTGCTTGTATCATAAGCCTATTCTCGAGGGCGACATAGGTAATGATGAAGCCGACGGCGGCAAGAATCATGCAATTACGGACCTCTTTGCCCGCAGTTGCTCCGATATAGATACCATCCCAGATGAACGCTGCACAACTCACGAGAGGCATCAGTACCAACCAGAAGAGGTATTTGTGAGCGCAGTTGATGATTTCTTGGTTGTCGGTCATAAGTCGTACCATCCATTCTCCACCGACGGCGTAGATGACGGTGCTTACCACTCCGATGACGAGGGTCCAAAGAAACAGAATCTTCACGACCTTGCGCAATGCTGTTTTGTTTCTTTCTCCGAAGAAACGACCAGTGAGCGCCTCGCCAGCATAAGCGAAGCCGTCGAGGAAGTAGGAATAGAGCAGTAATAGTTTCATAATGATACTGCTAACTGCCAGTTCTTTGTCGCCATACTTTGCGGACATGGTTGTGAAGCCGACATAAACGATCATGAAACAGAGTGAGCGCAGAAAGAGATTGGTGTTCAGCGCAAAGAGTTTGCGCATTTCGCTCCATCGGATACAATGTTTCCAGTCGAGCGTTCGTATGGTGTCACGGTATTTATAGAGAAGGACAAAGGCGACGAGGAGTCCGGAGTATTGCGCCACGACGGTGCCATGAGCGACTCCGACGGCACCGAGAGAGGTTTTGACAGCGAGCAAGTAACTGGCAATGATGTTGACGACATTGACCACCAAGTCGCAAATCATGGGTCCGATAGTGTCTTGCATTCCGATGAGCCATCCTTTGATAGCCAGAAGGCTTAATGTTGCAGGGGCAGCCCATATACGCACATAGAAATAGCGTTGGGCAAAGAGAGAGACTTCGTGGGAACAAGGTACGAACCAGAGGACGAGATTGACAAAGACCCATTGCAAAGCCCAAATCAGCAAAGAGGCAGAAAAAGCGATGCCGATACTTTGCGCCAATATATTGGATAAGGCGGCATTATCTTTCCGCCCATAGGCTTGTGCGGTCATTCCTCCTGTACCGACGCGGAGGAAGCCGAAGTTCCAATAGAGGAGGTCGAACAACATAGTGCCAATGGCAATGCCACCGATAGCGGTAGCATCTGCGATATGCCCGACGATGGCAGTATCGACCATTCCGACGAGGGGGATGGTGACACTTGCCAAGATACTCGGCAAAGCGAGACGGAGAACTTCTTTATTCAGTCCCTTTGGCGTGTATGTTACATTCATATTCAATCTTCTGCCGTGTCCCTATAGCGTCGGACACGATGCACAAATCCTGCTCGTTGGTAAGGGGTTGCTTAATGAGAACCAGTTTGCGTTCACCTGGTAAGAGTCCTCGTAATGATTCTTCGCTGCGAGTGTTGTTAATGGCAAAATAGGCATCTCTATAGAGTGGCGCAATGCCTATATTCTTGACAAGTACTTTTGTCTCGTCGTTATTGGTCAGGCAGTCAAGCACCTTGAAGTGGTAACCACATTGCATACTTGCCTCTTTGAAGCGTTCTGGGGTTCCGTAGGTGGTTTGTGGCGCATCGTTGGCAATCATGAATGTGATATGATACTTTGCCGATGCCGCCTCCCATGTGACGCCATACATTCCATTGGGATTGAGGAAGTTGCGTTGGTCTTTATCGGAATAATAACTTATTTCACCTCCACACACGCCTCTTTTCCATCGGGTGGTATCCAAAGCGAGCCAACACTCTTCGTTGTATCCCTCGCCTTGCACTTTGTCGTGTTGTTTGTGCATAAACGAATCGTCGAACACACCGAAGTTCAAGTTCATCAGGATGCTGTTCTCTGTTATGGGGGAGTAGTCGGTATCGGCAGCATCAATACTTACCGACCAAGGGATAGTCATTGTTGCAGCAAGATGCTGTAAGAACTCTGATTGATACGCTTTGGAAGGGAAATTAGTGCCTAATCGGACATCGGTGCCATAGATGTGGTATTCCGACCAATGCCCGAAACCAACTTCTATGAAAGCCAGACGAGAATCGTTGCCATACCGTTCGTTGAAGTCTGTATAGAATTGTGTAGTGAACCACTGCAGTTCTGCATTACTCCAGTCAGCATAATAGGTAGGTCCGTCACCTCCTGGGTTCTTGCTATAGGTCTCATGATAATCCGGCAACGCTTTGATATAGGCAGGCACTGCTGTTGTCCCCTTTTGACCATCCACATCCGTACCACTGGGATACTCATACCAAAAGCGCACTATTGCCTGGTGTCCACGAGCAGCAATGCTTTCTAACATATCGTCGAACGAAGACCAATCGTACTGTATCTCATCGCCTGTCTTACCCGTAACCACTTTACATGGAAGACAATAAGAGTATTCCAACGAAATGGATTGACCATATCTCGAATGCAGTTCCTCGGCATAATCGGTCCAAAGAACCAATCCCGTCATAGGCTGCACACCCGTAACCGAACGCTGCATCGAAACACGCGCCCATGTGGTATCTTCCTGTATCTTTGTTGTATCGAAGTCCTCCCTACGAGGGTCTTCTATCACATTACCACCGTTACATGAAACAAAGATGGCTAAAATGAATAACAGTGCTGTTGATTGATTACACGACATGATACTTGTGTTATATAGATAGTATCTGCAGTGCTTGCACACTGTCAGGCTTGACATCCTTATCGTCTTTTATCGCCTGAGAGAATGGCACATACACAATATCATCGTTCCTAAGTCCGACCATAATGCTTCGTTGTTCTTCCAGCAAAGCACTAATAGCCGCCACTCCCATTCGGCTTGCAAGTATACGATCGCTTGATGTGGGACTGCCGCCTCGCTGCAAGTGTCCAAGAATCGTTACGCGTACTTCATACTCCGGATGATTCTTCTTCAGCGTATCGGCTAACCCCTGCGCACCTCCCGTTGTCGGATTCTCTGCCACGATAACAATACTCGAACTCTTTGATTTTCGGAAACCGTTACCAATGAATGTCTCCAACTGTTCCTCCGGCGTCTTACGCTCAGGGATTATAGCAGCCTCTGCCCCTGCAGCCAGTGCGCTGTTAAGTGCCAAGAACCCAGCATCGCGTCCCATCACTTCTACGAAGAACACCCGCTCGTGCGAAGATGCCGTGTCCCGTATCTTGTCCACGCAGTCCATTATCGTATTCAGTGCTGTATCATATCCTATCGTACTGTCTGTCCCCCACAAATCATTGTCTATCGTACCCGGAATGCCCACAATAGGCACATTGAACTCTTGCGCAAACAGACGAGCGCCCGTAAAGGTACCGTCCCCTCCGATAACAACCAAGGCATCTATAGCCTCGCGCTGCATCGTCTCGTAGGCTATCCTTCGTCCTTCTGCGGTGCGAAACTCATCACAGCGTGCCGTCTTCAGTATTGTACCTCCACGCTGGATAATACCACTTACGTCTTCGGTATGAAACTCTTTTATTTCACCCGTAATCAATCCTTTGTAACCACGATAAATGGCCTTCACACGGATACTATTGTAAATAGCCGTTCTCGTCACCGCGCGTATGGCGGCATTCATTCCAGGTGCGTCACCACCAGAGGTAAGCACCCCAATGGTCCTGATTCTGTATTCCATAGTTGTTCAGTTAATATAGTTGTTGTGTGTATTTAATTATCTTTCTGCCACGCACTGACATTCTGTCAGTCTCGCTGACACCTCCTCCATAAGCCATAATGGCGTAGATGTCGCACCGCATATACCTACCCTTTCCACCCCTTGCACCGCACTCAACATCTCACTGTTTATATCTTTCGCACTCGATAGAAAGAATGTATTGCTGTTCACCTCCTTGCATCGGAGATACAACACCTTCCCGTTCGACGAGTTCTCACCCCCCACAAAGAACACTACATCATTCTGTGCCGCAAACTGGGCTATATGGTCTATGCGGTTACGAACCTGCCCGCAAATAGTGTCATGCCACTCAAAAACAACATCTCCCCTGCCCGCCTTCTCGCGACGATGCTCAATCTCACTGATAAGTTCCCTGAATTCACCCACCGACTTCGTCGTCTGCGAGAACAGATAAATCGGCAAACGCATATCCACTTTCTTGAGGTCGTCCACACACTCCACCACTATCGCATTCCCTTCCGTCTGACCCTCCAAACCTATCACCTCCGCATGACCGCGCTTACCGAAAATAACAATCTGACCACCGGTCCCACTGGTCTGTATCTGCTCGTAAGTCCGTCGTATATTCCTTTGCAAACTCCGTACCACAGGACAACTGGCATCTATAATCTCCACATCGTTTTCTCTTGCTATCCTGTATGTCTCCGGCGGCTCTCCATGCGCCCTGAGAAGTACTGCCGTCTTATGCAGACTGCGGAAAGTATTGTAGTCTATACTCTCCAAACCTAAACGGGACAGGCGTCCCACCTCCTCCGCATTGTGTACAATATCTCCTAAACAGTATAGATGACCTTCCGACTGCAACACTTCCTCCGCCTTTCGGATTGCCTTCACCACTCCGAAGCAGAAGCCCGACTGTTTATCAATGGTTATACGCATATCCCTGTCATATAGCATTATACGCCCCTCCGCTGGTCAAAGATCTGGCGGATATATTCGAACTGCTGCGACCTGTCCATGTCACTGTTGTCCACCACCACCGCATCCTCCGCCTGACGCAACGGACTCTCCTTCCTGTGCGTGTCCCTGTAATCTCTATCGTTCACATCTTTCAAGACGCTCTCAAAATCAGGATTCAAACCTTTCTCCTGCAACTCCGCATAACGACGCTTGGCGCGTATCTCCGAAGAAGCCGTAAGGAACAACTTTAACTCTGCCGTAGGAAACACCACCGTCCCTATATCCCTTCCGTCCATCACTACACCTTTATCACGACCCATCTCCCGTTGCTGTTCCACCAAAAACGAACGCACAAAGCCTATCGTACTCACACGCGATGCACCGTTCCCCACTGCCAATGTACGAATCTCACGCTCCACATCCTCACCGTTCAGGCAAGTCGTCTGTCCCGAAGAGGTAACACGGAAACTTATCTGCAACGACGCTATCCTCTCCCGCAGCATATCCTCGTCTATATGCTCCCCGTCCATGATACCGTTCCGTAAACAGTATAGCGCAACAGCACGATACATCGCACCCGAGTCTATGTATGCATAACCCGCATACTGCGCAAGTGCCTTCGCTACCGTACTCTTGCCACACGAAGAATATCCGTCTATGGCTACATTGATGCGTCTCATCGTTATTTGAGGTATTCGTTGATGTTCATCGACAAACTCACTTGATATATATATCCACCCTTGGTCTGCTGCGAAAAGGCTGCGCCAAGTTGAAAATTGCGTATCCGTACACCTGCACCTATAGCGAAACCCGCCAACGAACGCTGGTCCTTCAACCCGAGTTCCATCCTTCGACGGTGGTTGTAGGAAAGAGTAACGTAAAACCGATCGCTCTTCGGCACAATATCTATGGCAAATATAGTGTGTCTGAACAGCATATCATACCACCGTATCGAACTGTCCGCAACCACTTCCTCGTCCGAATAGGTCTCTTCCGTCGGCTGATTGGTCAGTTGGGAACTCAAGTCCCAACGCTGCATATTGTGAATAGTCATACTCAAGCGTATAGGAGCATGCTTGAAACGATAGTTCATGCCCAATTGCAGATTCAACGGCAAACGCTCTCTGTGCTGACCCGACTCTGTCGTATAGAAGCCCTTCAGTTGCCAACCGATATTCTGCAAACTGATTCCCAATTGAAAGGTAGAATCCTTCGTTTGGAAATGACCACCGACATCCGCAGCCAAAGCAAACGACGAGTACGACTCGTAATGCGAATAAATAGGCTTCAACGAAGTACCTACCGTGAAATAAGGACCCAACTGCCGTGCATAAGACAGCGTAATACACATGTCTTGCGCACTGAAAGTACTACCCTGAAGATTACCGTACTCGTCCGCGTAATCAAACTTACCGTAGTTCAAGTAATGTATCGCAGCCGCAAAATAGTTCTCCTTGTAATTATGTCCGTAAAGCACCGAACCGATGTTCACTCCCTCCAAATAATGCGCATAGTTGAGTTGCAATACCTTGTCCGTCGACGGATTAAGCAACGCGGGATTGCAGGTAAAAGAACTCAACTCCGCTTCCTTCAACGATACCGTCGAACCGCCTAACCCGTTCAATCGGGCGGAATAAGGGAGGTCCAAGAACGAATACACACTGCTACCCCCCTGCGCATACACGCACATACCGAGCATCAGCGCAATCCCACACAGCAAAATGCGTGAACCGTTGCGAACCGTGCGCCATTTCCTATCCTTCATATCGGGCATTCCGTATCCGTTCTTTTGCAAAATTATACACTGCAAAGATACAGTCTTTTGCCGATACTCGCAAGAAAAAATATGTTATCTGTGAAATACAAAGAAAGAAGATTGTTGCATCATGCAAACCTCATCTCGCTATTGTTGCCTAACCAGGACTCGAACCCAGACAGACAGAACCAGAATCTGTAGTGCTACCATTACACCATTAGGCAATAACATCCTCCGCAATACACCTCCCCCTCTCTTCTGCAAGAGCGGCTGCAAAGATACTGCTTCTGCTACGATTGTGCAAACATTTTCCGTAAAAAATGATGTTTTTCCGACAAAAATACTCTTTCCCACCCACTCCGCACAACCTCCCCTCCTCCTCGCACCCCCCTCGCAACCCCCTCCGTCATCTGTAACACCCCCTCCATCGCCTGTAACTTCGCCTATGCCCACCGTAGAGCCATAGCGTGCTATGGCTCTCCCCACACCATCGTTGTTTGGTAGTCCTTTGTAACTTTGTTTAGGCTAACTGTAGAGCCATAGCGTGCTATGGCTCTCAACTCCTTTTCAATGGAAAGACATTGTGTTTCCCTCCCTCCAACATTTCCCCAGA
>CAVHKB010000098.1:0-9036 GCA_963636305.1 Prevotella sp. P5-108
ATGGTGTGGGGAGAGCCATAGCACGCTATGGCTCTACGGTTGGCATAAGCGCATGGTGGAGGTGGAGGGGAATGGGGTTGGAGTGGGGCTGAAATTGGGTGGGAGTGTGGTGGGAGTTGGGGTTTTGTTTAATGTTGATTTGTATAATTGAAAAATAACACTTACTTTTGCGGGCGATTACAGGTATAAGAAGACGAATGAAACATTATTTTTCATACTTTAATGAAGTATTTCACTCGCGATGGGACAAGCCAGCCATTTCGGATTTTGACGGAGAGGTCAGTTATACATACGGAGAGTTGGCGGAGAGGGTAGCCCGATTGGGTGTAATGTACGAGTTGTTGGGTTTGCAAGCAGGTGACAAGATAGCGATATGCGGCAGGAACTCCTCTCATTGGGCATTGGGTTACTTATCGATAGCGGCGTTCAGGGGAGTTGTTGTTTCTATCTTGCAGGATTTCAAGGGCGAGGATATACAAGGATTGATTAATCATTCCGATGCACAGATACTCTTGGTAGGTCCTTATGTGTGGAAGGCAATACAGCCGGAGAAGATGCCCAATCTGCGTGTGATTATTTCGCTGACGGATTTCAGTGTACTCTATACGAAAGACCCTGCTTACGAGGATGTGGTTGAGCGCACGGAGGTTGCTTTTGCGGAGCGATACCCGTCGGGTTTTCATCGTGAGGATTTGTCGTTTCCTACGGACAACATAGATGACTTGGCGTTGATTAATTACACATCAGGCTCGACGGGTGCGCCGAAGGGTGTGATGCTGACCTATAGGAGTTTGAGCAGCAATGTGGAGCAGGGAATGTACACTTTGCCCAGCAAGCCGGGAGAGGAGGTTGTTTCGATGCTGCCTCTTGCGCACGCATACGGTCAGTTGTCGGATTTCCTATTGCAGTTGGCATTGGGCGGTCGTGTCTATTATCTGCGCAAGTCGCCTACACCTACTACTCTGATGAAGGCATTCCAGGCGGTGCATCCTTATATGATTGTCACCGTCCCGTTGGTGATAGAGAAACTTTATAAGAAGAGCATACAGCCGATTATTCAGAAACCTGTGATGCGGAGATTGTGGAATATGCCACTGACAGCGCGTTTTATACGGAGGACAGTCCGCAAGAGGTTGATGGAGGCGTTTGGGGGTAATGTGCGTTATTTCTTATGCGGAGGTGCAGCCATTAATCCCGAAGTGGAGCGTTGCTTGATGGATATTCATTTTCCTTTGACGGTAGGATACGGGATGACGGAATGTGGTCCGTTGGTGAGTGGTACTCCTCCTAAAAAGTTTGTGGCGCGTTCCAGTGGTCAGATACTGCCGAATATGGAGGCGAAGGTTGTTCCTTTGGAAGAGGGAAACCCGTGCGGAGAAATTTATGTGCGAGGTGCGAACGTGATGTTGGGTTATTACAAGAACGAAGCGGCGACCCGTGCAGTGATGACGGATGACGGTTGGATGAAGACGGGAGATTTGGGTATAATAGATGACAAGAACTACCTCTTTTTGAAGGGTCGAAACAAGAATATGATATTAGGAGCGTCCGGTCAGAACATATACCCGGAGGAGATTGAGGACAAACTGAACAATTTGGAGGGCGTAGTAGAGTCGATTGTAGTGGAGCGGGACGGCCGTTTGTACGGATTGGTTTTTCCTGACTACTCGAAAGGCGGCAATCCTGAGAAGGGTGAGAAGAGCATATTGGAGATGATGAAAGATAATCTGAAGAAACTGAATGAGATGTTGCCGTCTTACAGCAAGGTGTCGAATATAGAGATAATGGATAAAGAGTTCGAGAAAACACCGAAGAAGAGTATCAAGCGCTTCTTGTATAAATGATTGAGTGTAAGTTGTATTGCGGGGTTTGGAAGGAGGCGGCGCAGATTATTTTAAGAATAATTCAGTGCAGGTCTTGTGTGTATCAAAAACTTGTCGTACCTTTGCAGCGTCGTTATGGACAAGAATGGTGCTATCGTCTAGTGGTCCAGGACAACGGCCTCTCACGCCGTAAACTCGGGTTCGAGTCCCGGTAGCACTACCAAGAGATACGCAATTGTATAAACATGAATATGTTCGCAGTTGCGTATTTTGTTCTTATAAAAACAGTGACTATATGAAGACGAAATGGTTTTATCTCGGTTTGTTGGTTTTTGCCATCGGAATGAGCAGTTGTTCGCATTGTGATTGTGATCACTCGGAAGGTATGCGGAAGATTATTCTTGATTTGCAGGTAGATGCGAATGAGTGGCAATATAGCAATGCCGCAGACAACAACTATTACTATGCGACATTTACCATATCGGATTTGAATGCGGAGAAATATAATAACGGTCAGATATCCGTATATCGAGAATATGATAGCGGTACTGTGAATGCGACGCAGACACTGTTGCCTGCAGTTCGTCACAAAGAGTATGTTTCCGATGAGGCGACCAATACCTTGAGTTTCTATACAGAGACCATTGATTATGAGTACGGTATGGGTACATTGACCATCTTCTATACGCTCAGTGATTTTGAATATGAGGAAGATGCGAAGTATGCTCCAGGTGCCATGCATTTCAGACTGATGATGGTTTGGTGACGGAAGAATTTATTAGAGAGCATAGAGATGCCGATGTGTATTCGTTGGCATTGCAGCGTAGTCGATATCCCCAAGTGGATATCGATTTTGCGTTACGGCAGATAGAAGGTTATCAGCGTGCCAAAGAAAAGTTGCCGACACTTTCGGCGCAGGACGGTTGGTTGTTTCCTGCCCGACTGAACATAGAGCAATGTTCGTCGGAGCAGACTGCCCGTTACAAAGCATCGTTGGTGGGAGGAGAGAGTTTGGCTGACTTGACGGGCGGATATGGTATTGACAGTTATTATCTTTCCGAGAAATTCAGGCATACAGACTATGTAGAGCAGCAGTCGGAGTTGTGTGAGATAGCCGAACACAATTTCCGTTTGTCGGCTCGTGCGATAAGCGTACATAACACGGATTGTTTGGACTATTTGCGGACGATGAAGCCGGTGGATTGTATCTATATGGACCCTGCGAGGCGCGGGGAAAAGGGCGAGAAGGTGGTTCATATAGAGGATTGCCGACCGGATGTGGCAAGTATTTACCCGCTGCTGCGGGAGCGATGTCGTGTGCTGTTGTTGAAGTTGTCTCCTATGTTGGATTTGGATATGGCATTGCGAGCCTTGCCTGCGACGGAGGAAGTACATGTTGTGGAAGCGGGCGGGGAGGTGAAAGAGTTGTTGGTGCTATGCCGTTTTGACGGACAGGGTTCGCGTTGTATCAAGGCAGTGCAACTGACGGGAGGGGCGTGCCATACATTCCGTTTTACGCATGAAGAGGAGAAAGGGAGTGTCTGCACAATGGCAAGTCGTTTGGAGCGATATCTGTATGAGCCATCTCCTTCGATATTGAAAGCGGGTGCCTTTAAGACTGTTAGTGCGAGGTATGGTGTAGCGAAGTTGGCGGGTAACACGCATCTTTATACATCCGATGCGCTGGTTGAGGGGTTCGCAGGGCGTATTTTTGAGGTAGTCGCTCTGACGCAGAAGGCAGCCGTCAGGGGAAGACAGGTGAATCTAATCACACGGAACTACCCAGAGACAACCACTGCATTGCACAGAAGTTTGCGATTGCGTGACGGCGGAGAACAATACTTGATTGGTACAAAATTGGGTACGCAGCCTATCTTGATATTGGCAAACAGATTGCAATAAATGCGGAGAGGGGCAGGTATGCGCATCTGCTAAAAAACGGAAATGATATTGCGTAGATATAAAAATAGTTGTACCTTTGCAGGCAAATAGTTAATTCATGTCATTGATTTCTATTCTTATACCCTGCTACAACGAGGAGGCATCCCTCCCCGCATTGTACAAAGCCCTGACTGCAGTCTGCAACGGATTGCAGACTGCAACCGCTGCGCCGACTGATACCGCTACGAGCGAGAAGTCGTGTGCAAGCGGCAAAGCGTGCGAATGGCTCTCCCCCCCCCTACAAGAGGGCTATTCGTTTGAGTTCCTGTTCGTAAACGACGGTTCGCAAGACCGTACGCTCGAGGTGATTAAGTCCCTGCGGGCGCAAGACGAGCGGGTGAGTTATGTGGACTTATCCCGCAACTTCGGTAAGGAGAACGCCATGCTGGCGGGATTTGACTATGCCCGCGGTGATGCGCTTATCATTATGGACGCCGACCTGCAGCACCCGCCGACGCTTATCCCCGATATGCTCCGTATCTGGAACGGCGGCGAGGTGCAAGATGTCTATGCACGCCGCCGCACACGGGGCAAAGAGCCGTGGCTGCGCAAGCAGTTCAGTCTTCTCTTCTATCGTATTCTCGACCACGCCACCCGCTTCAATGTATTGCAGAATGTGGGGGACTTCCGCTTGCTCGATAGGCAAGCGGTGGACGCACTGCGCCGCCTGCGCGAGACAGAGCGGTACACCAAAGGTATGTACTGTTGGATAGGCTTCCGCAAAGAAGAGATAGAGTTTGAACAGCAAGAGCGAGTAGCGGGAGAAAGCAAATGGCGGTTCTCCTCACTGCTCAACTTGGCGATAGAGGGTATTACCTCGTTTACCACCGCCCCGCTGCGCTTTGCCACCTATACGGGGCTGCTGACGGCGGCGGGCGCATTCCTCTACGGACTGTACTATTTCATCAAGGCATTAGTAGTGGGCGACCCCGTGACGGGCTTCCCCACGCTGATTATCGTCATCCTGCTACTGGGCGGTATTCAACTCATCACGATAGGCATTATCGGGGAGTACCTAGGGCGTATCTTCAACGAGGTGAAACACCGCCCCGTCTATCTCGCCCAAGAGTACAACGGGAGTCGGACTGACCTTATTAAGTAGTCGCTTCGCTCGATAGTCTTAACTACTCAACTGTACTCAACGCTAAACATTAAACACTCAACTGTATTACATACTCCACACATTATGAAGCATTTCTTTCGCACATTCTCCAAATGGGATTACCTGTTCTTTGTACTATGCGGAATAGGTTACTATCTTCTCATCCGGCAATACATACCGTTCGGTATTGATGACCTAACCTACTGTTTTGTACCCGGAGAGGATTACAACTATGATTTATTTTTATCCGGACAGGATTGCAACTATAACTATGTAGATAGTTTACGGGATATATTAGTGTCCAATGCGTGGGGGTATCTACATTCAAACGGACGGTTTCTCGTACACTGCTTTATTTCCTTCTTCTGTGGTTACGGAGGACATATTCTCTATTTCATAGGAAGCTCTTGTATGTTCGTCCTGCTTCTAATGAGTTTGGTCTATTTGGTCGGACGCAATGGGAAGCATGTAGCAGACAAGTACTGGACTATCCTTGCGTTTATCCTACTGATTCCCACCCCCGGTGTAGGTATCATAGGAGGAGAAATTGCATTTGTAGTCAACTACCTCTGGTCTGCCACCGTATATACTTTCTTCCTGTGCATCTATACGCACATCAAAGAGGACAATGTGCAATACAATGCGTGGCAGAATCTCTTGGTAGTACTCTTCGGACTGGTATGCGGCAGTTGGCAAGAGAGTTTCAGTATCGGTATAGCAGGTGCGCTGTTCTTCTATCATATCGTACATATCAAGCAGACACGCTCTACCTTGCTATATCTTGTCTTGGCATTTGGGATAGGAGCATGTATCGGCATATTCAGTCCTGCGAACTTTGCTCGCTCTGCGGGAACAGGATTGGGAATATACGGAGTAAGTTATTCACTCACACAAATCATCAAGCATGTGCCTGCAGTCAGTGTTGTTGTACTATTGGCTGTACTAAGCGGCATAATTGATTGGAAGCGGAAACAGCGTTGGCAGTTTATACGAGAGAACAGTATTTACTTTATGGCAAGTCTGTTCGCTCTCCTCTTTGCTCTAATCATTGCCTATAACGGGGAATACCAACTGACCGTAGTTTCTATTTGTGCCATTGTACTATCTATACGCTTCCTCTACCGCTATATTCCTATGCCTTGCAAAGCAGAATGGGCAGTAGCGGCAGTAGCCGTCATCACCGGTATTGCTATCTACATACCCGCCTATATCTATCGCGGCAAGATACAGCATAGTTTCGAGCGGGTAACTGCGAATTTCAATGCACAACCGTATTGCATAGCAGGCGAATTGGAGCAAGTGGACAGAGAGATGATGAAAGGCAGTTATATTAGGAACTACATACACGAGTTAGCATTACATGGTTTCTATAGTAATACCATTCTTGCGGAGATGTATTCTATCTATCTAAACAAAAGCGACAAGGTGGATTGCGGACTGATACTCCCCGAATCGAAAGAGACTATTGTTGCCACCTGTGCGGCAAAGAACCTCGTGGACTCCAGTCAGTATGCCTGCCTATATGCTTCCGAAAGGTACTCGTACTACATAGTACGCCTACCATTGGAAGAAAACTACAAGTTGTATGTGGTCGATTATCAGGGACGGGCTGTTACGATTGTGGATAAGATAAAAGACCGTATTCTTAGGCGCACGGCGCGTCCGTACACGGTCGGATTAGCAGAATCCCCTAACATACGCCCCCGCTATTTTGAAGACAACGGCTACCGCTATTCCATTGTGGAAGCCGAGGCGGGAAAGCGAGAGGTAGTGAATATGCGACTGCGCAAACTATGATGAAGATTAAGGAGTTGTGGGAACGGGTGCCACGGGCGGGGAAAGAGGTGGTGCGGTTTGGTGTAGTGGGCGTGGTGGCGACGGGGATACACTACGGGGTGTATCTGCTGCTTAATCTGTGGCTGTGGACTTGGCTCGCCTACACGATAGGCTATGCGCTGAGTTTCGTGGTGAACTACCTGCTGACGAACTACTTCACTTTCCGCACACGCCCCACCTGGCGCAACGGTGCGGGCTTTGCACTCAGCCACCTCATTAACTATACCCTCCATATCCTACTGCTGGAGTTCTTCCTGTGGGTGGGCGTACCCGAGGTGTGGGCGCCGCTGCCCGTGTACGCCGTGGTCATACCCGTGAACTTCCTTATCCTCCGACGGTTCTTTCACTAAAATAATTCTTTTGTATTCTGGATAGCATTTTATTACTAAAAAACAATACTTTATTTACTAATTGTATGATTATACCATAATAAAACAGCATTGTGGTATATTATTTGTAATATAATAATCAGTAATTGATATATGTTTTCAGTCTACTAAAACGATTAAGGTATGAAAAAGGTATTATTCGTAGCGGCGATTGCCGCGGCACTGATTGGGTGCAAGACCAACTCGCCCGAAGAAGAGGGCGGTAGCAGTTCCGATAACACATTTCCGAATGGCGGTGAGACCATAAGCGACACCATCATCGGCAGCACCGACCTTGCCGATTTCGACATCGCGTGGAGCAATACGCCCCTCACCGACGAGCCGTCCGACCTCGCCGTGCTGCCCGATGACGGTGGCGATTTCCTCGAGAACTGGGACGCATACACCGCCGGCGAACTGACCGCCATCTCCCTCGAATGGAACGAGAGCGGCGTGGTGAAGACCGGCACGGCGAAGAATGTAACGGTAACTATTGACGGCACGGATGTGGTCATCGTCAGCACCAAAAAGAAGATACAGTATATCCTCTCGGGTGCGTGTGCCGACGGCAGTATCAAGATTTACTCCGACAACAAGTTTCTGCTCACGCTCAACGGCTTGACGCTGACCAACCCGACGGGACCTGCTATCGACATAGAGAAAGGGACGACGGCGGAGGACGACGGTTCGTACCCGCACAAGACCGCCTATATCCAACTCGCCGACGGCACGACCAACACCATTGCGGACGGCAGCAGTTACACCAAGACCGACGGCGAGAAGCCCAAGGCCTGCCTTTTCAGCGAGGGGCAACTTGTCTTCTCCGGCACGGGTGCGCTCACTGTCACGGGCAACTACAAGCACGCCATCTGCAGCAACGACTATGTGCGTATCCGCCCGGGCGTGCAGCTCAATCTCACCACCTCGGCGGGCAACGGCATCCACGGCAGCGACTATATAATTATAGGTGGCGGCTTGACGAATATCGAAGTAACTTCTGCGTCGGGCAAAGGTCTGAAAGCCGACTCCGTTTATATTGCGGGCGGTAAGACCACCGTGCTTACTTCGGGTACGGGCGAGTACGACAGCGACGATGCCGATGTGTCCGCTTGCGCAGGTGTCAAAGCCGACGGACTGACCATTGCGGGCGGCGAGCTCTATGTCAAATCCACGGGCGCAGGCGGCAAGGGGCTTTCCGTGGCTGGCGACTTGGCTATCACGGACGGCACGGTACAGGTCATCACCACGGGCGGTGTCTATCAGTACGGCAGCCTCGACACCAAACCAAAGGGCATCAAGGCGGACAGTAGTATTGTCATCAGCGGCGGGTATGTCAAAGTGCGTGCCACGGGGGCGAAAGAGGGCAGCGAGGGTATTGAGTCGAAGAACACGCTCGCTATCCACGGCGGCATCGTGGAGGTCTATACCACCGACGATGCGCTCAATGCGACCAACGACATCACCATCGACGGCGGCTATGTCTATGCCTACGGCTCGGACAACGACGGCATCGACTCCAACGGCACGCTGCATATCGGCGGGGGCGTAGTCATCGCATCGGGTACAAGCACGCCCGAGTCGGGCTTCGACTGCGACGAGAACACCTTTGCCATTACGGGCGGCATAGCAGTCGGCATCGGCGGCGACACCAGCAACCCGACCGCAAGCAGTTGCACACAGAACACTGTCGTCTATAAGGGCAGTTGCGCACAAGGAGCACTCATCACGCTCACGCAGGGCGACACCCCTGTGCTGTCCTACACGCCCGAGAAGACGCTCACGCAGATGACGCTCTTGCTCACCACGCCCGCCCTCGCCACAGGCACGAGTTATGCGCTTGTCTCGGGCGGCACGCTGAGCGGTGCGACCACTTTTCACGGGCTGAGTATCGGCGGCACCTTGAGCGGCACGACCACCTCCGTCACCTCGTTCACTCCGACTTCGGTCATCACCACCATTGGCACCA